>NZ_CP074074.1:3407500-3720000 GCF_045788535.1 Allotamlana fucoidanivorans | reverse complement strand
TTATGAGTCTCTAGGTAAAGTATCAAATTTAAAAGGTAATTATTTAGATGCTTTAATGTATCATAAAAAAGCTTTAGACTTAAGAGAAGGTTTAAACCAAAAAAGAGAACTTTCCTTTAGTTATCATGAATTAGGTAAGAATTATTTAGAACTAAAAAATTATACAGAAGCCGAAGTATGGTTAAGAAATTCTTTAGCTATAACAGAAGCTATTGGCGATAAAGAAAAATCAAAAGAAAACTACGTTTTATTATCACGGTTATTTTCTGAAACAGGAAATTTTAAGGAAGCCTATCAGTTTAGTAAACGTTTGTTGAGAGTAAAAGATAGCTTGTATAATACGGTTAAGTCTAGACAAATTCAAGAACTTCAGGCTAAATTTGATTTAGAACAAAAACAGAATGCCATATCTAATTTACAGAAAGAATCAGAGATTTCACAATTGAAACTTAAAGAACAAACCGTTTTCAGAAATATTATGATTGCTGTTGCTGTGGCTACCATTATAGTCTCGTTTTTATTGTTTCATAGGTATAAAACCATTCAGAGAATTAAGATTTCTAATAGAGAAAAAAAGTTGCAACTCCTTGAAGAACAACGAAAAACGGACATTGAAAAACAACGCGTAGCAGAGCTAGAGAAAATAGATAAGTTAAAAGATGAGTTTTTAGCCAATACATCACATGAATTAAGAACCCCACTAAACGGAATTATTGGTTTATCAGAATCTTTAAAAGATAATTTAGCAGGCAAATTACCAGATAAAGACATTGAAAATTTAGAAATGATCATGTATAGCGGGAAACGTTTATCAAACTTGGTAAATGATATTTTAGATTTTTCTAAATTGAAAAATAAAGATTTGAATCTTGATGTAAAACCGGTGGATTTATATCCGCTGGTCAATTTGGTTTTAAAAGTATCTGCGCCTTTAGCAAAAGGAAAACCAATTCATTTTATAAACACTATTCCAAGGGATGTTTTATTGGTAAATGCTGATGAGAATAGATTGCAACAAATCTTTTATAATTTAATAGGCAACGCCATTAAGTTTACTGAAAAAGGTGAAATAAAAATGAGTGTTTCTCAAGAGAATGACATGCTCGCTATTTCAGTTTCAGATACGGGTATAGGGATTTCAAAGGATAAATTTCAACAAATTTTCAAGTCTTTTGAACAGGTTGACGCTTCAATTGAAAGACAGTACGGGGGTGCTGGTTTGGGGCTTTCTATTACCAAACAATTAGTAGAGTTGCATGGTGGTACTATTAAAGTACACTCTGAAATTAACCAAGGATCAAATTTTGTTTTTACCATACCCTTAAGTGATAAAAAACGTACCGAACTTCATTTTGACTATAACTCTAGTCCTAATATTCAAGAGCTTAAGGACGATTCCATTGCAGTAATTCAAAAAGAATCAATAGATAAAACATCAGAAATAACCATTTTAATTGTTGATGATGAATCTATTAACAGACGTGTTCTTGAAAACCATTTAAGCATTGCAGGCTATCATGTTGAAGAAGCAAATAGTGGAAAAGAAGCCTTAGAGCGCTTAGAGAAAGGAGAAATGTTTAATCTCATACTCTTAGATGTTATGATGCCAAACATGTCAGGTTATGAAGTTTGTGAAGAGATAAGAAAAAACTATTTGCCAAGTGAGTTGCCTATAGTATTGTTAACTGCAAAAAATAGGGTGAGTGATTTGGTTATTGGTTTTAATGTTGGGGCTAACGATTATTTGACAAAACCTTTTTCTAAAAATGAGTTGTTAAGCAGAATAAAAACACATTTAAACCTTCATGGTATACATAAAGCCGCCAGTAAATTTGTGCCTACTGAGTTTTTAAAATCAGTGGGACGAGAAGCTGTGACCGATGTGGTTTTGGGAGATCATAAAGAAAAGGAAGTTACTGTATTGTTTTCTGATATTAGAGATTACACCAGCTTATCAGAATCTATGAGCCCAGAACAGAACTTTAAATTTGTGAATGCTTATGTAGGGCGCATGGGACCCAAAATTCAAAAGAACAAGGGGTTTGTAAATCAGTATCTAGGGGATGGGATTATGGCCTTATTTCCAAAAACAGCAAACAATGCTTTGCAGGCCTGCATAGAGATGCAAAAAGAAATATCTAAGTATAATATTCAAAGAGAGAAAGATGGGTATACTGTATTATCTGTAGGGATGGGGTTGCACACTGGTGCATTGGTTATGGGGATTATTGGGGATACGCATAGAAATGATACAGCTATTATTTCAGATACGGTGAATACAGCGTCTAGGATGGAAGGGGTAACCAAATATTTTGGAGCTAAAATTATTATTAGTGGCGAAAGCCTTGATAGTATTCAAAATAAGGATGACTTCAATTTTAGATATTTAGGAAAGGTACGGGTAAAGGGGAAAAAAGATGTGGTAGATATTTACGAATGTTTTGATGGCGATGAAGCCACTTGTATTAAGCTAAAAAAAGCAACATTAAGGGATTATGAAAAAGGATTGAATTGCTTCTTTAACAAGGAGTTTCCTCGAGCTTCGGCAGCATTTGACAAAGTGTTAACCAAAAACCCAGAAGATAAAGTAGCCAAATATTTTGTTACAAAATCTGCCGAGTTTACACTTTCAGGACCTCCAACAGATTGGGATAAAGTAAATACGATTGACACAAAATAATATAAGCATAAAATTTAGAGACACCTCCCTAAATTTTATGCCTGATTTAAAAACTATTGGCCTTCTTTGATATAGCCCCAACCTTCACTTTGCTTAGAAACAATCTCCAATATTCCATCGGGAACAGACTTAACACCTGTAATTATTTGTGAGTCATCTACGTTGTGGCGTTTCATGGTGCCTTGACAAATTACAAAATCTATGTTTTTATTTTTTACAAGATTTTCTATGTCTTTAGCCACTACAGATTTGTCTTTAAGCACCATATTCATAGCCCCACTATACATAACAACTTCAAATTTAGATTCAGGATAAGCCTGAGACATGGCTTTTACATGCCTAACAGTAGATTGATGTACCTTGGTATTACCACTTGTAACATCAAAAACAATTTTTACAGGCTTCATTTGTGCAAAACTAAAAAAGGTTATGAAGCAGGTCATTAATAAATTTAAAAGAATTTTCATAATAATCGCTTTTTATTTATTCGCCAGCAAAAATATAGCCGCATCCATGAGCTTGCGCCCGTGCAAGTGCCCAAACACCTGATGGCACCAGCTTAACTTCAGAAAGCATGCCGTCAATCCAATCTTGGTATACTTCCTCTGGATTTAATCCCATTTTTTCAGCTAGTTTATTGCTATACACTTTGGTTGCCAAATCGCATGCACAAAACATAGCTCCTCTCTCGTGTAAACTTTTTAACCCTCCAGGGCCGTTAATGGGGTAATCTCCATCTTTCGGTTCATAATATGGGTTTCTTACGGCAAAATCACCCGTATAATCTTTAACGCCAAAAAATTCACCAAGTTTATATTTGGCCCATAAATCATCATTAAAAGCTATGCACAAACCACTGTGACGTATTACAGTCATGGCGGTAATATCACTATCAGGGGATCCCGTTGAATTGTTACTTAGATAAAAAGCCCAATTCCAAAGAATAGGGAGTCCCATGTGAGGTGTAGAACCATCATAAACAACACGGTGTGTGCCTTTTATTTTGTCAAACCAATCTTCTGTTTCATTCATTTTTTTATCATCAAAAATGTTAGAATTGGCATAGATTGGATTAGCGAGTACAGAAATGGTACTAGCTGTTGCACCTAGTGCAAGTGCGCCTAAGAATTGTCTTCTTGAATTACTGTCATTTGTTTTCATAATTATTTGGTTTTTGTGATGTTGAATTTTTCTTTATAATAAGCCATAATGGGCTGAAAAGGGCCTTTTTGATGCTGCTCAACAGGAAAACTATCTGCATAGGGCGGGTATGGTGTTGAAACAGGTTTCTTTTTTAAATCTGGAAAATCTTTTTCAGGATGACTCTTTTTAGGTCGATCTTGACTGTTTATAAATCCAGCCACATCATAGGCTTCTTCATCGGTTAATACAGGGGCATAATAGTTTGTTCCAAAGGGCATATTACCTTTTATAAATTGAGCGGCCGTTATTACACGTGTCATTCCAGCACCATGATTGAATGAGTTTTCACCCCATAGCGGTGGATATTCATAAGTGTACCCATCAACAGATTTGACACCTTGACCATTTGTACCATGACATACAATACAGTGTTTAAAAAACACGACTCTACCATGGTCAAGGTCTACCGCTCGGTTAGGAATCTTAATTTTTAAAAAACCTTTACCTTTAATATTTCCATCACTGGGAGCATAGCGGCTTAACCAATTAAGGTAGGCAACAAGAGCTCTCATTTCTTTGCCATCTGTTGGAAGTATTTTTCCATTCATGCTGCGTTCCATGCAGCCATTGATACGTTCTTCAATAGTACCTATTTTATTTTCTCTTCCTCTAAATTGTGGAAACCGCTGAATGATACCAATCAAAGGAGCCGAATACGCTTTTGTGCCAGAGTTCAGATGACAATTTTTACAGGCTAACCGATTCCCTTGATAAATCATTTCAGGATTACCGTTGTCAGGGCCTATGTATTGCGGGGTTTTTTGAAAAAGTGCCATGCCATATTTTAATAGTTCATTTTCTTTTGAATCATTTAAAACAGAGGCATCATAATCCATATAGTAATAACTGGGTAGATTTTCTTTCGCCTGAAATATGTCTGACGGAATGGCGCCAAAACAGTATAGCATAAATAGAAATGCCATTACTATAATGCTTCCAAAATAGATAACTACAATCTTAATAAGTTTTTTATGTGAATGGTCTTTTTTCATTTAAACAGTTGATATAGCATGTAAAGAAATGGAGCACAAATAGTTGTTTACCTCGACTTAAGAAGTAATAGTTCAGCAGATAAAAATTTAGGGCATGCTTTTGTTATAGATTAAGATTGTGACTACGGTGTAAACAAATCTTAGAGAGAGGGATGAACACTTAATCTAATACTCTAATTTACAAAAAAATACGTTTCATTTTATTGTTGTTGTTTTTAGTTTTATTTTAAATATGGCTTTGAGTAAAGCGCATATTCAGAATCTTGCTCTAATTTAAGTACATGGCAGTTAAATTAAATGGGTGTTTAATGTAAAAGACATGTACTTGTTAAATCGCATAATAATTTGTTTTTGCAATTGGGTGGTATCTGTTTTCTGCCAGCCCGACGTGTTATTATAGAACTTATAAAAGCGTTGTTCATGTTTTAAATAATCTTCAATTGTAATAGAAGGCGCTTTAGAATCTAGTACAAAACTATTTTGTTTTCTGGGTTCACGTCTGTATAATAACCACAGACCAGAATGTACCACTCCTTTATGGTATAGGCTAGGTTGTGTCATATCTATACCATGAGCTTGACTATGGCAATAGGCTATTATTATTGAAGGACCATCAAAAGACTCTGCTTCTGTAAACGCCTTTAATGTTTGCTCGGGGTTGGCACCCATAGCAACCGAGGCTACATATATGTTATCATAGGTCATGGCTAACCTTCCAAGATCTTTTTTTTGCTTTTGTTTTCCATTAAAAGCAAATTTGGACGATGCTCCAAATGGCGTGGATTTTGAAGCTTGAGCCCCAGTGTTATCATAAACTTCGTTATCTAATACCAGAATATTTACATTTTCACCAGAAGCTAAAACATGATCTATACCACCATAACCAATATCATAAGCCCAGCCGTCGCCACCAACAATCCAAACGCTCTTTTTTACTAAACTATCAACTGTATGCAACAGTTTTTTAGCTGTTGTAGACGATTCTTTTTTTAAGATGTTTTTTAATTTGGTAATGCGTTTGCGTTGTTCGTTTATTTCAAATTCATCGGATTGTTTAGCATGTATTATGGCATAAATTAAATCATGATGTAGTGGTAAATTCAACTTCTCCAGTAAATTTTTGGCTTGCTTTTCTTGTTGATTTAATGACATTCTGAAGCCTAAACCTAGTTCGGCGTTATCTTCAAATAGTGAATTAGACCAAGCAGGACCAAGACCATCCCTATTCTTTGACCAAGGTGTTGTTGGTAGCGCTCCACCAAAAATTGAACTGGCTCCTGTGGCATTTGCTATAAGTAACCTATCACCATACAATTGAGATATTAACTTTAAATAAGGCGCTTCACCACAGCCTTTAACACCTGTAGAATATTTAAATAAGGGCTCTTGAAGTTGTTGTTGACTCATTTTGTTGTTATCAATTTTTGTACGATCAAATTCAGGAATAGCTTCAAAGGCATCCCAATGTTCTTTTAATGTTTTGGTGTGTTGAGGAACTAACTTTAATGCATGAGGTTCACACGCATCAACACAATGATTACAAGCATTACATTGATCAGGATGTATGTTTAAGGCGTAGTTCATTGTATCAAAATCAATTGAAGGTATCTGTTTAAATGCTTTTGGAGTCTTTAACTTTGTAGAATCATCAAATACTTTAATTCTTAAAGCGCCTTGAGGACATACCATGCTGCATAACCCACATTGCGTACATAAATCAGTGTCCCACTCAGGTGTATATGGGGTGTTTATAGCAGGGCTATATATAGATGTGTTAGACGGATATGTGCCATCTGTGGGGAGTAAACTAACAGGAACATCATTTCCTTTTTGTTGTAATAGTTGTCCTAGTAAACTATTAAGAAATGCGGCGTCAAAGTGGTTGACCTTTTCAAATTCTTGTGATGGTTTTGAAGTGTCTACTTTATAAATAAATTCAGATAAAACCTTCATGTCTTCATCCTTACAGAAGCGTTTATTTAATGCCAGAAAACAGGCGTGAAATTCTGAAATACCATCTATAAGGTTAAAATTATGCAGTTTAATTTCTTCGATGTTTACTACAAATAGTTCCATGTTTTTATCCTTAATCTGCTTTTGTATACTGTTAGATAAGGATTGCCATATGGCTTTTGATGTTTTTGAGGTGCTTATTAAAAGTGTACCTTTAGGTTTTAGGTGGTTTACAGCGTGTTCAATATGTTTGTTTTCTGGGTTTTGACAGCCTATAAAATTTGCCCTTTCAATTAAATAAGGCGCTTTAATGTCTCTAGAATCTACACGAAGATGGGTAAGTTGTAAGGTATTAGATTTTTTATAATCGCAGGCCGTATAGGCTTGAACCTGTATATTTTGTTCGCAGCCTATACGTTTTAACGTATTTATGAAACTAGTTGTTATTTCTGTTGACTTTTCTTGATAAAAGATAGCTTGAAACTCATAATCTGCAACCTCAAATTCATCCGAAAAAGGAAGACTCAAATGGGTAACATTGTCATTTATCCCCACAGTAAAATGATTTTTAGGGCGTTTTTGCTCTAAATTATTGAATACAGCTTTTACCATGGCTGGTGTAAATTCTTTTGAGGATAAGCCGTAACGTCCTCCAATAATGTTAGGTAATCGGTGAATTTCTTTATTTTGATGGGCGGTAGCAATGGCTTGAATAATATCTAAATATAGGGGCTCGCCTGTACTTCCAGGTTCTTTAGTTCGGTCTAAAACAGCTACCGATGTTACCGATTTTGGAAGTACTTTTAAAAGGTGTTTTATACTGAACGGTCTGAACAATCTAACTTTTATTAAGCCATATTGTTTTCCTTCTTTATTTAATTGATTTATTGTTGTTTCTATGGTATCTGTTGATGACGCCATTGCTACAATGATGTGTTTTGCTTTTGGATGTCCGTAATAATCAAAAGGCTGATAAAATCGTCCCGTTAGTGTTCCAAATTCATGCATTTTATGCGTCACAATATCAGGACAAGCGTCATAAAAGGAATTAATAGCTTCCCGACTTTGAAAAAACACATCAGGCCCTTGAGCCGTTCCTTTAATTGTTGGTGAATTAGGATTTAAAGCACGAGATTTAAAATGCTTGATATCATTTTGATTGATTAATGTTTGAATAATATGGTCGTTAATTACATTAATTTTACTGTATTCATGAGAGGTTCTGAAACCATCAAAAAAATGAATAAAAGGTATTTGGGCTTGTAAGGAAGCAGCTTGTGCAATTAAAGCCAAGTCATGGGCTTCTTGCACTGAAGCACTGCTAAGCATGGCGTATCCTGATTGACGAACCGCCATAACATCACTATGATCTCCAAAAACGGAGAGCGCATGTGTAGCAATAGAGCGCGTAGCCACATGAATAACATTAGGCATGAGTTCGCCTGCAATTTTATACATATTAGGGAGCATGAGCAATAAGCCCTGCGAAGCCGTAAATGTAGTGCTTAGTGTTCCTGTTTGTAGGGCACCATGCATGGCACCAGCAACGCCAGACTCACTTTGCATTTGAAAAACAGAAGTAGAGTTACCAAAACTATTGGGGATGTTTTCGGCATGCCATTGCTCAATAAGTTCACTCATGTCAGAAGCTGGGGTAATAGGATATATTGGAAAAACCTCGTTAGTTTTATAAGCTATTTGTGCTACAGCTTCATTGGCTGTTAAGATGCTAGACGTTGAAGTTTTCATTGTTTTTTTATTATAACTGTTAAAAAAACAAGGTTGTTCCGCATGGAGCAACCTTGTATGAGGGGGAATTTACTCTTTGATTATTTCTATCTTTACTGGAGTAGGATTTGAAATCATGTCAAATACAGGTGAGAATTTTGCTAATTTTTCAAGTTGTTCCGCTGGGGCATCCGATTTTACTTTCAATCGCATCGTAATGCCATTAAAGCCTGTTCTTACTTCTGGATCTAATCCTAAAAAACCATGCAAGTCGGCATTTCCAACAATGCTTGATTCTGCCCCTTCAATGTCAATACCATTGGCAGCGGCATGATATACCATAGCGCCAGTTAAACAGGAACTTAAAGCATGTAATACAACCTCAGGAGGTGTTGGTGCCTCATCTTGTCCTAATAATACTTGTGGGTGACTACATTCCATAGAGAAGGTTTTTGCACGTGTTGTGTCTTCTTGACCTGCTCCATAAAATTCTTTTACACTGCTCACGCAATGACCTCCATCTATCCAATTATTCTTAGCTCTAAATTCAAATTTTGCTAATTCTGGTTGTGCTTGAATGTGTTCAATAGTTGCAACTAACTGATCTACGTTTACGCCGTTTTTTACATTTGCTGTTGAAATCATGTTTTCTGAATTTTAATGTGTTATTAATTGATTTTTAAATGTTTGACTTGTTTAAAGCGAATGCTGTGCCAAACTAGTTAACTGTCTTAAAATCAACAATATACATTGTTTGTTTGAATGTAAAATGCTTACGATATTTCGTTTATTTATGAAATATCGTTACCTGATTAATGAGATTTCGTGAATTTTAAACGGGGCGTTCTATTTTTAACGCTTTTATTCTCGAAGCTAAAGTAGTTGGTGGTATTTGTAGTAATTCTGCGGCTCCCTGTTTACCCGAAATTTTCCATTTTGTTTGCTTCAATGCTTTTAAAATGTTTTCTTTCTCTAAAGTTATAAGTTCCTTTGACGTCAATACTCTATCATTGCTAACAGGTGCATCTTTATGATGTAATACTAGGGTATTAGGAATTATAGTTTGCCAGTTAATCATGCCGTTTTCAGAAACAATAACGGCACGCTCTATTAGGTTTTGAAGTTCTCTTACATTTCCTGGCCAATGATATGAGGTAAGAAGGGCTTTGTCTGCCTTAGTAAGATGAATGGTAGTTTTATGCAACTTTTTTGAAAACAGGTTAATCATTTCTTGAGCAATTAAGCAAATATCTTGTTCTCTATCACGAAGGGCAGGAACTTCAATAGGGAAAACATTTAACCTGTAAAACAGGTCCTCTCTAAATTTCCCAGAATGGGAACGTTCTAGCAGATCTCTATGTGTAGCAGCAATAATTCTTACATCTACTTTAATCGTTTCTGAACTTCCAACAGGATCAAATTCACCTTCTTGAATAACACGAAGTAATTTTGGTTGCAACTCTAAAGGCATTTCACCAATTTCATCTAAAAAAATAGTGCCTTTGTCTGCTAATAAAAATCGACCTTTTCTACTCACAGTTGCACCTGTGAAAGCGCCTTTTTCATGACCAAATAATTCACTTTCTATTAAGTTGGCAGGAATGGCACCACAATTAATTCTAATAAGCGGTTTATCATTTCTGTTACTTTCTTTGTGAATAGCTCGGGCAATAAGTTCTTTTCCAGTTCCAGTTTCGCCATGAATTAAAACGGTTGCATCTGTTTTAGCAACTTGATGAACAAGATTTAGAGCTTTTTTCATGCTATGATGTGCTGCAATGATGCCATAGCTGCTGGTAAGTTCTTTTATCTCTTCTTCAAGATATTTCGTTTGTTTTGTTAGCAGTTTAATTTTGTCCTCTGTTATGAGACGCTCTTCAATATTCCTTAAAATAAGTGTGAAAAAAGTTTCAGAACCATGCCCAGATTTACTTATGGTACCTTCATTGATTGTATGCGTGTCTTTTGATCCGATTACCGTAATAGTATCAGGTAAATAGTTGTTTACAGTAGATGCATTGGCAATTCCAGATTCAACAAGCGTTTCAATGAGGTTAGCACTCTGTTCATCAAAAAAGAATAACACATTGCGCTGCAATACATCTTCATTTTCAAATAATAGATTTGCTGATGGATTGGTTAACACTATTTTAAATTGCGTGTCGAACATAATAATGGCATCCATAGCACCATTTATTAAACCACTTATTTTGTTATTAGTACGTTCAATTTCCAGCTTAGATGAGGCCAAGCGTTCTTGAATCAGATCTAATTCTCTATGACGTTTAATCATGGCTGCCAAAATACCTTGCGAAAATCCAATATCATGTTTCATAAGGTTTATAAATGCCTCTCGTTCAATTTTTAAAACCGTTGTCTTTTCTAGGGCTGTTGCTGATGCTGATCGTGTTTCGTTATCAATTAGAGCGTATTCTCCAAAACAATCACCCGTAGAAAGAGTATCATAAACATGGTCTTTATCATGAATCTTAACAGTACCGTTTAGAATAACATACATGGTATGACCTACAGTATTTTTCTCAAAAATAGTTTCGTTTTTTATATAAAAATCATCGCTAAGCTGATTGGCTAGCTGTTTTAATGATGTTTTAGAAACCTCAGAGAAAAAAGAAATATTAGACAGGAAATCTTCAAGATTTTTAGACACTTTTATTAAAATTTAGTTGGCAACCTAAAGTTAAAGATATTAATTATTTGTCAGGTTTAAGGCACGTAATTTTTTTGATAGTCATCTTGTTTCATGATAATTGATTAAATTAGTAATACCTAACCTATAACCAAAATGCCAAGTCAGAGACAACTTGCAGCCATAATGTTTACTGATATTGAAGGGTATACCTCTTTAATGCAGCAAGATGAGGTAGAAGCGGTTTTAATAAGAACACGTCATAGAACTGCTTTTGAAATAACTACAGAGGCTTATAATGGTAAAATTATTCAATATTTTGGTGATGGTACGCTTAGTGTGTTTAAAAGTACCATGGAAGCTGTAGAGTGTGCCATTGAATTACAAAAAGCGTTTTCTGAGGAGCCAAAAATTCCAGTTCGTATAGGTATTCATGTGGGTGATATTATTCAGTCTCAAGATGATATTATTGGCGATGCCGTTAATGTAGCATCAAGAGTTGAATCTTTGGGTGTTGCAGGTTCTATTTTGATATCTGATAAAGTGAACGATCAATTACGAAATAAGAATAGCATAAAAACACAGTTTATTGATGCCGTTGAATTCAAGAATGTTAATCGGGTTATTCCCATTTTTGCAATCATTAATGGAAACCTTGTGGTGCCTAAAAAGGAAGATCTTTTAGGAAAAACGAAGCCAAAAGATTTTGAAGAGTATAAAAAGTATAGGAAGAAAAGTTTATATGTTTTGGGGGTACTTTCAGTCATAATTTTAGGTCTGGTTTATTTCATGATGCATAATATTGATGATAACCATATAAAAGAAGCCACCTTGGCCGTACTTCCTTTTGCTAATATGAATAACGATGACCAACCAGATATCTTTGCCGATGGTATTACTGAAGATATTATAACACATCTTTCAAAGATTCAAAATTTACAAGTTATTTCAAGAGCTTCGGCCATGCATTATAAGAATTCTAAAAAAACATTACAGGAAATAGCAAAAGAGCTTGACGTGAATTATATTTTAGAAGGTAGCGTAAGGGTAAATAATAATCAAGTTCGCATAAATGCCAACCTAGTTGATGCAGCCAATAATAAAAACCTATGGGCTGATAATTATGATAACCCTCTAATAGAAATTTTCAAGATTCAAAGTAACGTTTCCAGAGATATTGCTAGCGCATTACAAATAACATTAAGCGAAGGTGAAGTTTTAAGAATAGATAATGAACCCACAAAAAATGCAGAAGCTTATACCGCATTTAAGGAGGCACAAATGTATTTTCACAGAGGTGGAGGAAAGGTTGAAGAGCTTAAAAAAGCAGAGAATTTATTTAAAAAAGCCATTGAATATGACCCTGAGTTTTGTAGAGCTTATGTAGGTGTAGCTGAAACTTATATGGAATATATATTTTGGGGTAGGGAATCGCCCAAAAAAATGTTAGAACTAGCATCAACACCAGCATTAACCGCTCTGGCTATTAATGCAAATGATGGCGGAACCTTTGGAGCATTAGGAGCTATAAGTTACTATAAATATGAAAAAGAAACCGCTATAAGGTATTTAAAAAAAGCTATTGAGCTTAACCCTAGTTATGTGGGAGCCTACAATAAACTTGCATGGATTTATGCTTTTGAAGGCAATATAGAGCTTATGGAAAAGAACTTTAATCAAGTTTTAAAGTTAGATCCCTTATCAACAAAATATATTGGCGATATGGGACAAGCTTATTATTACTTAAATGAATTTCAAAAAGGAATCGATTTAATGAATAAATCGTTAATAAAATTTCCTAATGACAATATGCTAAAATGGATAAAAGCATCTAATCTTTCGGGTTTAGGAAGGTATGAAGAGGCTATTGAGATTCTCGCCTCAAGAAGTGTAGCTTCAAATACCAATTGGTTGCTGGGCTATTGTTATGGTATGATTGGTGCGTTTGATAAAGCCAAGGCTATTTTAGAATATCAGCTCAATAAAAATAAATTGGTTTATGTGCCAGCCTATATGATAGCCACTATTTATATTGGGCTTGACGATCGTGAAAATGCTATAAAATATTTAGAGAAAGATTATGAGTTTGGTGGTCAAGGTCTTTTCTTTTGGGGACTCAAACAGGATGTTAAATTTAAATCGCTTCACAATGACCCCCGTTTTATAGCCTTATTGAATAGGGTTCCTTAATTCTTCATCTTTAGGTTTTTATTACTGCTATACATTTTGATTTTTTGTGTTCTAATATTTTCTGTTTTTATACAATGTAAAAACGTTAAGTAACTAAGGTTACTTCGAGTAAAAAACACCACTATACTTTTGTAGTATTAAAATTAATATTATGAAAACGTATTTAGGTGTTTTTACATGTTGTGTCCTAAGCCTTGCTTGGTCTGTTAAAGGACAAAATACCACTGAGATCTCTATAGATGAAGTCCTTTTAAAAGTAAATCAAAACAATCATACGCTAAAAATATCAAAAGAGAATTTCAATGAAGCACTAGCAGATTACAGACAAACCAATGCGGTGTTTTTGCCAAATATTACGGTATCTCATACTGGGCTAGCTACCACAAATCCGTTGATGGCTTTTGGTTCTAAATTAAATCAAGGCATCCTTACAACCTCCGATTTTGACCCGAATTTACTTAACAATCCAGAACAAACACAAAATTTCGCCACACTTATAGAAGTTAAGCAGCCGCTTTTAAACATTGATGGATTTTATCAAAGGAAAGCCGCTAAAAGTACAATGGAAGCTATGTCTTTACAAACAGAGAGAACATCAGACTATCTGAATTTTGAAGTTCGTAAAGCCTACATGCAACTTCAGTTAGCTTATAAAGGTGTTGCTGTTTTAGAAAAAGCTATGAAAGCAGCGCAAGCCAACCAATCATTAGCTAATCATAGTTTTAAGCAGGGGTATATGCAACGTGCCGATGTTTTGGCTGTTGAAGTTAGAGTTATAGAGGTGACTAACCAACTTCAAATGGCTAAAAGCCATGTTAATAATGCGTCTAATTATTTATCTTTTTTAATGAATGATGAAGCGTCTTTGATTTTAAAACCATCTGATGAGCTTGTGCTAAATACTTTGCAAATGCGGATCATAGAAACAGTGCCAGAGGAACGTGCTGATATCAAAGCAATGGCAATGGCTTCGCAGGCTTATAAAACCCAACATACCTCAGATAATTTAAGTTTTTTACCAACATTAAATGCTTTTGGTAGCTATGAACTTTATGATGAAAATATCTTTCAAGGTGGGGCAAGTGGCTATGTGGTTGGAGCTCAATTAAGTTGGACTGTTTTAGATGGTACAAAACGTTTTGGTAAAGCTAAAAAGAGCAAGGCAGCATATGAAAAAGCTAAGTTGGAATATGATCAGTATGTTTCAAAGAGCCAATTAGAATTGAATAAAGCCAGACGTATGTTACGGGATGCAGATAACAATATTAAGTTATCAAAATTAGCTATGGAACAATCTGAAGAGTCCTTAAGAATTAGAACAAACCGTTTTGAAGAAGGTTTAGAAAAAATGTCAGATTTACTGTTGGCTGAAACTCAATTTGCACAAAAGGAATTAGCCTATTACCAAGCTATTTATGAATACAATTATGCGCAAGCATATCTAGAATATTTAACCAAAGAATAAACATTGAAAATGAAAAGAATATATACCATACTCACTTTAGCTGTTAGTTTATTGTTTTTTAATTGTAACAGTGAAAATAAACAAGACCATTCAAATACAGAGCCAGCCATATCGGTAAAAGTTCATCAGGTTACAGATGGCAATGCCTCGTTTTTGTCTGTTAGTGGAAAAATAAAAGCCGTAAATAGTGCCACGTTAAGCACCAGAGCCATGGGGTATGTAAACCGTGTTCCTGTTAATATTGGTGATTCAGTAAAAAAAGGACAGCTTTTAGTAGCCATTCATAATGCCGATTTACAGGCTAAAAAGGCTCAAGTAGATGCTAATATCACAGAAGCCACGGCTGCTTTTACAAATGCAGAAAAAGATTATATGCGTTTTAAAAGTTTGTTTGAAGATCAGAGCGCTTCACAGAAAGAGTTAGATGACATGACGGCTCTTTATGAAATGGCCAAAGCGCGTTTAGAAGGCGCTAAACAAATGAAAAATGAGGTGAATGCTCAGTTTGAATACACCAATATTACGGCACCTTTTAGCGGTGTTGTTACTAGAAAAACTATTGAAAAAGGTGATATGGCTAATCCTGGGCAGGCGTTAATTGCTATAGAGTCACCCGATACTTTTGAAGTATTGGCTAGGGTTCCAGAAAGTGAAATTTCTCAAATAAAAAAAGGCATACAAGTTAACGTACATGTAAAGGCTGCAAACCAAATTATAACCGGAAAAGTAGATGAGGTAAGTACATCGGCAGTGCAAACAGGAGGACAATATTTAGTAAAAATAGGGTTGGATAAAACCAAAGCAAAAATTTTATCTGGAATGTATGCCACTGTACAATTTCCTGTGGAGCGAAAAACAAAAAGTGGTATGGTTTTAATAGCAAAAACAGCCATTATTAATAAGGGACAGCTCTCTGGTGTTTATACTGTAAGTCAAAGTAATACAGCCCTATTACGATGGTTACGGTTGGGAAGAACTTTTGGAGAGGATGTAGAAGTACTATCTGGGTTACAAGCTAATGAAAGTTACATTATTTCGGCTGAAGGAAAATTATATAACGGCGCCAAAGTGTCTATTCAATAACAAAACGTTGCGTTAGGGATAGCAGTGAAAATCCTTTTTTTGCTTAGCTCAATGGCAAAAAAAGATTGTAATGTATAGCCCGTTTAAACGCCCAAAAAAATACATATATGAAAGAAGGTTTTGCAGGAAAAATAGCTAAGGTCTTTATGAATTCTAAGCTAACAGTGCTCTTGATGATTGTTTTTATGGTTATAGGGGTGTATAGTTCGTTTTTAATTCCGCGAGAGGAAGAGCCTCAAATAGATGTGCCAATGGCTGATATTTTTGTGGGGTATCCAGGTGCGAGCCCTACTGAAGTTGAATCTAGAGTGGTAAAGCCTCTGGAGCAATTAATATCTAATATAAAAGGCGTAGAGTATGTGTATTCTACATCAATGAAAGAAAAAGCCATGGTGATTGTTCAATTTTACGTGGGTGAAGATATTGAACGTTCTTTTGTAAAACTCTATAATGAGATTAACAAACACATGGATGAAATGCCAGAGGGCGTTACGTTTCCGTTGGTAAAAACTCGGGCTATTGATGATGTTCCTATGCTAGGTTTAACCTTATGGAGTCAACACTATAGTGATTATCTACTAGGGCAAATGGCTCAGGAGTTAGAAGCCGAAATAAAAAAAGTTAATGATGTAGCTATTACACACAAAATAGGAGGAAGGCAACGTGAAGTTCGCGTGGTTTTAGATAAAGATAAGTTAGCCGCAGCAGGTCTAGATTTCTTGTCAGTTTCAGAGATGATTAAAGCGAATAATGTCCAATTGAATTCAGGGGTTTTCCATAAAAATGATACCGAGTTCGTTGTAAACACTGGTAAGTTTCTAGAAACGGTAACTGATGTTGAAAATTTGGTTGTTGGAGTACAGCAAAATCAACCAATTTATTTGAAACAAGTGGCTGCTATTCTTGATGGCCCAGAAGTGCCAAGACATTATGTTAGTTTAGGTTTTGGTCAAGCTAGTGAAAAAGCTGAGCAATATAATTCAGAGTATCCAGCGGTGACTATTTCGGTAGCTAAGAGAAAAGGGGCTGATGCGATGAAAATAGCCGATGTGATTATTGACAAGGTAGATCATTTGCGTAAAACCTTAATTCCTGATGATGTACATGTTGAGGTTACCCGAAATTATGGAGAAACGGCTTCCCATAAAGTATCAGAACTCTTATTACATCTTATAGGTTCTATCATAGCAGTAACTTTTGTAGTGATGCTAGCTATGGGGTGGCGTGGCGGATTGGTGGTGTTCTTATCGGTTCCCATCACTTTCGCATTGACCCTACTTAGTTACTATATGTTAGATTATACGTTAAACCGTATCACGCTTTTTGCCTTAGTGTTTGTTACTGGTATTGTTGTAGATGATTCCATTATTATAGCCGAAAATATGCACCGGCATTTTAAAATGAAGCGGTTACCTTTTAAGCAAGCGGCTTTATATGCCATTAATGAGGTAGGTAATCCTACTATATTGGCAACATTTACCGTTATAGCTTCGGTTTTACCAATGGCTTTTGTTTCTGGTTTAATGGGACCCTACATGGCGCCTATGCCAATAGGAGCTTCAATAGCTATGATTTTATCTTTGTTTGTAGCCTTAACCATTACCCCATATTTAGGGTATATTTTCTTGCGAGAAAAAGAAAAAGCGGGAGCTACGGAAAAGCCAAAAAAGGCATTAGAAGACACCTATATTTATAGGATTTATGACAAGTTTGAACGTCCTTTAATAGAAAATTCTAAAAAGCGCTGGTTGTTTTTAGGGTTAACGTTTGCGTTGCTTTTAGGGTCTATGATGCTTTTTTTTACAAAGTCTGTTGCTGTGAAAATGTTACCGTTTGATAATAAGAATGAATTTCAAGTGGTTGTTGATATGCCCGAAGGTACCACTTTAGAGCGCACAGCTGTAGTTGTTAAAGAAATTTCACAATACCTTGCAACAAGGCCAGAGGTTGTAAATTATCAAAATTATATTGGTACATCGGCACCTATAACATTTAATGGGTTGGTACGTCATTATGATTTGCGTGGTGGAAGCAATATGGCCGATATTCAAGTGAATTTGGTTGATAAAGGAGAGCGCTCAGCACAGAGTCATGATATTGCATCTTTGTTACGTCCAGATATTCAAAATATTGCTTCAAAATATAATGCCAATGTAAAAATAGTAGAGGTGCCACCTGGCCCACCAGTGTTATCTACTTTAGTGGCTGAGGTTTATGGACCCGAGTATGCCCAGCAAATGGAAGTGGCTAATCAGGTAAAGGAAATTCTACATAACACGGTTGATGTAGTAGATGTAGATTGGATGGTTGAAGCTGATCAGGTAGAATATCAGTTTACTATAGATAAAGAAAAAGCGATGTTATATGGTGTAGCCCCTAAGCAGATTGCGTATACCATGCATATGGCATTATCTAATAAGCCATTAACTACACTTTATGATGAAGATGCCGTGACCCAAATAGGTTTGGTATTAACGCTTGATGAAAAGGAAAAATCTACGGTTCCAGATATTTCACAATTACAGGTGAAATCTTCACAAGGGCATTTAGTCCCTATTGCAGATTTGGTAGATATTTCTGAAACAGCCAGTGCAAAAAGTATTTATAGAAAGAATCAAAAACGTGTGGTGTATGTCATGGCAGATATGGCTGGTGCATTGGAAAGTCCGGCATATGCTATTTTGGGTATGGAAGAAAAGTTAAAGGACATTCCATTACCACAGGGGTATACCATTAATGAAATGTATTTGGGGCAGCCCGAATACGAAGATGATTACACTATAAAATGGGATGGAGAGTGGCAAATAACCCTTGAAGTTTTTCGCGATTTAGGAATTGCCTTTTTAGGAGCCATTATTCTCATTTATATTTTAATTGTTGGATGGTTTCAAAACTTTAAAGCTCCTGTTGTTATGATGGTAGCTATTCCGTTATCCCTTATAGGAATTGTTTTAGGACATTGGCTTATGGGCGCCTTTTTTACAGCAACGTCATTTATTGGTATGATTGCTCTAGCGGGAATTATGGTGCGTAATTCGGTACTATTGATTGATTTTATAAATCTGCGCTTAGAAGAAGGTATACCTCTTAAACAGGCAGCTATTGAAGCTGGTGCTGTAAGAACAACCCCTATTTTACTCACAGCGGGTACGGTAGTTATTGGAGCATTTGTTATTCTTTTTGATCCTATTTTTCAAGGATTAGCCATATCGCTTATGGGTGGAACCATAGTGTCTACGGTCCTAACGCTGTTGGTTGTGCCGTTGGTGTATTATATGATTGAACGTAAAAACTATAAATAAAAACATAAAGCCAATGAAATTAGTAATGGTAACGGCCGTAGAAGTGTTTCATAAAGAGATTATAAAACTCTTTAGGCAAGCTGAGATACATCACTTTAGTGAAGCAAAAATTGATGGTTATAAATTTGGTAATGAAAACGAATCTGTGTCTAATTGGTTTGGAGCCGAGCGCGGTGGAAATCAGTCCATCATGTTTTTTTCGTTTACCGATGCTCCACATATAGAGGTCTTGTTTGTTTTAATAAAGGAATTCAACAAACATTTAGAAACCAATAATCCACTTAGAGTAGCAGTGGTACCTATTGAGAAATTTATGTAAAGTATATCATTTTTTTTGATATCAATAAAAAATTAGTCATTTTAAAATCTAAGCATTATGAAAAATAGAATTGTAAGAGGTATAGCAGGAACTTTTATATTAGTTAGTTTGTTGTTAGCCATATATGTAAACATTAACTGGTTATGGTTTACAGCTTTTGTAGGTGCCAATTTATTACAGTCGTCCTTAACAAAATGGTGTTTAATGGACACGATTTTGGAAAAACTAGGCATAAAAGATTGATTTTAATTCATGAGGTGTAACATTTTTGATGGTTTTGCGTCATATACATGTAAATCAATCAAAAAAACACCATCATGAGGCAAGATAATCAATTAATAGTCATCACACACTTAAGCCAATTAGTTACTTTGGTGCTAGGTTTTGGTAGTTTATTGTTACCCTTAGTGTTGTGGTTAACACAAAAGGATAAAGTGTATCAAATGGATGCTCACGGAAAAAACATAGTTAATTTTCAATTAAGTCTTATGATTTATTGTTTGATATGTATTCCGTTAATATTATTTTTTGGACTAGGGTTGTTAGGCTTTATAATTCTTGGCCTTATATCTGTCGTTTTTCCTATTGTTAATGCAGTAAAAGCGAGTAAAGGAGAGGTACCAACCTACCCATTATCTTTTAATTTTATTAGTTAATGAATAAAGAAAAAAAATAAAATATTCTTATTATCTCTTAATTTTATTGGTTAGTTTAGTTAGTATGAGATAAACTTAACGCCCACTAATTTGGTGGGCGTTTATTATTTTTTAAACCTGAAGCTAGGGTTTTAAATATTTTTTTTGAGAGGGGATCGGTACTATGATGCTCTCCATTGTGTAAGTTTTTTTTGAGCTGTCAATTAATCTTGCTTAAGCGGAATACACAATGAATACGTATCGACGACACCATCTTTTATCGTTAAAATTCCTCCTGTCATGACTAAAGGTTTGCCATTTTCCATATATATACCCATCCTTTCGTAACGTTGAACAGGTACTACATTGCCATCGGTTGTTTTATAAGCTTTGTCTGCAACTTTATAATATTTTGCACGTTGCCAATTTAAACCATCGGTTGATGTAATCATTCCCATATAACCGAATGCATGATACAGGTTATAATAGCGCTTACGTTCAGTGTCATACCAAACTTCTGGGTCTTCTGAGTTGTAATTTATAACAACAGGTTTAGGTTGCATTTTCCAAGGACCAATCGGGTTGTCTGCTAATAAGACAGCCTGCATTCTAATAATTTTATCAAATGGTTGATCTGGTTGATCCCCTCTAATAATCATTAAATAACCACCATCTGGACGTTTAGTGACTGTAACGTTATTTGATTGGTTGGCAATTGGGAGTTGAGGCTCAAATACGGGTCTGTCAAAACGTTTCCAAGGTCCTTCAATGTTATCAGAGACTGCAACTCCGATACGTTGGTTTAATCGCAGCATATTTCTTAGGTTACCAGGTTTCCATCCCGTATGCCTAATTTCTTCAAGTTGCTCTTGCGTTAAATTCATATTACCTGAATTAGTTGACATATAATAGAGGTAATATTTGCCATCAAATTTGTAGGCCTTACTGCAGTGTACCGTATACTGATCCCAAAAACTACCACCTCGTGCCTTTAAAACCTCTTGTACTTTTTTCCAAGGGCCTGTTGGACTATCAGAGACCGCTCGCGATACGATGCCATCTGTTAACCAAGAACAAAACCCATGTTTTCTTGGCATCTGGTCATAAAACAAATGGTATTTACCATCATCACTTTTTATGATGGTGGACCCCCAATTGAAATATTCATCATCGTGAAAAATATTGTCTTCAGACACATCTTGCATAGCAGCTGTTAAGTTGTAAGTATCTGTGTTTTGAGCCTCCATAGCCAACGGGAGCCCTAATGAGATTAAAGAAAATAATAGAAAACCGAATAGTGAACAACGTAATTTTTGTTTTATCATGTCTTATATACATTTATGTGATTTAAATTACAAGCTGAGTTCAACCCATAAGTGCAACACACTTATTATTTAGGACTTCAATAGGGTTATTATAATTAAACTTTCTAATAGGTCTGTAATTTAGTAATTTTTCAACTTCTTTTATTCTTTTGATTGATACTTCTCTAAGGTCTGTTTTCTTTGGAAAAAACCTTCTTATAACGCCTATTCTATTTTCTACTGTTCCTTTATCCTGAGAGGTATATGGTCTTGTAAAGTATGTTTTTACATTTAAGTCTTTCGCTATTTTATTGTGTTGTGCAAATTCTTTTCCATTATCAAAAGTTATGGTCTTTATCCAAGATGAGTTAAAGTTTGTGAGTCTTTTACTCATTTTTTGATAGACTTCATCTGCATTTTTACTACCCAGTTTTTCTATCATAGTTATCAATGTTGTTCTATCTGTCATTACTAATAACGCTGATTTGTGGTTGCTTCCCATCATTAAATCTACTTCTATATCTCCAATGCGAGAACGTTGGTTTACGACCTGGGGACGTTTATCTATGCCTACGCGCCCTGTTATTGCACCTCGTTTATCCTTTACATTGTTCCTTTTTTGCCTTCTACCTGTATGGCGTAGGTGTTTGTAAAGGTTCTTGTAGCGTTTGTGTTTTCTATGATTGCTATGTTTTGCAGTCCATATCCATTTATAAATAGTCTCGTGACTCACGCAGGTTTCAGCTTCTTTAGCAAGTCTTTTAGCTATGAGTTCTGGGCTCCATTTCTCATATTCCATTAATCCAGCAATACGTTCTTTAAGCTGATCTGTCAACGCTATAGACTTTGTTTTGGTACAATGCCTGTCATTTGTCTTTTGATGGGCGTGTTCTGGCAAGTATTTACCAGATGTTCGGCCTCTACTTGGTGTATTCCTCTTTAATTCTCGTGATATACTACTCTTATTAAAACCTATTGTTTTAGCTATTTGAGTAATACTTATTCCTGCATCTAATAACGCAGAGATTTGATACCTTTGTGGTAAGGTCAATTGTTTATAATGTTTCATCCAAAACGAATATAAATATTGAGCCTAAAATAGATGGGGCTAGCCCCATCTATTTTAAATATTCGTGTTGCACTTATTAATTGAACTTAGACAAGAATAAAAAGGGTAATAAAGTTGAACAAGTTCAACAGGAAAAAATTATTTTTCGATTTAAGTAATAAAAAAAGCAGTAATCATTTGGCTACTGCTTTTTTTTATATCAAGTTCCTGTTTGTACAGGCGTTTAGTTTGTTTAACTATTTAACATCACTGGCATGACAAGCATAGTCACCTGTTCGCCCTCATCAAGCCCATCAATTGGGGTTAAAATACCAGCGCGGTTTGGCATACTCATTTCTAATTGTACATCATCAGAACTTAAGTTATTCAACATTTCAGTTAAAAAACGTGAATTGAAACCAATTTGCATATCGTCACCTTGATAATCACAAGTTAAACGCTCTTCAGCTTTGTTACTGTAATCAATATCTTCGGCAGAAATATTAAGTTCGGCACCCGCTATACGCAATCTTATTTGGTGTGTTGTTTTGTTAGAGAAAATACTAACCCGACGTACAGAATTTAAAAACTGGTTTCTGCCAATTACTAATTTATTTGGATTTTCTTTGGGAATCACCGCTTCATAATTAGGGTATTTACCATCAATTAAACGACAAATAAGTACTGAATTTTCAAAGGTGAATTTCGCATTACTTTCGTTGTATTCAATGGTTACATCATCTTCACTGGCAGCTAAAATGCCTTTTAATAAGTTTAAAGGTTTTTTAGGCATAATAAATTCAGCCACCTGATTGGCTTTAATATCCTCTCGTGTATATTTTACTAGTTTATGCGCATCTGTAGCAACAAAGGTTAAGCCTTCGGTTGAAAACTGAAAAAACACACCGCTCATTACGGGGCGTAAATCATCATTACCCGCAGCAAAAATAGTTTTACTTATCGCGGTTGCCAAAACATCACCAGTCACTACTGTTTTACTAGGATCTTCAAGCGCTACGGCTTTTGGAAACTCTTTACCATTAGCATAAGCCAGAGCATATTTACCATGGTTTGAGCTAATTTCAACGGTGTTGTTATCCTCTATAACAAAGGTTAAAGGTTGTTCAGGAAATGTTTTTAAAGTATCTAATAGCAATCTGGCAGGAATGGCTACACTACCTTCTGAATCACTTTCTACTTCAAGAGTAGAAGACATGGTAGTTTCTAAATCACTGGCAGAAACAGTTAAATGATTATGGTTTAATTCAAATAAAAAATTATCTAAAATAGGTAACGTGTTTGAACTGTTTATAACACCACCCAAAACCTGTAGTTGCTTTAATAAATAAGTACTTGATACTATAAATTTCATCTGAAGATATTATGGTTTTTCTAATGTTGTTTTAAAATTGAATGTCAGTTTAAATCTTGTGATTATATCTGAATAATAGCTTTAAAATAAACAATTTACTTCGTTTATGTTGACAATCTATTACTTACAAATATATTCTAAACGCTTAAGATTTGGAAACAAACTTATTAACATTTAAGCGGCATATTTTTTCTTTCTAAATGAATTAAAAGTGAAACCAAAAATAGCGAGTAAGAGTAGTGGTAATAAGATGTTTATGAGTTGCCACTTGGTTTTTTCATCGGCTATTTTTTGTTGATTTAGAAAAGCAATAGCAATTTCCTTGCTTCGAATGTTTATAAGTCCGTTATCATCTAATAAGTAATTTACGGCATTGAGTAAAAATTCTTTATTCCCGTAAACTTGACCAGTCCATCGGTCAAAGCCTAATTCCTGAGGTTTACCACGTAGCACGTCATTCTTAATGATATCACCATCAGCAATCACTATCATTTTAGTAGGAACACTTTTATCAAGGCCTTGGGCTAGCTTAAACGGTTTAATGCGGTTGGCATAAGCCGAAGGGAATGTGCCTTCTAATAATACACCTAGTGTTTGGTTGCCTTTATTAAATGACTGAGGATCTTGTGGTTTAGTGACTAGCTCTAAATTAATTTCTCGCGGTGTGCCTTCAAGTTTTGAGAGTGGCGCAGATTCTAAGAGAATGGTTTTTTTAACAGCATTTTTCAAGGTATCCATTTGGTTAGCAAAATCAAATTTCACCAAATTCAAATTATTGACAATAGGATGGTTTTTATTGGAGCCAGCTAATGGCGAGTAAGGCCATTGTAAATGCTGAAATTGAGCCTGGCTACCTTCACCCATAGCTAAAGTAATGGGAGCCGAATACAGCGTACTCACTATTGAAGGGTTAACGCGTACCCCGTATTTAAAGAAAAAGTCTGTTAAATTTAAGTCTCTTTGA
The DNA here is from genome assembly GCF_045788535.1 of Allotamlana fucoidanivorans. Taxonomy (GTDB): domain Bacteria; phylum Bacteroidota; class Bacteroidia; order Flavobacteriales; family Flavobacteriaceae; genus Allotamlana; species Allotamlana fucoidanivorans. The sequence continues at coordinate 3,695,115 of NZ_CP074074.1, read as the reverse complement.
ATAGCGACGTTCATGCCGTTGGCATTGTACAAGCTATCTTTTTCCATAGCCACGGCATCAATCATCCAAAGGCTTTTGCCACCTTGCATGGTATATTGATCTAACACTAATTTTTCTGCTTCAGAAAATGCTTCAGTTGGTTTAGCTGAAATGATTAAATCAAAATTGCTAATATCTCGTAGCACTTTTTGTGGATTGTTTGAAACGCTGTCTAAGGTAAAAGGAGCTATGTAATAATACGCTCCAAGTTTTTTAACAAAGTCGGCAATATATATATCTTCAAGTTGTCTGTTACCTTTTAAAATGGCAATTTTTTTACTTTTAGGGTTTATTAGCTTACTAAAACCATCGGCAAAAGCATATTCTAAATGCTGCACCGAGTTGCTTACCAATTCCTGCTGTGAGGCGCCAATCTTATTTTTTACTAATGGAATAATAACGGTTTGTTCCTTATAGCTGGCTAATGCCCAAGGGAAAATAACCGCATTAGAGGATTTTCCATGTTCTTGAACACTCAATTGCATGGGGGTTAGACCGCGCTCTGTAAGTTGTTGTATGTTGCGTTCTCTATTAGATGCATCTTCCAAAGGATTGATAAAACTGAAAACAATATTTTTATTTTCTGCTGAGAACTCTTCCAGTAATTGACGTGTTTCATTTTGTAGCCGTCTAAATTCAGAAGGAAAGTCTTCGCCTTCTAAAAAAACATCAATAACTATGGGAGAATCTAAATCTTCAATAATGTTTACGGCAGATTCACTTAGTGTATAGCGTTTATCAGCTGTTAAATCAAAACGCTTGTATAGGTTTTGGCTAATGCTGTTGATGAGGACTAAACCAACAAGTATTATGGCTATATGCTTTATCGTTTTATTCAAAATCTTTTTCTAATTGATAGGTTTTTAGTTGGGTTACTTTATTGTTTTTAAAAATAAGCTCCAAGCATTCTTGTTTATCATTAAAAGCTCCAGGCTTAAAACCTAAATTATAATTCCATTTATTTTCAGATTTACTGTTTGTGGCCTCATCCCAACCTAACCAGTCAGCTTTACCTAGTACCGTTTTAATACTATCTTTTTCTGAATTGACAAACAATTGGTTTGACAGGATGTGGTTTAACATTTCGTAGCGTAGCTCGGGCTGTTCTTTCCACGAATTTTCGTCAAAATATTTCTCATGATGATAACTAGTAAAAATGTTTATTAGCGGATAAAACACATAGAAATAAGCAATAGGTGTTAGAGCTAAACTGACTAATAACGTGAGCCATTTTCTGTGGTCAATGGTTCTAACAAACAGCCATACCAGAATAAATACAATACTAATTAAAATAATAAAGGTAGGCCTTAAAATCATTTTTGAGAGGTATTCAAATTTAATTTGGTTAACATTAAAAAGAATATCGTGATGCTTAAAAAATAAACAATATCTCTCGTATCTAATACACCACGACTCATACTTTTAAAGTGCACACTCATACTAAGTTGTTCTATAAAATGACTAGAAGTAAAGGCGGCAACCCCTTCAAAACCTATGTAAAATAGGAAACAAATAAAAACAGCGCTTATAAAAGCTACAATTTGATTGTCAGACAAGCTTGAGGCAAAAACACCAATAGCCGTATAGGAAGCTACCAAAAATAATAATCCGAAATAAGACCCTAGTGTACTTCCCATATCCAGATTACCAACAGGATTACCTAATTGATAAACGGTATAAACATAGAGTAGGGTAGGTATAAGAGCTATGATAATTAAAATAAATGCTCCAAAATATTTGCCTAAAACGATATTAAAGTGCGCTATTGGTTTGGTGAGTAACAGCTCTAAAGTACCTTGTTTTTTTTCATCAGAAAAACTACGCATTGTCACTGCGGGAATAAGAAAAATAAGAATCCAAGGCGCCAGCATAAAAAATGGCGATACATCAGAAAACCCATAATCTAAAATATTAAATTCGCCTTTAAACAACCATAAAAACAGACCGTTTAACACTAAAAAAATGGAGATGACCAAATAACCAATTGGGGATGCAAAAAATGAATTAATTTCTTTTTTTAAAATGGCAAGCATTTAGTGATGTTTTGAGTTTGGGCTAAAGGTAAAATTTTTCATCTAATTTTTTATAGTGATGTACTAATGGTTTTAAAATCTTCTACCTTAAGTGTTCCTTTAGTATTTATCATATTTTGCCACACCCAGTTGTAGTGAAGAATAATTTGCTTAGCACTTACATGTTGCCGTTCACCTGTGGTATGCGCATCGGCCACTACCGTAATGTTATAGTCTTTAGTTAGCGCTGATTGTACGGTAGCTTCAATACAAAAATCGGTAGCACAACCAGTAATGTACAGTGTTTCAACCTCTAGTACTTTAAGTATGGATTGTAGTTTTGATTTGTAAAAAGCATCATTAGCATACTTATCTATGAAGTAATCTTCATCATGCGTTGTTAAGCCATCTAAAAGTTCGTGCTCATAAGTCCCTGGAATAAATTCTGAATCTTTTGTACCATCATGTTGAATGTGTATTACAGGAAAATGACGTTTCCTAAATTGACTTGCCAAAGTATTAATTCTTGATAAAACTCCCAATGTATCAAACCTAGGTGTTTTAGGTGTGAATGATCCTTTTTGCATGTCAATTATAAGCAGTGCTTTTCGTGCCATTTTATTCCAAAGATTCTAATTTATCAACACTCCAGGCTTCAGGCTTTCTATTAAAAAGAGGCTTGGTTTTACTCCAAACGGACTTAAAAAGGTCTGAATGCCGGTATGCTTCCAAATGTGCAGCGGTTTGCCAATAACTGTAGGTAAAAAAAATGGAGGGGTCTTGTTGGTCTTGATACAATTCTAAAAACATACAGCCTTCAAACTGTCGTATGTTATGTTTACTGGCATGAAATTGCCTTAAAAACGTATCAACATATGCGGTGTCAAATCCCATTTTTACAATTCTAACAAGCATAACAGATGTATCGATTATTCAAAATCTGGAATATTATGAACGTTTTTAGGTAATTCAATGCCTTTTGGAATTACAGGTTTGGTTGTAAACTTCACGCTTACAGCATCCATAAGACCTAAACCCAATAATGTCGATGCGCTTCCTACGGTTTCACTATTGCTTTTATATACGGCAATTTCTAAAAAGTTTCCCGAATTAAAAACCACAAGTTTTCTGCCTTCGTCATGTCGTTTGTTTTCAGGAATATCAAAATTAACAAGATCACTGTATTTCTGATAGATCTTTTTAAAGGTATAATTGCGCGCCGAGATCTCAAAGTCTCTTCCTTTTTGAATGGTTTCAAAAAAGTTTCTCTTAATATTGGTAACCACATTTCCGTAGTTATCAATGTAAATCACACTACCAATAATCTGTGTTTTATCATCATTAACGTAAGGTACAATATTTTTAATGGGTTTAATTTCGCTAATGCGTTTACCAATCACATCAAGCGTGCCACCTCTTGCAATATGGCAAGCTACTTTTACAAAGACATCTAAAACTGGGAAACTGGTTTGTATTTTATTATGAATGTTAATTTCTACAATTTGTTCTGGGGCAATTTCGGAGCAAATCATACTCATAATACCATTGTTAGCACAGATAAAGTAGTGGTCGTCAAGCTTTATAGCAATATGTTTGTTTTCTGGATTTATTTCGGCATCAATACCAATAATATGAATGGTACCCTTAGGAAAACTCGCATAGGCATTTTGAATAATATACGCTGCCTCGGGAATGTTAAAAGGCGAAACAGAATGTGAGATATCAACAATATTAACATCTGGAAGTTCACTATAAATAGCGCCTCGCGTCGCACCAGCAAAGTAATCTTTCTCCCCAAAATCAGTTGTTAAAGTGATGATTGCCATGGACAAATTGTTGATATGTTTTTAAGGTTAAGTCACCCAATTTTATGTATTTTTGATTATCACTGGGTGTGATACAAAACTAATTAAATCATTTGGTCTGACGAAGTTTAAAATTTAATTAATCAGATTACAACCATAAACCAAAATAAAAGCCTTTGAACGAACTCATCTTAGAACTTGAAGAGATTACTCCAAAAGAGTTTTTTGGAGCCCACAACACTAACATTGAACTACTAAAAAAATACTTTCCGAAGCTAAAAATAGTAGCACGCGGCAATAAAATAAAAGCCTTTGGTGATGAAGAATTGCTCGAGGAATTTGATAGACGCATCACCATGCTACTAAAACATTTTGCCAAGTATAATACATTAGATGAAAATACTATAGAGCGTGTATTAACTAGCCAAAGCAGTGATGATTATACCACTTCAAAAGCCAGTGGAGAAACCATTGTACATGGTGTAGGAGGAAGAATGATAAAAGCCCAAACTGCCAACCAGCGCAAACTAGTAGAACTGATGCGTAAAAATGATATGGTATTTGCTATTGGGCCTGCCGGAACAGGAAAAACCTATACAGGTATAGCATTAGCGGTTCAGGCTCTAAAAAATAAAGAAGTTAAGCGTATCATTTTAACGCGGCCGGCGGTAGAGGCAGGAGAGAATCTTGGTTTTTTACCTGGGGATTTAAAAGAAAAACTAGATCCCTACATGCAACCTTTGTATGATGCCTTACGCGATATGATTGCCCCCGAAAAACTGGCACATTATATTGAAAATGGTACCATACAAATTGCACCGTTAGCCTTCATGCGCGGACGTACGCTTGATAATGCTTTTGTGATTCTTGATGAGGGACAAAACACCACTCATGCCCAAATGAAAATGTTTTTAACCCGTATGGGAAAAAACGCTAAGTTTTTATTAACAGGAGATCCAGGGCAGATTGATTTACCGCGCCGCACTATTTCAGGTTTAAAAGAAGCGCTGCTAATTTTAAAGAATGTAGAAGGTGTTGGCATTGTGTTTTTAGATGATAAAGACGTAATTCGTCATAAACTGGTTAAAAAAGTAATTGAAGCCTACAAGAGTATAGAAAACAGAGATTAGTTATTTTTGTAGCTGTTTCCCGCTTTCGGCAGTCGCTCTCTTTGAGGAGCTCCAACAATTGCCTTAATCGCGGCTAAGGCAGGGTAACACAACATAATATAAACCGTTCAATAAGGCACTTAGCAACAAGCGAGTAGTCAAATGTAAATTATAATGAGTAATACCATAATAGATACCAATTTCAATTTTCCAGGACAAAAAAGTGTGTATAAGGGAAAAGTAAGAGAAGTTTATAACATCAAAGACCAAGAATTGGTCATGATAGCTACAGATAGGCTTTCAGCCTTTGATGTGGTGATGCCAAAAGGCATACCTTACAAAGGTCAAATACTAAACCAGATTGCTACTAAAATGATGGCCGCCACTGAAGATTTGGTGCCTAATTGGTTAACCGCTACACCAGACCCAAACGTGGCCGTAGGACATTTGTGCGAACCCTTTAAAGTAGAAATGGTAATACGAGGTTATATGTCTGGGCATGCAGCACGCGAGTATAAAGCTGGTAAGCGTATGCTTTGTGGTGAGCCAATGTCAGAAGGGATGAAGGAAAATGATAAATTTCCAGAGCCTATCATCACGCCAGCTACCAAAGCAGAAATGGGAGACCATGATGAGGATATTTCTCGTGAAGACATTTTGGCTAAAGGCATTGTAAGTGAAGCCGATTATGTGGTTTTAGAAGATTATACCCGTAAACTGTTTCAACGCGGATCAGAAATTGCGGCCTCAAGAGGCTTAATTTTGGTAGATACCAAATACGAGTTTGGGAAAACCAAAAACGGGCAAATAGTCTTGATTGATGAAATACACACCCCAGATTCTTCGCGTTATTTTTATGCAGAAGGGTATGAGGAGCGTCAAGCCAAAGGCGAACCGCAAAAACAACTCTCTAAAGAATTTGTACGCCAATGGTTGATAAGTAATAACTTTCAAGGTTTAGAAGGGCAAACAGTTCCTGAAATGACTGATGCTTATATTGAAAGCGTCTCAGAACGTTATATTGAACTTTACGAAAACATTACAGGTGAAACTTTTGTAAAAGGAGATGTGAATAATATCCAAGAACGTATAGAACAAAATGTTTTAGCGTATTTGAAGTAAGTTTATTTGGTGGTATATAAAAACCGCTCGGTCTTTTGAGGTGACCGAGCGGTTTTTTGAACGAATCAAACTATAGTATTTTTTAAGCGTTAAGGTGCTTTTATACTATAAAGCTATTCAACAACGGGGACTTCTAGTATCAAGAATTGTGCTTCGCCTTCAGCATCTTCTCCTTGATAAAACTTAAAGGTATATGTTTCTTTTTGTAAGGCTTCTACAGGAATTGAAAATGTAGCCTCTTTGAACACGTCAGCACATGCCACATCATCATCAACATGTACTATTGGATAAATAAGCCTTGAAGTACCATCATAGAGGTACTCATATTGATCATAATAGAAATAACAACTATTGGGTAAGGCTACGGTACCTGTAATGATATACCTGTTTCCGTGAACAAATTCTTCAGGGACTTCTGCCGTTAAAACAATGCCTTTTTCTAAATGAAAAGCATGTGTGTCATCATCATCACTACATGAGGTTGCAGTCACCATTAGTGTCACAACTATAATGGCTAAATACTTAAATGTTTTCACTTTACTTTGTTTTTTTATTTTGGGTAAATTTAGAATGTTTTGATTACAGCGCGTGATTTATTATAGGTTAACTGTCTAAAATCGTAATTGATTTGACTTTAAGGGATAATGAAGCGGAAATTGATAATTAGGGTTTTGTATAAGCGTTACAGTCAAAAAAAAACCGCTCAGTATTTTGAGATTACTGAGCAGTTTCAAACTAACCAAACTAACTATATGAAAAACTTACTATTGTCTTATATCTGTAATAGGGTATAAGTGTTATAAAACCCCTAAATTTTTATTCTATTTTTATTTCTTTGAGTCAAAGATACCCCAGATACAAAGGCTAAATGGTGTTTTTTTAAGTGAAGTGTTCTAAAAAGGAAGTGAACTGAATAACAGGCAAAGTAAAGCGTGTTTTAGATGCATCATAAAAAAACCGCTCAGTATTTTGAGATTACTGAGCGGTTTCAAACTAACCAAACTAACTATATGAAAAACTTACTATTGTCTTATATCTGTAATAGGGTATAAGTGTTATAAAACCCCTAAATTTTTATTCTATTTTTATTTCTTTGAGTCAAAGATACCCCAGATACAAAGGCTAAACGGTGTTTTTTTAAGTGAAGTGTTCTAAAAAGGAAGTGAACTGAATAACAGGCAAAGTAAAGCGTGTTTTAGATGCATCATAAAAAAACCGCTCAGTATTTTGAGATTACTGAGCGGTTTCAAACTAACCAAACTAACTATATGAAAAACTTACTATTGTCTTATATCTGTAATAGGGTATAAGTGTTATAAAACCCCTAATTTTTTATTCTATTTTTTTCTTTGAGTCAAAGATACCCCAGATACAAAGGCTAAACGGTGTCTTTTTAAGTGAAGTGTTCTAAAAAGGAAGTGAACTGAATAACAGGCAAAGTAAAGCGTGTTTTAGATGCATAAAAAAAACCGCTCAGTATTTTGAGATTACTGAGCGGTTTCAAACTAACCAAACTAACTATATGAAAAACTTACTATTGTCTTATATCTGTAATAGGGTATAAGTGTTATAAAACCCCTAATTTTTTATTCTATTTTTTTCTTTGAGTCAAAGATACCCCAGATACAAAGGCTAAACGGTGTCTTTTTAAGTGAAGTGTTCTAAAAAGGAAGTGAACTGAATAACAGGCAAAGTAAAGCGTGTTTTAGATGCATCATAAAAAAACCGCTCAGTATTTTGAGATTACTGAGCGGTTTCAAACTAACCAAACTAACTATATGAAAAACTTACTATTGTCTTATATCTGTAATAGGGTATAAGTGTTATAAAACCCCTAATTTTTTATTCTATTTTTTCTTTGAGTCAAAGATACCCCAGATACAAAGGCTAAACGGTGTCTTTTTAAGTGAAGTGTTCTAAAAAGGAAGTGAACTGAATAACAGGCAAAGTAAAGCGTGTTTTAGATGCATCATAAAAAAACCGCTCAGTATTTTGAGATTACTGAGCGGTTTCAAACTAACCAAACTAACTATATGAAAAACTTACTATTGTCTTATATCTGTAATAGGGTATAAGTGTTATAAAACCCCTAATTTTTTATTCTATTTTTTCTTTGAGTCAAAGATACCCCAGATACAAAGGCTAAACGGTGTCTTTTTAAGTGAAGTGTTCTAAAAAGGAAGTGAACTGACTATAGAAGGCATTTAAATGCATGTAACAAAAAAACCGCTTAGTTTTAGAAGAAGACTAAACGGTTTTCAACCTAACCAACTAAATAAAATTTTATCTAATCTTTTCTAAAGTACGTATTTAAGAATGTTTTAATCGGGTTTAAATATTAATTTAATGTTAACTTTTTGTTTGTTAAGGTGTTATGAGGGGTTTTGTTATTTGGTGATTTTCAAATTCACATATAAAAAACCGCTCAGTATTTTGAGATTACTGAGCGGTTTTAAACTAGCCAAACTAACTATATGAAAAAGTTACTATTGTCAATCGGATAGCGAAAGTGAGTTTATTATAATAACGGATAAAGTGAACAATATGTTTAGAAAAACAGACAATTAGTGATTTAAATTAAGTTTTGGTCGCACTAACAATTTATACTTTCCAATATACCCAGATATATCAGTAATAAGGTATAAATAGCCATTGTGTTCTTAATAAGAGATTACTTCTCCTACAAGCTTAACTGTTTTATCATAATAAATTTGTAAAATTTCCCATGTATTACTTAAATGCATTATCATACCATAGGCCACGGGTTTAGATTGCAGCATTAGAGGAAGGTCAAAATAAGCATTTTTATAAAGGATTTGGGATGAATTTTGTCTAATAAATAATCTCTTTTAGTTATAAAACCTGGCCAAAGACTATCATCTGATCTTGTTGAAATTCCATCAGAAAACTCAGGTGACAAGTAAAATAGGTAAAGGGTGTTAACGTTTTTATGCTGAATTCAATTCAAGCAGATTTGAAAATAGTTAGAGAAAACAATAATTAATTTAGAAAAAATAACCGCCTAACTTTGGGGGAATTAAGCGGTTTAGGTCTAGCCAAAATGGCTAGAGTCTACTAGTTTTTGTCTTCTGTTTTTTAAGGAGGTTTATTACACCTATTAAAGCATAATAAATCCAATACAAAATTATAACCTCTAATCATTTTTTAGTTTGGAAATAATTTGAAGTATCTAAAATGGTTATTGAACCAGCAAGAACATAACGTGAAGGGTTTTTAAGGTTATTAGATTTGTATGAAACTTATATTATTTTTTTAGTTTCTGTGATAAAAAAACCGCCCAGTTTTTAAGATCACCGGGCGGTTTTAAACAAACCAAACTTACTCTATGAAAAACTTACTATCACTAGCAGCTTTCAATGGGTTAAAAGTACAGTTGTTATTTGAGATAAGCCTTCGCTATTAAAGCGAAGTAACTAAAAATTCATGTAAAGCAACTTAAAGGCCGTGTAAAGTAAAAATTATCCGCTTAACTCTCTCTAAAACTAAGCGGATTCAAACTAACCAAACTAACTATATGAAAAACTTACTCTTTTCAATTAATAACAGAATAAAACGTATAAAACTTAAAAATTCTTCTTCTCAAAATTATTTTCTGTTATTAATATGACACAAAGATAGGGTAGGAGTATGGCTAAGTTTTTCTTAATAAAGTGAAGTGGTCAGAAGTGGTGGTGAAATGACTTCAACAGAGTATAAACCGTCTATGGATTTATAGCGTAAGGTAGTGTATGTTAAATAAGCTTATAAAATTAGTCGGATTAAAACTTTAAATTAAATACAAGATTTATGCGCTCAATAAAAAGTGATATAATATTAAACCGGCTCAAACTTGTTATTGGTACTGTGTTTTTGTAAATTTGCACCATGGGAAAAGGAATACATGAAAAACGAAATAGCAGAGTCTTCAACTTCAACTTTCTAGTTTTTAGAAATCAGTCTGATAAATTTATTCCTCCTACAACATAATCATAGCACTGCTTCTGTTTCGGTGTAACTGCCTTTATTTAATCATTATAAATCATTACATAGTTAATTATTATGTAGTGTTGTTTTGAGATGAATTCAAATATGTGCCTTTTGTAACAAGGTGTAACCTTCCTTATAAATAGTTTATGGAAATAAAAATCTTTGATGCCTTTACGAGGTTATCAACAATGAACATTAATCAAATTACAAATTTTTTACATAAATATTCTGGTGACTTTAAAGATAGTAAGTTTGGGATAAGAAAATCTATTATGTATGCAGCAAAAGAAATACCTGGGATAGGCGGGTATGTTTTGGTAATTGAAGATGCAACCGACATTGTAGGAGCGGCCGTGGTTAATAAAACAGGAATGAAAGACTATATTCCAGAGAATATATTAGTGAATCTTGCTATTAAACCAAGTTACAGAGGAAAAGGAATTGCGAAAACTCTTATTAGGCAACTTAAGTCGTATTGTAAAGGAAGCATTGCTCTACATATCAACCCCGAAAATCCTGCTATAGCATTATTTAAAAAAGAAGGTTTTAAAGTAGCAAACATTGAAATGCGTCTTATGCGGTAACCTTAAAACACTATTAAAATTTAAAGCAATCTTATGAAAATTATAAAAATAAAACGAAAAACAAATTACGAAAAACGCTACTCCTTAAAAATGGGAGAGCTTACCACCAAGGTCACGTATATAAAAAAATACTTTTTAGGGATTCCCTTTGAAACGTTGCATAAATACAGAGAAACCTACTACGGAGAGGTGAAAGACTGTAAAGACTGTATGCTATTTATTTAAATAAAAATCTGAAATAAAAAACAAATGAGAGTACTTGTTATTGGCGCTGGAAATATGGGGATGACCTATGCAGAAGGTATGTCGAAATCCAAATTATTAAAAAAAAGAAGCATCATGGTTATTGATAGTTGTTCTGAAAAATTAGAGCAACTCAAGTCTTCAGAAAACTTTGAAGCCCATAAAACGTTTGAAGATTGTGTACCCAAGGCAGATATTATTTTTATAGCCGTAAAGCCTTATCATGCTGAAGAATTATTAAAAAACATTTCGCCATTATTAAATGAGGAACAAATCATCATATCTATTATGGCTGGGGTAACTATTAAGGCCATGCAGGATATTGCAGGATTGCCTAAAATTGTTAGAGCTATGCCCAATTTACCAGCCCAAATAGGTAAGGGGCTAACCTCTTATGTAGCTACAAAATCGGTATCAAGAATTGAATTGCTGGCTATAGAAAGTCTTTTAAATACCACAGGCAAATCCATAAAAGTTTCTAATGAAAAGTTTATTGATGCTTCAACAGGAATTTCAGGAAGCGGGCCCGCCTATGTGTTTTATTTTATGCAAAGTATGATGGAAGCAGCCCTTGAAATGGGCTTCTCTCAAAATGATTCCACGCTACTGGTAAGTCAAACCTTTTCAGGAGCTGTTGAACTATTCAATCAGAATAATTTATCGCCTACTACCTGGATGGACCGTGTGGCATCAAAAGGAGGCACCACCCAAGCAGCTTTAGATTCTATGGATGATAATAATATAAACGAACTTATAAAGGAGGCCGCTCAAGCAGCATTTAATCGTGCGATAGAGTTAGGAAAAACATACTAAAATGTACAAAGAACGTATAGTAATTAAGGTTGGTACAAATGTAATGACCAATAAAGATAATAGAATTGTAAGACCTGTTCTGAGAAATTTGGTGAAGCAGATTGCGGCACTTTATGAAAGAGATATTATGACCATATTGGTGTCATCAGGATCGGTCATTGCAGGTAAAGAGGTCCTAGGAAAATCAAACATTCAAAATAGAACCCAACGCAGACAGGTTTATTCGGCTATTGGACAACCACGAATGATGCGTTTATATTATAATATTTTTCATGAATACGGTATGAAGTGTGCGCAAGTGTTACCAACAAAGCGTGATTTTAGCCCAGGCCAGCACCGAGAACATATGATTAGTTGTTGTGAAGGTTTACTTGCCGAAGGGGTAGTACCTATTGCTAATGAAGATGATGCAGTATCGGTAACAATGTCAATGTTTTCAGATAATGATGAATTAGCTAGTTTAATTGCACAACTTATTAATGCGGACAGGCTGATTATTTTAACCGATATTAATGGGTTGTATACGGGAGATCCAGCTGATGAAAGCACCAATTTAGTAAAAAAAGTGGGGCCAGATGAAGACTTAAATAAATATATAGAAGATTCTAAGAAAAGTGAAGGAGAAGGGCGTGGTGGTATGGGATCAAAATTAGAGTATGCTCAAGAAACAGCTTCTAAAAATATTCCTACCTATATAGCCAACGGAAAATTAGATAATACCATAATAGATATTATAGATGGAAAGCCTATTGGGACTAAAGTGTCTCTATAGGCTTTCCTTATAAAATTGTATTAAAAAAGGTAGTAAATGGTTAATAATGATAGCTTACAATACGGCCGTTAAGAGGTTGCTCATTCCTATAATTGTTAATTGGCATGTTGCTTTTTAACTTAAGAACCTCTTCAACTGAAAGTATTACAGGCTTTTTAAACACTATCCAGTTCACTATTTCTGAACAAGGTGGGGTAGTTAAAGAGCCACTATAAGAATAGTAGCTTTTATCATCAAGAAATAAATTAGATAGGTCAACTTCTTTATGAATCTCTTTTTTATCTCCGTTAGCCAAGGGTAAAAAACTTTCAAAAAACTCAAATAACTGACTTTCAGCACCCTCTTCACCTAAAACACCTAAAACGGTCAATTTTCCAGATTTACTTATATGCACTAGGTGTATTTCAATAGGATAGATAACCCCATTAATTTTATGTTCAGAAGGTTCATGAAAATGAATCTGTTTTAAATAGTAGGTTTCATTTTTATAATTAATAGAGTCGCCTGGTTCAAAACCAAACACTATAGTGTGCCCATTGTTATGTACATCGCTAATAAGTGTACTTGGTGTATATTGAATTTTCAAATTATTGGCACCTTTTACAGAGTCTACACTGCGGTGAATAATGTTTATTGGAGACTGTAATGACCCATCACAGTCTGAATCTTTTTCAATTTCAGTCCAATGCTCAGGTGAAGTCTCGCCTGAATAACTCCAGTGTTTTTCATGTGCTTGATGTTCATCTGTACTGTGTGTATCTACTTTAGTTTTTTTAGGTGCTTGTATGCAAGAAAATAATGCTAGAAAAACAATACTAAATAGTAAAGTGATTTTTGTTCTCATGATATAGTTATTTCATTTAATTTGAAAGCAACAAAATTAAAGATACCGTCTATCCAATAAACTTACAAAAATCAGTTTTTTACCATATTTAGGTTAAAGTTATTAACTATTTCGTTTTCGGGCTTTGTGTCCTTATGTTTTATACTATAACATATACCATATAATACAGGTTGCCAGGCTTTTTATTGTACGTCTTGTACTTATCTTCGTCTACCCGAAAATTCCATGGCTTCTCCTTTACCAAAACCATAGCTAATACCAAAAGAAATAAAGCGGCCGCGTTGTCTTTTATTATATAGAAAGAAGTTGGGTTGCGTCGTTGTTGTTTGGTCTATTCTTGAGGCAAATACGTCTCTGATGCTTAAATTTAGAATGGTTTTTCCTTTAAATATTTTTTTTCTAACCCCTAAATCGGCAAAAATATTATCCGATATTTCACTCTGAATGGTTTGGTACTTTGATCTGTAATTACCAGTGATTTCTAATTCAAATTCAGCAGGAAGTTTAAATTTTGTGCTCAGACTAGCAGACCATTGATTGCCTTTAAAATCAAAAACTTGACTTTCAAAATCTCCCTTCCTATTAAAATAATTAAAATTGAAATCACCGTTTATAGTCCACCATTTTGTTGGTATTAGTTTACCGTTTGCTTCAAAACCTGTTACTGTATTAGAGCCTACATTTTCAGGTCTTGAAATACTTACATTATTTTCAAAACGGGTAATGCGTTCTACAACATCGGTGGTATATCTGTTGTAAACCGTAAAATTAAGAGACACTTTTCCTATTTTATTGATACTTGTTATTTCATACGAGTCGGTATACTCCGGATTAAGATCAGGGTTTCCTGTTGAAATATTAAAATTGTTTCTAATGTTTGAAAAGGGGTTTAATTCTCGTAATCTTGGTCGTCTTATACGTTTTGAAAATCCTGCTTGTAATGAAAAGTTATCGGAGATTTTATAAGAGGTATGACCACTAGGAAACACATTATTGTAGTTCTTTCGGTTGTGTTCATTGGTAGTTTCAAGTACCGTTTTAAGTGCCGTGTTTTCTAATCTTGCCCCGAGTTTAATACCCCATTTTTTGCCTTCATAAGCGGCAGTGGTATAAAGGCCCAAAACGTTCTGGTTAAAGTTGAAGATGTTTGTTAAATCAGGGTTGCTTATCCATTTGCCATCTATAAAATCTTCAACAGTAAAATCATTGGTAACACCATTTATAACATATTGAGAGCCTATTTCAAGGGTGTATTGTTCTAGAAAAGGATGTGTGTAGTCTAGTTTAAAGGTATAATCTTCAAGTTTATAGTCTGTTCGTGTTTTTTGCAACGCATCGTCTCGATTCCCAATAATGGTAATATTGTTGAAATCTGAAAATTGATCTTTTCTAAAAGAACTACCTAAAGCGCTAAAAAGTAGGCTCTGATCTTTATGACGCTCAAAATCTCTTTTAAATTGCAGCTCATATCTTAATTTAGGATTTGTTGCCTCTGTAAGTTCGCTTCTTATCCATTCATTTAAAAGCGTATTGCTACCGTCAGTCTCCATAAAACGTGCATAGGCCTCTTGATCTTCAACCTCATAAGCATAGGAAGCCGAAAGTGTTACCACATTTTTTTCATTAAAATAATAGTCAGATCCAATTAAAATATTGCCAAACTTTTCATCAAAGGCACTGGATCCATAACTGCTCACAGTGCTTTGAGTGGTTAAATCACGATTTATAGTTTCATAATCACTAGGATACGTTCTAATACCAAATCCTAACTGACTAAAGAGATTAAACTTTTCGGTACGTTTGTTTAGGCTTAACCCGAAGGAATTACTTCTAGGATTACCAACATTTAATGTGGCCGAACCATTTAAACCTCTTTTTTCTGATTTCTTAATGATGATATTTAAAATCCCAGAGGTACCTTCGGCATCAAATTTAGCAGAAGGGTTGGTAATAACTTCAACCTTTTCAATCATATCGGCAGTAATGCTTCCCAAGGCATTCCCTTCGGCGCTAGCCAAAACAGAGGGTTTTCCATTAATTAATATTTGAACACCTTGACTGCCCCTTAAACTTATTTCGCCTTCAATATTTACGGTTACAGATGGAATATTATTTAAAACCTCTAAGGCACTAGCTCCCGTAGAACTTAAATCACTTCCTACATTGAATACGCGTTTATCTAGTTTAAACTCCAGTTGCGAGCGTTCGGCACGTACAACAACTTCATCTAAAGTTTGTTGGTCTTCTTCAAGAATAATAGTTTTTAAATTAATGTTGCCTTTTTTGATATTAAAATTGGTTAAGGTTTGTGATTTAAATCCCATAAAACTGATTTCAATATAAAAGTGTCTAGCTTCTGTTTTTAATTGAAATGAACCATTTTCTGAACTAATGGTACCAGTAATAGGTTTCTTTGAATTTTTGTCATTTACTGAAATGGTGGCAAATGCAATAGGGTGTTGGTTCTGGCTTTCAACAACTTTGCCTGTTATTTTTATAGAAGACCTCTGGGCCGAAACACTAAAAAGTGAAAATAAAAGAAGAACAATAAACCAAATACTTTTCATTTAGAACAAACGGTCTTTAAACTAACTTTTCTTTCTAGGTTTACTCGCTTTTGCGAGTGGATTAAAGGCTAAACATAAATCTATCCAGTAAGATAAATCAGCGTCGGAATCAAATCCGTCAGGTGTCACAAACACATAACCTTTCATAGGGCGCCCCGTAAAGTCCATTGGCAAACATTCTGGTTTTTCTATTTCATTTGTATAGGCTGTTTCACCTATTCTTGCCATAAGTAAATGATCACCATATGTTTTATCTAGATGAATGCCACAAAGCATTTTATTATCTACTTTAAAACATAAGCCCCCCATCATTTTTAATTCAGAAAATACTATGTGTTGATCTTTTAGGTGCTGACGTATTCTATCGGCCAAAAATTCATCGTAAGCCATAATGTTATTGTTTTTATGTATAAAGATACCTTTAAATATTAAATGTTTGGATTACTATGTTTTCGATATTCGAAATGTTTTGAGGTTTTTAAAAAGGTAAAGTTTTAAAAAATAATGCTATTTTGGAGATTTAATTAACTAACTAAACCAAATAACCATGTCTAACAACAAAAATGCTACGGCGTATTGGAAAGAGAATATAGGCTATCTTCTTATTTTACTAACTATATGGTTTCTAGTATCGTTTGGTGCTGGAATTTTATTTAAAGACACCCTTAATTCTATACGATTGGGAGGGTTTAAACTAGGGTTTTGGTTCGCTCAGCAGGGTTCACTATATGTGTTTGTCGTATTAATTTTTGTTTATGTTCGGCTGATGAACAAATTGGATAAAAAATATGGTTATGATGCATAGTTTGTTAGTAGAAGGCATAGGCGTTCAAAACTGGACCTATATTTTAGTGGGTGTTACATTTGCCATTTATATTGGTATTGCTATATGGTCAAGGGCAGGATCAACCAAAGAGTTTTATGTAGCTGGCAGTGGAGTATCTCCTTTAGCAAATGGTATGGCAACGGCGGCAGATTGGATGAGTGCCGCATCTTTTATTTCCATGGCAGGTATTATTTCATTTGCAGGATATGATGGTGCTGTTTATTTAATGGGATGGACAGGAGGTTATGTATTGCTGGCGTTACTTTTAGCTCCTTATTTAAGAAAGTTTGGAAAATTTACCGTTCCAGACTTTATTGGTGATAGGTATTATTCAAAAACGGCACGTGTAGTAGCGGTACTTTGTGCCTTATTGGTGTCGTTCACGTATGTGGCTGGTCAAATGCGTGGTGTGGGTATTGTATTTTCCAGATTCTTAGAGGTTGATATTAATACCGGTGTTATTATAGGTATGTTAATTGTTTTGTTTTATGCTGTTTTAGGAGGTATGAAAGGGATAACCTATACTCAGGTGGCACAGTACTGTATTTTGATTTTTGCATTTATGGTACCAGCTATATTTATTTCTATTCAAATGACGGGAAACCCCATTCCTCAGTTAGGATTTGGGGGCACGTTGGCTGAAGATTCTGGGACTTATTTACTTGATAAATTAGATGGTTTGAGTCTTCAATTGGGTTTTTCTGAATATACTGAAGGTACAAAATCTATGATTGATGTTTTTGCAATTACGTGCGCCTTAATGGTTGGTACTGCGGGTTTACCACACGTTATTGTTCGTTTTTTTACCGTAAAACGTGTTAAAGACGCTAGAAAATCGGCTGGCATTGCCTTGTTACTTATTGTGTTATTATATTCTACGGCACCAGCTGTGGCTGTTTTTGCACGCACCAATATGATTGAAACGGTTTCAAACCAACCGTATGCATCCGTGCCTCAATGGTTTAAAAAATGGGAAAGCACAGGGTTAATTGAGTTTACAGATAAAAACAAGGATGGAAAAATTCAGTATTTGGCTAACAAAGATGAAAATGAACTTGTGGTAGACAGAGATATTATGGTTCTAGCAAATCCTGAGATTTCAAATTTACCCAATTGGGTTGTTGCCTTGGTGGCTGCAGGTGGTTTAGCTGCGGCATTATCAACAGCAGCAGGATTACTTTTAGTGATATCTTCGTCAGTGTCGCATGATTTAATAAAAAAAATGATTAACCCTAAAATTTCAGAAAAAGGAGAGTTGGTTGCTGCTCGGTTATCGGCTGTTGGAGCTGTATGTGTGGCTGGGTATTTTGGTATTAATCCACCAGGTTTTGTTGCCGCGGTTGTGGCTTTAGCCTTTGGTTTGGCTGCAGCCTCTTTTTTTCCTGCTATAATTTTAGGTATTTTTTATAAACGTATGAATAAAGAAGGTGCCATTGCAGGTATGGTAGTAGGGATTACAGCCATGATGTTGTACATGATTAAATATAAACTAGGTTGGTTTGATGAGGTACTTCCAGATAAAAGTGATTGGTGGTTTGGAATTTCTCCTGAGGGCTTTGGCTCTGTGGCTATGTTATTAAATTTTATTGTTTCTATGGTTATTATGGCATTTACACCTGCACCTCCAGAAGAAGTTCAAGATATTGTAGAAACTATTAGAATTCCAAATGGAGCTGGTAAAGCCACGCATTAATCTAGGTTTAGTCTAAGTCCGTAGAATGTTTTATGTTGTTCGTAGAAAAAAGTTTATTCTATGCTTAATATTTTATTAATTTAGAAGACCTAATAAACTGGACAATATAAAGACCTTAATCAAAATTTATGAGTAATTACCATATTAAGCATTTAGAAGAGTACTACCAAGTTTATCGTAAATCGGTCAGAAATCCCGAAGTTTTCTGGGAAGAAATGGCCGAAGAACATTTCATGTGGCGTAAACGATGGCATAATGTATTAAGCTGGGATTTTTCTAAACCAGAAATAAAATGGTTTGAAGGTGCCCAATTAAACATTACAGAAAACTGTATTGACAGGCACTTGGCAACAAGAGCAGATAAAACAGCCATTATTTTTGAGCCTAATAATCCCGAGGAAGAAGCACAGCATATCACTTACAGACAACTACATGAAAAAGTATGTCAGTTTGCCAATGTTTTAAAAAGTAAAGGTATTGAAAAGGGCGATCGTGTGTGCATATACTTGCCCATGATTCCTGAATTGGCTATTTCTGTTTTAGCCTGTGCACGGATTGGAGCTATTCACTCTGTGGTTTTTGCGGGCTTTTCATCAACCGCTTTAGCCACTCGAATTAATGATGCCGATTGTAAAATGGTAATAACAAGTGATGGTTCATATCGTGGAGCAAAGACTATAGATTTAAAAGGGATTGTTGATGAAGCGCTAGAGTCTTGTTCAGGCGTAAAAACCGTATTAGTTGCGCAGCGTATTCATTCTGAAATTAGTATGAAAGAAGGACGTGATTACTGGTTGCAACCATTGCTGGATGAAGCTGATTTAGATTGTCCTGCTGAAACAATGAATTCAGAAGATCCGTTATTTATATTATATACCTCAGGTTCTACGGGTAAGCCTAAGGGTATGGTGCATACTACAGGTGGTTATATGGTTTACACGGCCTATACCTTTAAAAATATATTTCAATATAGGGAACAGGATGTGTATTGGTGTACGGCAGATATAGGTTGGATAACAGGGCATAGTTACATCGTTTATGGCCCGTTATGTAACGGAGCAACAACAATTATGTTTGAAGGTGTACCAAGCTATCCCGATTTTTCGAGATTCTGGGCTATTGTTGAAAAGCATAAAGTCAACCAATTTTATACAGCACCAACCGCCATTAGAGCCTTAGCCAAGGAAGGTGTTCACCATTTAGAGAAGTATGATTTATCCTCTTTAAAAGTATTAGGTACCGTGGGAGAACCTATAAATGAAGAAGCATGGCACTGGTATGATGATAATGTTGGAAAGAAAAAATCGCCAATTGTTGATACTTGGTGGCAAACAGAAACAGGAGGTATTATGATATCGCCTATAGCCTTTGCAACACCAACAAAACCTACCTATGCCACCTTACCTTTCATTGGCATTCAACCTGCATTGATGGATGAAAGCGGACAAGAAATTAAAGGTAATCAGGTAGATGGTCGTTTATGTATTAAGTTTCCGTGGCCTAGTATGGCACGTACTATTTGGGGAGATCATCAGCGGTATAAAGACACCTATTTCTCAGCTTATGAAAACAAATATTTTACAGGAGATGGCGCCTTGAGAGATGAGGTTGGTTATTATAGAATTACGGGGCGTGTTGATGATGTTATCATTGTATCAGGTCATAATTTAGGAACTGCTCCTATTGAAGATGCTATTAATGAACATCCAGCGGTAGCAGAAAGTGCCATTGTAGGATTTCCGCATGATATTAAAGGTAATGCGTTATATGGTTATGTAACGTTGAAGGAAACTGGAGAAGGACGGATGCATGATAATTTGCGTAAAGAGATTAATCAAATTATTACAGAGCAAATAGGTCCTATAGCTAAGTTAGACAAAATACAGTTTACTAGTGGATTGCCAAAAACCCGAAGTGGTAAAATTATGCGTCGTATTTTAAGAAAAATTGCTGGAAAAGATACTAGTAATTTAGGAGATACAAGCACCTTACTTAATCCAGAAGTGGTGCAAGATATTATAGATAATGCATTGTAAGTGTAAGTAAGAGTCCTGTAATTGTGTTTACAGGACTTTTTTTGTTATCTAGATAACAAATACTCCCATTGTAAATGCTTTCTTTTATCTAATCTGGCGAGGGTTTTTAAAAAAACAAATGCTGTAATTAAGGCATCACCACTCGCTGTATGTCTATCTGTAACAGCTACATTTAACTCGGTACATAGGTCATCCAAACTATAATGGTCTTTTAGGTTTTCCTTGTAAATGATGTGTTTTGATTTGTTAAACAACGTTCCAGTATCAATACATTCATTTTTTAATTCACCCAACCCATGTCTGGCTAGCATAGCATTCATCATTCTTTGATCAAATTTAGCATGGTGTGCAATTAATACAGCATCTTTTATATAATCCAGAAATATTTTAATAGCTTCTAATTCTGTAACCTTTTCTAGTTTATTGTTTTTAATAATTTCATGTATTTCTACCGTTTTAGGATTGAAAACATCCTGTTTTAAATACAATTCTAAGGTGTTATTTACAGGGATAGACTTTCCTTTAAAGGCTACTGCACCTATTGATAATATACGATCTTTTTTTGAATCGAATCCTGTAGTTTCTGTATCAAAAGCCACAAAGCGTGTTTCAGGAATGGCTTGTTTTTCATGATCTTTAAAAGAGGAAAGATAAGTTTCCCAGAAATCAGGGTAGCTTTTCTTTTTTTTCTGAAACCAATTGAATACCATTTAAATAAAGTTTTTTAGATCAAACCTAATTTTTAGCACTTCCTGAACTTCCTGAATAGGCTTAAAACACCGACGCAATTTTAATTTTTCTTCTTTGTTTAGGGTTTCTAAATCTATAAGTTTTCCTGAATCACCATTTTGAAGGCCTTGCTTGGTTTTAAATTTTAAAAGTGCTTTAAACGCATAAGAACAAGAGTTGTAAAGCTCTTTGTTTTCGGGTTCAAGTTCAGCTAATTTTTCAAAACGTTCTGCTGTATTATTTACATCTCTTACCTGCTTACTTAGAACGAGTAATCTGCCAGCATCAACTAAAGGCATAACAGCCCTACTTTTAATATTAAAAAGCTCTTTTTGCTCACCCGTTTTTTCAATTAAAAATTGCCTAAAGAAACCAAGGGGGGACGGACTTTTTACTGCATCTCTACCTAGAAATTTAAAAAATAAGGAGGTTTCAGCTAGAGTGTCATAAATGGTGTTTGTTAAACTGCTAATAAGCATTTTATCTCCATAAACACAATTGTAATCAAAGAAAATAGATGATAATAAAATGGCTTTTTCATCTGGTTTTAATATCCAGTGTTTAAATTGTGTTTGCCATTCAGATAGTGATTTGCACCACGCTGGATTGCTAGCCATCATATCTGCTTCACAATACTCAAATCCTACTTTGTTTAATGCGGAGGTTACCAATTGTCCTAATTTTAAAAAATAAGATTTGGTATCTTGATAGGTAGATTCATTTACGTTTTCAAAAACGATGGCATTGTCTTGGTCTGTAAATAATAATTGTTCATGACGGCCTTGGCTACCTAATGAAAGCCATGAAAAGAGCACTGGGGGTGGGGCGTCCATTTTTTTTATAGCAAGTTCAATGGCTCTAGTTGTAATGGCATCATTTACTTGTGAAATAATCTTAATGCTATGCGATATTGGAATATTTTGTTCTAAATAACGCTTTAACAGTACATTTGCTTTTAGTCGGGCAGAACGTAGTCTTCTAGTGCGTTTAGCTCGTTTTATTTCTTTTAGAATAACAGTGGGGCTGTTTCCTAAAGAGGTCAATACATCATGATGCGTGAGCACGCCTACTAGTTTCGTGTTTACCGTACCATCTTTAGTGATACACAAATGACCAATGGTGTTTTTAATCATGAGCAACTGTCCTTCGGCCACTGTTAACCCTTTTTTACCGGTAATTACCGGGGAGCTCATAATCTTATTCACTGCAGTATTTATAGGAAATAACCCTGTAGCAATTTTATTTTTTATATCACTGTTTGTGATGATACCAACAGGATTTTTGCTTTTATCTACTACTATAATACACCCAATTTTATGAAGACTCATTTTTATGGCGGCTCTTTGCACTGTAGAATCTTCGTCGCATGTAATGGGGTTTTTAGTGTAATTTGCGGTTTGAAAGTTTACTAAATCTTGTGCTTGATTAGGTAAATAATCAACAAATATTTTTCCAGCTATCTCAGCACTATAAGGCGCGTCAATATTGGATGCAAAAACCGTAATGAGGTATTTTTGAATTTTAGCATTATTGTCGGTAACACGTTGAAAAATATCAACAGGAATAGAATAAACAATAGATTCCTCATTGGCCGTAGCCGTAACTTGGTAAGGGTCTTTTGAAATTAAGGGTTGTAGCCCAAAAATATCACCTTTGTCATGAATATTTAATATATCATGAATACCTCCATTGTCATAGTGAATACCAATGCCACCATCTCTTACAACATAAATAAATTCATGTGAAGTATCCCCTTTTTGAAATATTGTGTTTCCTTTTTCGAGATAGGTAATAGTTACTTGCGAAGCAATGTCAAAAAGAAGTGTGGGCTTTATTAAATTAAAAGGCGGATAGCGTTTTAAGAAATCGCCCACTCTTTCGGCAATGGAGTTTTTCATAAGAATGATATTCCAGAGGCTGTTATTAGATTAATTTAAAATCTAATAGCAATTCACCTTCAATAAAGGCCTGTAGATGATCTCCTTTGTAATTTAAGCCAGCACCCGATGCTGGAGTTCCTGTAAAAATTAAATCACCAGGTTGTAAAGTCATATATTTAGATACATAAGCAATGATTTCACTAAAATTGTAAATCATGTTACTGGTATTACCGGCTTGTATTTCTTTACCGTTAATGTTTAGGCTAAAATTGATATCGTTAATATCTTTAAAATGTGATATTGGTTTAAAACCGTTAGCAGGAGAAGCTCCGTCAAAACCTTTTGCTAAAGCCCAAGGCCCTTTGTTAGTTCTACTTGCTGTTAAAACATCCTTGGCCGTATAGTCAATACCAATACCAATTTCACCAATATATGATGCAGCGTCGGCTTCTAAAATGTCTTTTCCTGTTTTTCCAATTTTGGCAACAAGTTCAACTTCATAAACCAATTCATTAGTAATTGATGGAAAAACAATATCCTTATTGTCTGTAACCAAAGTACTTTCGGCTTTTATAAAGATGAGTTGCTCTCCTGTTTTTAAAGCATTTATTTCACTTTTGTCATTAACGTAATTCTTTCCAATTCCTATTATTTTCATGGGTGTAAAAATTTATTTTTTAAGAAGTAAAAATAGCGAATAACAAATAATTTTTTTAAAATTATTTAACTTTTAAACCAGTGCGATTACAGGATATAATTGTATCTTATAGGAGAAGATATTAATCAAGCAAAAAACTATTGAAATGATCACTGTAAACGCTTATGCTGCTCATGAAGCAGGAGGAAAATTAGAAAAACATCAAT
The DNA here is from genome assembly GCF_045788535.1 of Allotamlana fucoidanivorans. Taxonomy (GTDB): domain Bacteria; phylum Bacteroidota; class Bacteroidia; order Flavobacteriales; family Flavobacteriaceae; genus Allotamlana; species Allotamlana fucoidanivorans. The sequence continues at coordinate 3,671,190 of NZ_CP074074.1, read as the reverse complement.
ATGAGTTACCAGATGTTTCAGGAGAATATGTTGATATTAAAGTAGAATATTGTGGAATATGCCATTCAGATTTAAGTATGATTAACAATGAATGGGGGATGACCCAATATCCAATTGTACCTGGACACGAAATAGTAGGTGAGGTTATCGCCGTTGGGAGCGAGGTTAAGAATGTTAACGTTGGAGATAAAGTTGGTCTTGGATGGTTTTCAGAATCTTGTATGCATTGCAATCAATGTATTGGAGGAAATCAGCATCTGTGTGGTTCAGCAGAAGCCACTATTGTAGGGCGTCACGGCGGGTTTTCTGATGTAGTTAGAGGACATTGGTCTTGGGCAATACCTTTACCCGAAGGTTTAGATATGGCAAAAGCAGGACCGCTTTTTTGTGGCGGAATTACTGTCTTTAACCCTATTGTTTTATCTGGAGTTCAACCAACCGATAAGGTTGGTGTAATAGGCATTGGTGGCTTAGGCCATATGGCAATTAAATTCTTAAAAGCTTGGGGTTGTGAAGTTACAGCATTTAGTTCTAATCCTAATAAGAAAGATGATATTATAAAAATGGGGGCGCATCTCGTAGTCAATTCAAGAAATCCTGAAGATTTAGAAAGTATTGCGGGTACCCTTGATTTTATTTTAAATACAGCAAACGTGAGTTTAGATTGGAACTCTTACCTAACTACTTTGGCACCAAAAGGAAAATTACATACCGTTGGGGCAGTATTAGAACCTATGGAAATTCCAGCATTTAGCTTATTGGTTGGAGAAAAAGCGTTAGGAGGAAGTCCTCTTGGAGGGATAGCTCTAACCAGAAAAATGCTCGAGTTTTGTGTAAGACATGATATTTACCCAACTGTGGAAACGTTTGATATGAGCGACGTTAATACCGCAATGAAACATCTTGAGGAAGGCAAGGCTAGATTTAGAATTGTTTTAAAAGCATAAATTTATTTGTTAACACTAAAAAAACCACTCAAAATGAGTGGTTTTTTTATGTCCTAAATTTTAAGAAATGAATTATGAAAGTTTACTTTTGTTAGCTCGACGATTAAGCGTATGAAACATCTAGCAGAACCTTCCAAGAATAAATCAAAATCAAAAGTTACTATAGCGCAGGCTTTTCAAACCATTATTTGGCCTCGGCGAAATTTGGTGTTTATAGGGCTAATTTTAATTGTAATACGCAGTTTGTCGGGTTTAATATTGCCTTGGCAAAGCAAAGTGCTTTTAGATGATGTAGTGCCTAGTCAGGATACGTCAAAGCTATATGGTTTAATTGCTATTGTAATAACAGCAATATTCGTTCAGGCAGTAACTTCTTTTGCGTTAACAAGAATTCTTAGTGTACAAGCACAATACCTCATTAGTGAACTCAGAGCACAGGTACAACGAAAAGTACTGTCGTTACCAATCAGTTTTTTCGACAACACAAAGTCAGGCGCGTTGGTTTCAAGAATTATGAGTGATGTGGAAGGGGTACGGAATTTAATAGGAACGGGTTTGGTGCAATTGGTAGGTGGTTCTTTTACCGCCATTGTTTCACTAATTATTCTTATAAAACTAAATGCGTGGATGACCCTGTTTGTTTTTATTCCGTTGTCTATTTTTGGTTATATCGCTTTAAAAGCCTTTAAATACATCAGACCTGTTTTTAGGAGACGCGGAAAGATAAATGCCGAAGTTAAGGGTCGATTGACAGAAACCTTAGCTGGAGTTCGTGTAATTAAGGCGTTTAATGCAGAAGAGCAAGAAAATAAAACGTTTGAGATTGGTGTAGATAAGCTCTTTAAAAATGTAAAAAAGAGTTTAACGGCTACAGCATTAATGACAAGCTCATCTACGTTCCTTATTGGAGTGGCCACTACTGGTATTATGGGAATTGGCGGGTATTATATGATACAAAGTGAAATGACAACAGGAGATTTTCTCTTCTTTACTTTAGTACTTGGTTTTATGATAGCACCTATCGTACAAATGAGTAATATTGGTAGTCAATTAACCGAAGCACTGGCTGGTTTAGATAGAACAGAGGAACTAATGAACATGACAGCAGAAGAAGATAATGAAGAACGAACTATTCAGCTAGATAATTTAAAAGGCGATATTGTTTTTAACGATGTGTCCTTTGCCTATGAAGAAAATAAGGAGGTCTTGCATAGCATCAATTTTAAAGCGCCGGCAGGTTCTGTAACGGCATTGGTGGGGAGTTCGGGGTCAGGAAAATCTACCATTGCTGGCTTGTCTGCTACATTTTTAAATCCTAAATCTGGTAAAATTACTATAGATGATAAAGATCTTTCAAAAGTAAAATTAAGTAGTTATAGGCAATATCTTGGTGTGGTATTGCAGGACGAATTTTTGTTTGAAGGAACTATTAGAGAGAATATCATGTTTCCAAGACCAGAAGCTTCTGAAGAAGAATTACAAAATGCAGTAAAAGCGGCTTATGTTGATGAATTTACAAGTAGGTTTGAAGAGGGACTTGAAACGTTAATAGGGGAGCGGGGCGTGAAGCTATCTGGAGGTCAACGACAACGTTTGGCCATTGCTCGAGCCATTTTGGCTAACCCAAAAATTATTATCTTAGATGAGGCTACTTCAAATTTAGATACAGAGAGTGAAGCTTTAATTCAAAAGAGTTTAAATGAATTGGTGAAAAATAGAACCACTATTGTTATAGCTCATAGATTAAGTACCATTAGAAAAGCAGACCAGATTCTTGTCATTGAATCGGGAAGAATTGTAGAACGTGGCACACACGATGACCTTATAAATCAAAAAGGAAGGTATTTCGATTTATATACCTACCAAGCTAAAATTTAAATTATGAAAGTATCAGACTTAAATAGTTCAGAATATAATTCATATTATCAAGGGTATATAGAAAGTGTATCTGCAGAACGTTCGCTAATAGATAATTTTAAGGTCTCTGGTGAAGGTGTTCTGTATTTTTTTAAACGTATTCCAGAAAGCAAATGGAATTTTAAATACCATGTAGATAAATGGAGTGTAAAAGAAGTGTTTCAGCATATTATTGATACTGAGCGGGTATTTATTTACCGTTGTTTTAGGATAGCTCGGCATGATAATACACCCCTAGCTGGTTTTAATCAAGATGATTATATAGCACCATCAAAAGCCAATGAAAAGTCTATGGAACAATTACTTGAAGAATATGAAGCGGTTAGAAAAAATTCAATAGTATGCTTACAGAGTATTAATGAGACAGATTTAAAATTTGTTGGGTATGCTAGTGGTGCTATTATGTCGGCTAGAGCCGCTGCTTTTATTATTTTGGGGCACGAAGCGCATCATCTAAATGTATTAAAATCAAAATACCAAATAGATTGGCATTAGTTGTAAATCAATTTTGGTTTTTGTTTTAAGATTGTAAAAACGAGTAGAGATAATACACCAAACATGGAGAACCCTATAAACATAGGTAACACAGAATCAACAATATATTTGCCAATAAAATTAGCAATAGGCACGGCCATTACGGTAGATACAAACCCGTTAATTGCAGCTCCTATACCAGCAATATGACCCAGTGGTTCTAGGGCTAGAGCTCTTAAATTTCCAAAGAGAAAACCAACGGCAAAGAATTGTAAAGCAAAAAATCCTACAAGAATATAAATACTAGGGTTAGTTCCAGACCAAAATAAGATAAGATACAATAGCGATATTACAGCATAAGCGATGGTAGACGCAAACGCAATACGCCACATACCAAATTTTTCTACCAATTGACTATTCATAAAAGTAGCTAAGCCTATAGAAATGGCTAAACTGGCAAATATATACGGGAACATATCGGCCAAATCATATTGGTCTTGAAATATCTGCTGTGCCGTACTTAGGTACACCATAAACGAACCCGTAATAAAACCTGATATTATAGTAAAAGCAACAGCTTCTTTGTATTTAAAAAACTCTTTAACGCCATCAATAAAAAGGTGTGATGAGAATGGAATACGTCTCTTTTTAGGAAGAGTTTCAGGTTGTCTAAGCCAAAACCAAAGCATGACGATGATACCAAAAATAAGGTTGACATAGAAAATAGATTGCCAATTAAATAAAGTCATTAAAAGTTTTCCCAGTGTTGGGGCAATTACAGGAACCAGAATGAAAAACATAACTACAATAGAAACAATTTTAGCCATATAATCACCGCTGAATGAATCGCGGATTATGGAAAGGGCAATACTTCTAGGAGATGATAAACCTATCCCTTGCAGTAAGCGCCCTAAAATCATCATGTCGAAATTTTTAGTGGTTACACATAGTATACTTCCAATAATGAAAATAATAAATCCTACATAAACCATGGGTTTTCTGCCAAAACTGTCTGATAACGGTCCAAGAACAAGTTGCCCAAGGCCTAAACCAAGAAAAATCATGGTAATGAGTTGTTGATTATCGGCGTTGTTGGTGATATTCAGATGTTGACTAATTTCAGGAATAGCAGGTAATAGAGCATCTATTGATAAGGCTACAATAGACATAAGGGATGCCATGAGAGCTACAAATTCAAATCTAAAATGTGGTTTTTGTTCCATGGCGCAAAAATAATTGAATATGCAGGTATATAAACTATCTTTCTATTGATTAACAAAATTTTATTATCATTAAATTTGATACCTCTTAATACATATACATGAAAATACAACCGTTGTTAGACTATATGTCGAAATACATTTCATTAACTGACCATGAAGTGACCCTTTTAAAATCTAAGCTTGTTTACCGAAAATATTTGAAAGGTCAATTTATTTTACAACAAGGTGATGTATGTAAGTATGCTTGTTTTGTGGTTTCAGGGTGTACAAAAACGTTTCATGTAGACGAACAAGGGTTAGAGCACATTATTATGTTTTCTATTGAAGATTGGTGGACGTCAGATATGGGAAGTTTTATTACCCAAACACCAGCTGATTTTAATGTACAATGTTTAGAAAACACAGAACTTATTATGTTCTCTTACGATACGATAGAGGAATTATATCGTCAAATTCCAAAATTAGAACGGTTTTTCAGGCAAATTATAGAACGGGCTTTTGTGGCATCACAAAAAAGAATTATAAGAAGTTTTAGCCTGTCGGCAAAAGAACGCTTCTTGTATTTCAGGAATCAATACCCGAAAATAGAGCAGCGTATCCCACAGTATATGATTGCCTCATACCTTGGTATTACTAAAGAGTTTCTCAGTAAAATAAAAAGTCAGCTCATCATTGAACAGTAATGTTAAACTAGTTTAACATGATTTGATAAACTATATTATTTTATACTTTCCACTTCTTTCTGAACTTTGTATCATAGTTATAAGTTATAGTTATGAATACTTTAATAGAAAAAATTAGTGATATAAATGACTTAATTCTTCAAGGAAAAGCTCTTGAAGCTTTTGAAACTTATTATGATGAAGAGGTAGTCATGCAAGAAAATGATAATCCTGAGTTTGTAGGAAAAGCATTAAACAGAAAACGAGAAGAAGCATTTTTTGCAGCTATAACTGAATTTAGAGAAGCCAGACCACTCAAAGTAACTGTAGGAGAAAATATCACTATGGTAGAGTGGTATTATGATTATACCCACAAAGATTGGGGTGTAAAGAAATATAATCAAGTGGCTGTTCAAGAATGGAAGGATGGAAAAATAATCAAAGAAAAATTTTATTACGGATCATAAATTAAATATTTAAAACAAGAAACATTATGAAAAGAGGAATTAAAACAATTGCCATTTTAACATTAGTAACGGTGTTTGCTATGTCTTTTTCAGCTATAGAGCGTATTGAAAAGCCAGTAAAAGTTGATGAAAGTAAAGTGGTTTGGAAAGGATATAAAGTAACAGGATCTCATGAGGGAACCATTACTTTAAAAGACGCAAAACTTATATTGGATGATGATAAATTAACAGGCGGAGAGTTTGTTATTGATATGACATCTATCAGTGTAACCGATTTAGAAGGTGAATACCAAGGTAAATTAGAAGGGCATTTAAAGTCTGATGACTTTTTCGGTGTAGAGAAATTTCCAACAGCTAAATTAGTGTTTACCAACGTGAAACCTTCAGGAAAAAATGCTTATGCGGTTACAGGAGATTTAACAATTAAAGGAAAAACAAATCCTGTAGATTTTACAATTTCAATTTACGGAAGTAAAGCAACGGCAAACCTGAAAATTGATAGATCTAAATTTGATGTACGCTATGGTTCAACCAGCTTCTTTGATAATTTGAAAGACAAAGCAATTTACGATGAATTTGATATTATTGCAGATTTAGAGTTTTAATTAGAATTGTTTAATAGTTAAGAAAGGCGCTCAAAATGAGTGTCTTTTTTAGTTTACATCACAACGGAATATTACCATGTTTACGTTTTGGTCTATCTATTTTTTTGTGCTCTAACATGGCGAATGCCTTTAATAATTTACGCCGGGTGTTTTTGGGTAAAATAACTTCATCTATAAATCCGCGTTTGGCAGCGGCGTATGGGTTAGCAAATAAATTGGCATATTCCTGTTCTTTTTTTTCTAGTGTTTCGGCAGGATTATCCGCTTCAGCAATCTCGCGTTTAAAAATAATTTCACTAGCACCTTTAGCTCCCATAACCGCAATTTCGGCACCAGGCCAAGCAAAATTCATATCAGCACCAATATGTTTGGAATTCATAACATCAATAAGCCCCTCCATAAGCCTTTCTCGTAATAACCGTTACTCTTGGTACGGTAGCTTCACTGAGTGCATATAAAAGTTTGGCGCCATGCACAATAATGCCGTTCCATTCTTGATCTGTTCCAGGTAAAAAACCAGGTACATCAACTAAAACCAAAAGCGGAATATTAAAACAATCACAAAATCTAGTAAATCTTGCGGCCTTTCTGGAACTTTTAACGCCTAAAACCCCTGCAAAAGACATAGGCTGGTTGGCTACAATACCAATACTTCTTCCACCAAGACGCGCAAAGCCAACAATGATACTCTCTGCGTAATCTTTATGAATTTCATAAAACGAATCTTTGTCTATAATACCCGAAATCACCTCATGCATGTCATAAGGTTTGTTTGGATTATCTGGAACTATGGTTGATAACTCGTCTCTTATTTCATCTTGTAAATCATAATTAAGTGATTGTGGGGTTTGGGTGTTGTTTTGAGGCAGGTAACTTAATAAGGTTTTAATATCTTCTAAACAAGCTACATCATTTAAAGACGTTTTATGTGCTACCCCAGATTTTGAGGCATGTGTTTGAGCACCACCTAATTCTTCACTAGAAACTTCTTCATTGGTTACTGTTTTTACAACGTTAGGACCAGTTACAAACATATAACTAGTGTTTTCAACCATGATAGTAAAATCGGTCATTGCAGGTGAATAAACAGCGCCACCAGCACAAGGTCCCATGATGGCTGAAATTTGAGGAACAACCCCTGAAGCTTGAACGTTTCGGTAAAAAATATCGGCATACCCTCCAAGAGAACGCACGCCTTCTTGAATACGAGCACCACCGGAATCATTAAGTCCAATGATTGGCGCCCCCACTTTAACAGCCATATCCATTATTTTACAAATTTTTTCGGCATGCGTTTCAGATAAAGCGCCACCAAATACCGTGAAATCTTGCGCATAGATATAGACTAGTCTACCATCAATGGTACCATAGCCAGTAACGACACCATCTCCATAAATAATTTGGTCTTTCATGCCAAAATCTGTGGTTCTGTGGGTAACTAAGGCGCCAATTTCTTCAAAAGATCCTTCATCCAGCAAATAATCAACACGTTCTCTAGCGGTTAATTTTTTCTTTTCGTGTTGTTTATCAATACGTTTTTGGCCACCACCCAATTGCGCAAGGGCGAGCTTTTCATTTAGCTTTTCAATTTTTGAATCCATACTTAATGAGGTAGTCTTAATTGTTTTTGATCTGTTAAATACTGCTTCAAGGCTATCATTGCCGCAATTTTAGCTTCGTGTTCTGTATGCACTTTTAAGGCCTCAGGTGTGTAATACTGTTTTACAAAATGCGTGTCAAAATTACCAGAACGAAAAGCATCGTGCTCACATACAAATTTCCCAAATGGGAGTGTCGTTTCAACACCCTTTACATGATAATTATTAATGGCTTTTATCATCAGTTGAATGGCTTCTTCTCGCGAGGCTCCATAAGTTATCAGTTTAGATAACATCGGGTCATAATAGATGGGTACATCCATGCCTTCTTCAAAACCATCATCTACTCTTATACCACTACCAGTAGGAATTTTATAGGTTTCTAGATGGCCAACACTCGGTAAAAAATCATTCAAAGGATCTTCGGCATAAACGCGTAATTCTAAAGCGTGTCCCTTTATTTTTAAGTCGTCTTGTTTTATTTGCAAGGCTTCACCACGAGCAACTTTTATTTGTAATTCTACTAAGTCTAAACCGGTAATAAGTTCTGTTACCGGGTGTTCTACCTGTAAACGGGTGTTCATTTCTAGGAAGTAGAAATTATGGTCGGCATCCAATAAAAACTCTACCGTTCCTGCACCTATATAATGGCATGACTGCGCTACTTTTATGGCGGCATCTCCCATTTTTTGTCTTAATTCGGGACTCAACACTGATGAAGGAGCCTCTTCAATAACCTTTTGGTGTCTGCGTTGTATACTGCATTCGCGTTCAAAAAAATGCAACGTATTGCCATGACCATCAGCCATGATTTGAATTTCAATATGCCTTGGAGAACTCACGTATTTTTCAATAAACACAGAGCCGTCACCAAAAGCAGAAGTCGCTTCGCTAATAGCACGCTGCATTTGCGATTCTAAGTCTGCTTCTTTTTCAACAATGCGCATGCCTTTACCACCACCACCCGCTGAAGCTTTTATAAGAATAGGAAATCCAATATTTTGAGCTATGATTTTAGCTTTTTTTACATCGGAAATAGCTTCGTCTATTCCAGGAACCATAGGAATGTTATAGGTTTTTACAGCTTCTTTAGCAGCCAGTTTACTGCCCATAATTTTTATGGCTTCTGACTGCGGACCAATGAAAGTGATGTTATGCGCTTCACAAAGTTCTGCAAAAGCAGCATTCTCACTTAAAAATCCATAACCAGGATGAATGGCATCAACTTGTAATTTTTGAGCCACTTCAATAATTTTGTCGCTTTTCAAATAAGATTGACTAGAAGGTGGTTCACCAATGCAAATAGCTTCATCTGCAAATTTTACGTGAGGCGCATTTCTGTCTGCTTTTGAAAAGACGCCCACTGTTCTAATTCCCATTTTCTTTGCCGTTTTCATAATCCGTAAAGCTATTTCTCCTCGGTTGGCAACTAGAATTTTTTTCATAATTTATTCAAATTCAATCAACAATTGATTTTTTTCAACAGCATTTCCAATTTCAACAGTGACTGATTTAATCACACCACTTCTCGGGGAGGCAATTACATTCTCCATCTTCATGGCTTCCAGTATGAGAAGCGAATCATTTTCATTAACCACTTGACCTACCGAGACCTTAATATCAAGTATTAATCCTGGCATGGGCGCTTTTATAGTGTTAATTTGTTTATTATGACTAGACGAGAATCCCATATTATCAATCAACTCATCGAGTTTGTTTTTAATACGCACTTCATACACATTGTTATCAACTTTTACATGATAGCATTTCTTGTCGAAATCAGATTTTAAAATTTCAGTTTGAAAGGATTTGTACTCATGCAAAATGTGATATTGGTTTTTAGATACTTTAAGTGGGTCTAAAGTTTTTAAGTTATTTTTTGAGAGTTCATACTCAAAAACGTCATTAACTTTTACCTTAAATAGGTGATTCATAGCATGTGAAAATTGTTCATTAAATATACATATTTAATGAGGCAAATCAAAAATGTACAGGCATAATTTATAATCGTACTAATGCTCTATTGATGTTGTTTTATGATAGAATTTATAGGACAGTGGTAATCAATTTATATGTTGTAATTATTTTAGTGTTTTTGTGAAATTCGCATTATAAGTTGATTTAATTATGGTTTATGTAATATTTATATGATTTAAATCATAAAATGTTATTGTAAAACATTTGAAATTTGCATTATAAATTATTAAGAATAGTTATAATGGAATTACAAAGGAAATTAAGTAAATACGTTTTTGTTTATATTGTTACGGCTGTTTTATCAGTTAATTTAATTCAAGCACAAGCATTAAAATTAGTTGATGAAAGCTCTTCTTTAAAAGTTTTAGGTACCTCAAGTTTACATGATTGGGAAGTAGAGGCGGAAGAACAAAAAGGAACCATCACGTTAGCAAATGCTGAAGCAGGTGAAATAGGAAGCTTAGCTATTGAAGTGGTTGCAGAGAGTTTAAAAAGCGGAAAATCTTCAATGGACAAAAACACCTATAAGGCTTTAAAAACTAAAGAGTTTAAATCAATATATTTTAATTTGGTTGAGGTTAAGAATGTTGTTTCAAAGGGAAATGGTGTTTTTTCCGTTCAAACTGTAGGTGATTTAACCATTGCTGGAGCAAAAAAACAAATTCCTTTAAATTTTACAATGTCAGTTGTTGGTAATAAAGTGAAACTTGAAGGAGAAACGAAATTTAAAATGACAGAATTTAAAATAGACCCTCCAAAAGCCCTATTAGGAACAATAACAACGGGAGATGATGTAACTATTAAGTTTGTTACCAATTTTAATTAAAACATTAAAAATTAAATAAATAAAAACCACTTAAAACAATTAATATTATGAAAAACAAGTTAAAAATAGTAATGTTGCTAGTAGCTGTGCTAGTAGGATTCAATACTTTTGCACAGAATAGAAATTTAGATAATTACAGGCAGCCAGACAAAAATGGTGTAAATGTATTTGAAGCGCCAAAAGATTCTGTGTCTACATTCGAAAAAGTAAAAGTAAGAATTGGAGGTGCATCTACGTTACAATTTCAAGCATTAAGCCATAAAAACTCAGGAGCTGAACCTTTAATTGGGTTGGGATCTAACTTTAATTTGGCTACGGCTAATCTGGATCTTGATGTGGCACTTGCTGATGGTGTTAGAATGCATTTAAGAACTTATTTGTCATCTCGTCACCACCCAGAACCTTATGTAAAAGGTGGGTATTTTCAAATTGATAAATTAGATTTTATAAGTGAAGGACTTTTGTCAGATTTAATGAAATATACTACTATTAAAGTAGGGCATATGGAAAATAACTATGGAGATGCACACTTTAGACGTTCAGATAATGCGCAAACTATTTACAATCCGTTTGTTGGGAATTTAATTATGGATGCGTTTACCACAGAAGTTGGTGCTGAGGTATATTATCAAAGAAGTGGCTTTATAGGTATGGTTGGTTTTTCTAATGGTAAATTAAATCAATCTGTAGTAGAAGGTGCTAATGGCAAATCTGGAGGCGCATCATTCTTAGCAAAATTAGGATATGATAATCAATTAAATGATGATCTTAGATTAAGAATAACAGGTTCTATTTACAATACAGGGTATGTTCCAAGGTTGTATTTATACAGTGCTGATAGAACAGGTTCTAGATACTATCATGTGATGGAACCAGTAAGTGCCGATGGAAAAGATAATTTCAGGTCAGGACGTTTTGCTCCTAACTTAGGCAACAGTGTTACTGCAATCATGTTTAATCCGTTTGTGAAATTTAAAGGGTTAGAGTTTTTTGGAACATATGAAAATGCAAAAGGTTCAAGAGACGCGGTTACCACCCAATACGCAGGTGAATTGTTATACCGATTTGGAAGCAGTGAAAATTTTTATATCGGAGCGCGATATAACAAAGTAAATTCAGAAGAAACTTATGGTGATATTAGTATAGATAGAACACAGTTTGGTGCTGGTTGGTTTATGACTAAAAATATTTTGATGAAAGCAGAATATGTTATTCAAAACTATAATGATTTTCCAGTAGGGAATGCATTAGAAGAAGGTAAATTTGATGGATTAATGGTAGAGGCTGCCATTAGTTTCTAATAGCCTCAATACATATAAAAGGGCCTCTTTTATAAGGATAATAGTAGATTCTTATAACGGAGGCTTTTTTTAGTTTATAATTTAGTAAATTTTAAAAGGTATGAAACGGGTATTGGTTTTAGTTGTTTTATTAATCAGTTTTGGTTTTACTAAAAAGCCTGTTAATGTAAAGCGAATGACTGTTGAAATAGCCCCTGAAAGTGTTTTGTTTGTACACGGAATGACTAATGTTAAAGGTTTTAAATGTGAGTACAAAATAGATCAATTAAAAAGCCCAATAGACATTCAGTACTACCATAAAAATGGTAAAATTAAATTAAATAATACCTCTTTGGTATTAAATAATGTGAGTTTTGATTGTGGAGGCAAAGCAATAAATAAAGACTTTGTTCAATTACTCAAAACAGATGACTACCCACAAATTAAATTAACCCTTAAAGAAATTCATGAAATCCAAAATAAAAACGGAGTTAATGTTTTAGTAGATATTGAAATGGCAGGAAAAACAAATGCTTATGTAATACCTGTGTCTATAAAAAATGACGGTGAATTATTAATTAGTGGAGATTTAGATTTGGGACTTAATGATTTTGGTATTATTCCTCCAACAAAATTCTTAGGCCTTGTTCATGTTGATGACATTGTAGAAATTGGCTTTAAATTATACCTTAAAGAAGTCAGATAAGTTCATCGCTTCAAAACATTTAGTTTTTTATTACATTGTATTCTGGCAGCCAAAATGAATGCGGCTCTTAACTTGTGTTGCTTCAGTATCATGTTTGTTAGTTTGTTTTCATTTTAGAGTTTATCATTTTAATTTCCTCTATTTTATTTATGTAAAGACTGTTTATAAATGATTGCGTTAGCTTATAAAACGTATTCATCTGAAATAATGCTATTAATAAGGCGCATAATTTTAATTAAAATTATGCGCCTTATTGTATTTAAATAAACACGTATAAGATACCCGAAAATTTATGAAACTTATTTGTGAATATGAGTACGGTTTGATGATATGATAAAATACAGTAAAAAAAACGTCATAAATTATCATATTATTATAAAATACATGATTTTAATCATAAATCAATAATATTAATGTCTTTAAATTTGTGATATAAATTTAACCATATAACGTCATGAATACACAAAGAAATATTTTAAAAAGACTTATTGTTTGCTTCACTATTTTAGGTTTTACAAGTAATGTTTTGCAGGCTCAGATTCTGAAATTAGAAAATACAGAATCTTCATTAACTGTTTTCGGCTCGTCCAATGTGCATGGTTGGAAAGTTCAAGCAGAAACTAAAAACGGATCAATCAAGTTCAACGATATAGAAACCTGTCAAATTGAACATTTATCTTTTGCAGTGCTTACTAAAAGCTTAAAGGGGCCCAAAGCAGCTATGACCAAAACAGCTACGGAAACGCTAAAGGCAGACAAGCACAAAATTATTTTATTTACACTAGTTGAAGTTAAGAACATTACTAATAAAGGGAATGGTGTTTTTGAATTGCAGACGGTTGGTGATTTAATGATTGCTGGAACTAAAAAAACGGTGCCTTTAAATTTTGATGTCACAATTATTAATGATAAGGTAAAGCTAACAGGTAAAACACAACTAAAAATGACAGAATTTAACTTAACTCCTCCACAAGTTATGATGGGGGCTATTAAAGCTAAAGATGATATTGTGCTGAGGTTTGAAACAAGTTTTGTAACTGAGGCTAACTACATATAGCTAAAACGAATGAGTAACTAGAGAACCTTTTTGTATACAAATTACAGTTTGTTACAAAGAGGTTCTTTGTTATTATGTTGATTCTAATTGCTCTTTAATCTTATTTACAACGAGTTTATAGTACTCTTTATTAGATGGGACAAAATGATTCCCATTATTACCAATCGTTTCAATAAGGTGTTCAACCTCTGAAATAGATACTAACTTTAAAGCTTCCACTTCTGCTTCTTGAGGTGTTAGGTATGATAGCGGGAGGTTTAATTCAGCTATAAACGTATTATGAAACTCGTTGTCTACAATACCCGAATCATAAGACTGAAAACATTCAAAAACCCCTATCTTTTTTAGGTCAGATTCCGTGAGCGTCAAACCAATTTCTTCAGAAGTTTCTCTCAGGCCTGCCTGTTCGGCCGTTTCACCAGCGTCTATATGCCCAGCCACAGATACATCCCACATTAAAGGACAAATTGTCTTTTTTGCTGAACGTTGCGCCAACAAAATGTTACCTGCTTTGGTATATAACCAAATATGTGTGGTGTGATGATACAAACCTTTTTGATGGATAATAGACTTCAATTCAGACGCACCAATTAGTGTACCTTCTTTATTCGCTATGTCAATATATTCCTCCATAAAAACCATTGAAATAAAAAAGCCTCAGCAAAGAGGCTTTTTCTGTGTTAATCCTTGTATTTAATCAAAATAACTGAAGGTTTCACCATCCTTTATTTTAAGAATTGTTTCATATATTAATTTAATGACGTTTTCTACATCATCTCTATGTACCATTTCTACCGTTGTATGCATATAACGTAATGGTAGTGAAATAAGGGCAGAAGCTACACCGCCATTGCTGTATGCAAAGGCATCGGTATCTGTACCCGTTGCACGAGATAGGGCAGAGCGTTGAAAAGGAATATTTTTTTCTTCGGCTGTTTCTGTAATTAAGTCGCGCAACTTTTGTTGTACTGCTGGTGCATAAGCTACCACGGGGCCTTTACCTATTTCTAAATGCCCTTCTTTCTTTTGTTCAATCATCGGGGTGGTGGTATCATGCGTAACATCAGTAATAATGGCCGCATTTGGCTTAATGCGGTGCGCAATCATTTCGGCGCCTCGCAAACCTATTTCTTCTTGCACAGCATTGGTAATATATAAACCAAAAGGTAACGTTTTGTTATTTTCTTTTAATAATCTGGCTACTTCGGCTACCATAAATCCGCCCATTCTATTGTCTAAAGCTCTACAAACAAATTTATCTTTATTCAGAATGTGAAATTCATCAGGGTAGGTAATAACACAGCCAACATGAACCCCTAAAGCTTCTACTTCTTCCTTTGAAGTACATCCGCAGTCAATAAAAATATTGTCTGGTTTAGGCGCTTCTTCATTAGACTTATTTCTGGTATGAATGGCAGGCCAGCCAAACACCCCTTTTATAATACCATTTTTAGTATGAATATTTACAATTTTGCTTGGTGCTATTTGGTGATCACTACCGCCGTTTCTAATCACATAAATATGGCCGCTATCTGAAATGTAATTTACATACCAAGAAATTTCATCAGCATGTCCTTCAATAACTACTTTGTATTTAGCTTCAGGATTTATTACTCCTACAGCAGTCCCGTATGTGTCTGTAATAAACTCATCAACATAAGGTTTAAGGTAGTCCATCCATAGTTTTTGCCCTGTCCATTCATATCCTGTTGGAGCTGCATTATTTAAATATTTCTCTAAAAAGTTCAGCGACTTATCATTAAGAATGCTCTTGTTTGCCATGTATAAAAGTTTTGTACTAAAATAATAATATAAATAGAAAAAGAATGTTTTAAACTTTGTAAATTCTTAATTTTGGCATGTTTAATGTCCTATGGTTTTATAGATGAACTATTTACAATATATAGCACTTTTATTTCCTTGTTTTCTCCTCTCACAGGTTAAAGAAACGGTGCAAGATAGTACATCTATTGAATATTTGATTATTGAAGGTGATTCTATTCCAAGACGTGCTATTGATCTAGATGAGGTTATGTTATTGCACAAGTTAGAATTTGGAAATAGGGAAGAGCGTATACGATACTTAATTTTACGAAGAAAAACCCTAAAGGTGTATCCTTATGCTAAAATGGCTGCGGAACGGTTAGACTCTATGAACTCCCATTTAGCTACACTTAAAAAGAACCGACAAAAAAAACGGTATACTAGGAAAATTCAAAAGTATATAGAAGGAGAGTTTTCTGATGAACTGAAAAAACTAACACGCACAGAGGGGCAAATACTGGTGAAATTAATTCACAGACAAACAGGTACAACCGCTTTTGATTTGGTGAAAGAATTACGTAGCGGATGGCGCGCCTTTTGGTACAATACCACAGCAAATATGTTTAAAATTTCACTAAAGCGTGAATTTGACCCTGTTAATGTAAAAGAAGATTACCTCATTGAAGATATTTTGCAACGTAGTTTTCAAAGCGGATTGTTAGAGCGACAAAAACCAGCTATTGAGTTCGATTTTTACGATTTAACTGATAAGTGGATTTACAATAAAAAATCATAAACATGCGTGTGCAAACACCTTATGAGGAAAAGCTAAATACGTGGACTCATGTCTTTGGTGTTTTTTTCGGTATTATAGCCTTAATATTACTCATGCTTAAAGCTTCTCTTAAAACAGATTTAAGCCTGTTTAGTGTTGTTGTTTATGGTATTTCTATCGTGGTTTTATTTACGGCTTCAACCCTTTATCATGCGGTACATAATCTGCGACTCAAGCATTATTTTAGAATAGTCGATCATATAAGTATCTATTTTTTAATAGCTGGAACGTATACGCCCGTTTTACTTGTTAGTTTGATTGATTCAAAAGGCTGGTTATTATTTTGGGTAGTGTGGGGAATTGCCGCTTTTGGTGTGGTATTAAAATTGTTTTTTACTGGTAAGTTTGAGTTGTTTTCTACCCTGTTATATTTATTCATGGGATGGCTTATAGTTTTTGATTTTTCAAATTTATCGGGTGTTATAGGGAGTCAAGGGATTTTATTATTGTTCGCTGGAGGTTTGGCATATACAGTAGGTATTATTTTCTATGCCATTCAGCGCATACCATATAATCATGTGATTTGGCACGTTTTTGTACTTGCAGGAGCTGTATTTCATTTTTTTATGATTTATTGTTATGTGTTATCTTAAGGTTGCTATTGTTCAGGCAAAAACACAATCAGATTGCAATCAAATAGCGCAATTAGCCAGTACTATTTGGAAAGCGCATTACATTCCCATTATAGGAAAACTACAAGTAGAATATATGCTCCATAAGTTTCAGTCTTCTGAAGCTATTATGCATCAGATAGAAAACCAGATGGAATACTTCATGCTAAAGTATGAAAACAATCTTGTTGGTTATATGGCTATTAAACCAGAAAAGCACACCTTATTTTTAAGTAAAATCTATGTTTTAAAGGATTTTCAAGGAATGAATATAGGAAAAGCTGCCATACATTTCGTTGAAGTGAAAGCAAGGGCTTACAAGCTGAATAGTATCAGATTAACAGTAAATATACATAACAAAAATGCTATAGCGGCTTATGAGAAACTAGGATTTAAAAATACAGCATCCTGTGTTACCGATATTGGGAACGGATTTATTATGGACGATTATGAGATGAAGAAACGCTTATAAGGTAAAATTTTATTATTCAAAGATAACTTCTCATGTGTGTTAGCGATTGTATTCGTATACTTTTGAAACAGCAATACAAGTCACCATGAAATCAAAGTTTCTTTCCATTTTAGTTTGTTTCTTTACTTTATTTGTAAAAGCACAAGAGTTACCACACCCCGCTAAGTTATTTGCTAATTTACCCGATTTTTGTCCAACGCCCGATGCTTTTGATATAGCACCCGATGGTAGTTTGATAGTCTCCTGTCCTAATTTTTCAGATAAACATCAAAATGGTGTTTTAATTAAAATTACAAAGTCTGGTGTCATTTTAAAATTAGCAGATGTTCCCGTATTAAAGGAAAGCGGTAAGGCGCAACCTATGGGTATTGCGTTTGACGAAGAAGGTGTATTGTACGTATGTGATAACCAAAGTAAAGGGCGTTTGTTACGTATGGAATTTGATGGTGATACACTTCAAAAAACAGATGTTGTGGCTTATAATTTTACGTCTATAAACGGAATTAGATATTACAATGGAGCACTTTATGTTACCCAAACCAAATTGCCTAAGTTTAAAACAAAACATATGACTAGCGGTGTGTATCGTTTTAAAACCACAGATAGACATATTAAGATACATAATGATAGTACCGATGCTAACTTAATATATACCGAGCAAACAGAAAACCCCAATAGGCAAGCTGGTTTAGATGGTTTGGTGTTTGATGATGCGGGACATTTAATAGTTGGTAATCTGGGAGATGCTAGATTGACAAAATTGGTTTTAAATGCGCAAGGAACTGTTGTTGAAAAAAAATTATTTGCACAATTACCACTTAATACGGCACCCGATGGTATTAATAAAGATAAAAAAGGGAATGTGTATGTAGCAGGGTTTGCTCAGAATCAAATTTTTAAGATAGATGCTCAAAAGAACATTTCTTTGTTGGCGCAGTATCCAGATAATGATGGAGCAGATGGCGGTATTGATCAGCCAGCAGATTTAATTGTTTATGAAGATAAATTAGTGATTTCAAATTTTGATTTGATGGTTGCAAAAGGGATGGTGAATAAAAAGCACAGTAAACCTTATACCTTATCGTTTATACCTCTTTAAAAGACTAAACTCATCCTTCAATAATGTCTTTGTATTCTTCAAAAAAAGATTCAAACCGACTCATAGTGTGATTGAAGAATTCCATAACATCGCGCCAAGTGTTTTTATTATGAACAGATACTTTTTGTTCTAAAGGCACATAAATTCTTGAAATTTCTTTGTGATTTTCTAAAATATATGCCTCTTCATAATGCGCTTCGGGTAAATAGTGCTCTTGAAGAATAGATTGTAACGCTACTAATTTCTCCCAGTGTTTTATACGGTATTCTAAATCGTCTTCAAGGTCTAGCGCTACTAAAGCTTTTTTGGTATCAAAATGAAATTTAAAACTAAGTCCTTTTAGTTTGGTATCATATAAAATCCATTTTCTCGGAAAAGATTTGCCAAAGCTAGTCCAAAACTCTTGTCGTAATAATCGCGATTCTTCTTTGCTAAACATAAAATTAAATCAAATAGGCAATACCAACACCTAAAATAATGGCTATAAATTTTGAAAGGTTAAACTTGTGGCCTTCACCACTTTCAAATAAAATGGTTGTTGAAATATGCAGAAAAATACCAATAACTAAGGCATTAATGCTATGAGCAAAATGAATATCGAAATTAGCCGTATTTGATATGTACGTGCCTAACGGTGTCATACCTGCAAAGACAATTAAAAAGGCAGCGATTTGCGTTTTACTAAAATTTGACTGAAACAAAAACATAGTAATTAAAGTAGCAATAGGTACTTTATGCACTAAAACACCATATACCATGTCATTATGCTGATGAATGGGGAATCCTTCTAAAAAGCTATGAATACATAAACTAATAAATAATAACCAAGGGAAAGCGGTTTCATGCTTATGGATATGCACATGCCCGTGCTCGGCACCTTTTGAAAACAATTCAAGGACTATTTGCAGTAAAATGCCACTCATAATAAACAAGCCTGTAAGCTTCGTGTCTAAATGTTCATAGACTTCTGGCAGCAATTCAAAAAGGGTAAGTGCTAATAAAAAAGCACCGCTAAAAGAGAGGAGCAGTTTAGTATTCCAACTTTTTTTATTTTTGGATAATTTAGCAATAATAACGCCTATAATAACCGCGTAAATAGGAAACAAATATTTATTCATCAATACTAATCTATGCTCTAAATGTATAAAACAATATTCGGCTTTTTTTGGGGTTATTTAAAAATCATCACTAATCGTTCAGAGGTTTTCGGGCTATATTTTCGCAATTTATAATCTCCAAAAACATCCAATAAATACACACCAGCAGCCTCAAAAAGGGCTTCAAAATCTTGTAGAGAAAAGGCTCTTACACGTTCTTGAAAATGATATAGTTTTTCATTTGTTGTAAAGGTAATATCTTTTATAATATAGCCATCTTCAACATATCTCTTTAGATTAAACGTAATATCATTAACTGTTTTTGTTTCTTCAGGCACTAAATGATTAATTACAAACGGACTATTCATAAAATCAATTACACCAAATCCGTTGGCATTTAAATTAGCCTTTATGGCTTTTATGGTTTTCAAGTTATTGGCGTCATCTTCAAAATACCCAAAACTGGTAAACAAATTAAATACGGCATCAAAGGGTTTATGATAAGGTTTACACATATTATGCACATCAAAATGTAATCTGTGATTTTCAAACTGTTTGGCATAACGAATACTGTTTTCACTCAAATCAACGCCTGTTACATCATACCCTATTTTGTTTAAATAGCGGGCATGACGTCCTTTACCACAAGCCAAATCTAAAATGGTTCCATGTTCTGGAATATTCAAATAATCGGTAAGCGTATCCATAAACGCCCGGGCTTCGGTGTCATCTCTGTCTTTATATAAAATGTGATAAAATGGCGTGTCAAACCAAGAAGTAAACCAATTTGTTGTATTGTTTGTCATATGTTATTTATAGGGTTACCTAGTGTTTTTAAGTAACACTAGGTCTGGCTTTTCACTATATCTTTTTTGTGTACTAGCATAAGAATTCGTTTTACCTTAATAAAATAAGGAAAGTGTCTATTTTAATAAAAACACCTGAAATACACAAAAAAGGATGCCGTTTCAATCCTTAACCCGAATTATCAATAATCTTTACGTTTGCCGCAAAATTACATTATTTTTGCAACCTATCAGGATGTAAAAGTCTATCAGACGAAAAAAATGGCAGAAAATTTCAACATGGTAGCCAAAACCTTATTTGGCTTTGAAGATTTATTGGAAAAAGAATTGGTTCAATTAGGTGCTCAAAATGTACAGAAAGGCGTGCGTAATGTCTCTTTTGTGGGTGATAAGGGGTTTATGTATAAAGCCAATTTAGGGTTGCGCACAGCCATAAAAATCTTAAAACCTATTCGTAGTTTTAATGTAAGAAATGAAAAGGATTTGTATGATAAAATTTATGACATGAATTGGTCTGAGTATTTAAAGCCAACAGGGTCTTTAGCTATTGATGCTACTATACACTCTGATTTGTTTTCTCATTCCCTTTTTATCGCTCAAAAAACCAAGGATGCCATTGTAGATAAGTTTAGAGATACAGTTGGGCAGCGCCCAAATGTAGATTTAAAGTTTCCTGATTTGAAAATCAATGTACATGTTGATAGAAGAAAATGCACCATTTCCTTAGATTCATCAGGTGATTCCTTACACAAAAGGGGCTATAAAACGGCGACTAATATTGCTCCTATAAATGAAGTATTGGCAGCAGGCTTAATTATGCTTTCTGGGTGGGACGGGCAATGTGATTTTATGGATCCTATGTGTGGTTCTGGTACCATGCTTATTGAAGCCGCTATGATTGCTTGCAATATTCCTCCAAATCTAATGCGAAAAGAATTTGCCTTTGAGCGCTGGCAAGATTGGGATGTTGATTTATTTGAAAAAATAGAAGAAAGTTTATTAAAAAAGACGCGAGATTTTCATTATAAAATTGTGGGCTATGATAAAGCGCCTAGTGCGGTGTTTAAAGCTAAAGACAATGTAAAAAATGCTCAATTAGAAGATTTTGTTGAGGTAAAGCATGAAGATTTCTTTAAAACCCAAAAAGGTGGTGAAGGTAAATTGCATATGGTGTTTAATCCACCCTACGGAGAGCGCTTAAATATTGATATGCAGGCTTTTTATAAAAATATAGGTGATACATTAAAACAAAATTATCCAGGAACAGAAGCTTGGTTTATCACATCAAACCTTGATGCTTTAAAATATGTTGGTTTGCGTCCTTCTAGAAAAATTCAACTATACAATGCCAAGCTGGAATCACGTTTTGTAAAATACGTTATGTATGAAGGTAGTAAGAAAGGAAAGTATATGAAATAAAGAATGACCTATCATGTGCTTACTGTAAGATAGTCAATGCTTTATGAGAAGTCCTGACACCGCTCAAATGCACTAGCATCTGAATGGTTATTACGTCCAATTCACGTTTTTTTAGTTTTTTCACAACTACTCACACTTAATTTCTATGTTCTGAAGTTACTAAAATTGTGCTGTCTATCCATTTCGTTTATTGAAAAAGAAAAGCGAAATAAAAGATACGGTACGGTTATGAAGGGTATTATTGCTTTTTATCCGTTTTTTGATATAGTGGAATTCTGTATGATAAGGTATAGCTATATCCAACCCCAATAGAACTGCCATCATAATTTTTATTGAAACCAGGAATATATAAATTAGCAAAATTACCCGGGTCTTTTTCGTTAACCAAAAACTTAAGTTGCACATTTAAGCCCATAAAGAAATTGGTAAATAACTCGGCCTTTATACCTAACATTAATTCTGCCCAGAACGCTGTTAAGTCTTTAAACTCTATTTTTTCGGTTAGGGTAAGCTGCGGTGACCAATATTGATTGGTTGTATAAATAGAGGCACTATTTAAATCATGACTAAAGGTGCTGGCGCCAACTCTAAATCCCGCAAAAATCATATTATCCATGTCGAGCCAGTTTTCATACATATTGTAGTCGATTCCCGCTTTTAAGTAGCTTCCAGACGTTGTAATATCAAGATAATCTGTGATGGTATTGCGTTCTTCAGTACCTAATTCAGCAGCTATATACAAGTCTTTTTTTAACCTAAAATCACCAAGAATTTCAAAACCTGTATAATCATCATCAATTGATGATCTTATAATTTTACCGATATCAACCCCTAACCGAAGTCCGTATTTTAGCTTAACTTCTGAAGCGTCATTGCTTTTAGAAGGGATCGCTTCATCATTTACAGTTGGTATACTATCGTTTTGAGCTAGGGAGTTAAAGCTCAAAACAAGTGTGATTACCAGTATACTAATGCGTAATATTGAAGTGTGTTTGAAAATCATCTTCTACAGATTGGTTGTCTGATAAAGGAATACTAGACAACATCCAGTTATCTTCATCAGGTTCAATAGTTAGGGTTACGTTTTTATATATAGTTTTATAGCCACAAGCTCTTGATACGTAAACTTCTTCACGGCTAAATCCCATTGATATTGTATCGGCATTGCCATCAATAAAATCATCAGAAGGATCATTAGGTGTGCCGTTGTCATTTATAAAAGCATCTTTAATAAGAACGAACTTTGTAGCATTCTCGGTTGTTTTAAGCGGTAAGCGTATCTCATCGGTCTGACTTAAAAAATTGTAGTCCTCGAGTATCTTATCGGTATCTGCTGGCATCGGATTCGTGTAAAAATCGGAGCCAATAGCCACCAACTTAAACACATTTTTTTTATTGTCACCGTTTTGTGCATCATATAAGTCTATAACCAGCCTTGGTGTTGTGGGGGTGCCTGCAGGGCAGATGTCATCAGGTTCACAAGCTAATGAGATAGCCACGGCGGCCAGAAGCAATAAAGGAATAAATACTAATTTATAATACTTCATACGTTGTTTGCAATAATACGTTATCCAGACTAAATTTATTTATCGACGCTCTAAAAGTACAACATTTTCTACATGAAATGTTTGTGGAAACATATCAACAGCCTGTGTTTTTGTAACTTTATAATGGCTGTCCATCAAAGCTAAATCTCTAGCTTGTGTAGCACTGTTGCAGCTTACATAAACTACTTTTTTAGGCGCAATGTTTAGAATTTGTTGTACCACATCTTTATGCATTCCATCTCTTGGCGGATCTGTGATAATGACATCAGGAACACCATGGGTTTTTATAAAAGCATCATTGAATACATTTTTCATGTCACCAACAAAAAATTCAACGTTATGAATCGCATTTAATTGTGCATTTTCTTTAGCTGCAGTAATAGCATCAGGCACAGATTCCACTCCTATCACTTTACTGGCTTGTTTTGCTACAAACTGTGCAATAGTTCCTGTTCCTGTGTATAAATCGTAAACCAATTCTTTACCTGTTAAATTAGCAAAATTTCGGGTTATTTTATAAAGCTCATAGGCCTGTTCTGAATTAGTTTGATAGAAAGATTTGGCATTTATCTTAAACTTTAAACCTTCCATTTCTTCAAAAATATGGTCATTGCCTTTGTAGCAAATAACGTCTTGATCATAAATGGTATCATTTGCTTTTCCATTAATAACGTATTGTAAAGAGGTTACTTCAGGGAAGGTATCATCAATATAATTCAATAAAAGTTCACGCTTTTCTTTATTGTCCTTAAAAAACTGGATCATAACCATAACATCACCCGTAGTTGATGTTCTAATCATCATGGTACGCAATAAACCAGTTTGGTTTCTGGTATTGAAAAAATCTAAACCGTGATCAATAGCAAAGGCTTTAACACCGTTTCTTATGGTGTTAGATGGGTCTGCCTGCAGATAACATGTTTTTACATCTAGTATCTTGTCCCACATTCCCGGAATATGAAACCCTAAAGCATTTTTATCACTCAAATCTTGGTCTGATTGAATTTCATCAAGCGTTAACCAACGGCTATCACTAAATGAAAATTCCATTTTGTTTCTATAAAAGTACTGATTTTTAGAACCAAGAATAGGGGTTACTTCAGGCAGTTCAATATGGCCAATACGAGTTAAGTTATTGGTAACTTCTTTTTGTTTATAGAAAAGTTGATGCTCATAGGCCATATTTTGCCATTTACATCCGCCACAAGTTCCGAAATGCGAACAAACAGGTTCCGTGCGTTTTTCAGAACGTTTGTGAAATAGGGTGGCTTTACCTTCATAATACGCTTTACGCTTTTTAAACGTTTGTACATCAACAATATCGCCGGGAACAGCATTTGGTAAAAAGATCACTTTTCCGTCAGGAGCCTTAGCCACAGTTTTGCCCTTGGCACCTGCATCAATGACTTCTATATGCTCAAAAATTTGCTTTCTTGATTTTTTTCTAGACATGCTGCAAAAATAATAATAGCCACTAATAAAAGTACTTTTATTTCTGTTAACTTTAATAGATTTTAATTTTAATCAAAATATAATGAACCTTTTTAAAGACTTAGCGTCTATAGTATAAAGAGTGGTAACATCAATGCGGAAAAAACAGCAGTTAGTTGATAAACAATTAATTATAGAGTATCAGTCGGGACATGTAAAAGCATTACCTGTTTTGGTAAAGCGCTGGCATAAAACATTCTGCGAAAAAGCGTATTGGATTACAAAAGATGCTGATGTAGCAAAAGATATTGCTCAAGAAAGTTGGACCACTATTATTACAAAATTGCCCCATTTAAAAAAGGCAGAAAGTTTTGGTAGCTGGGCCTTGCGAATCGTTTACACAAAGTCGTTAGATTTTATAAATGAAACGCAAAGAATTAATAAGAATAAGGAAGTTTTTAAGGTTTCAGAAAAAACAAAATTATTAGAAGATCAAGAAGTTGATTTAATACTAAAACAAAGGCTTATACATGTAATAAATGAGTTACCAGAAACACAGCAAGCTGTTATAAAATTGTTTTACGTTCAAGAGTATTCAATTAAAGAGATAGGTGATATTTTAAATGTATCTGTAGGAACCGTAAAATCTAGGTTGTTTACCGCAAGAGAAAAATTAAAGGAGGTATTAATAAAAAACAAGAATTATGAAAACTAAAATGGAAGATATTGACAAACTTATTAAAGAGACGCTAACCAAGGAGGAAGCTAAATTTTATGATGAATTAGATGAACAAACCTTTTTTCAGATGATTTTGGGGGTATTTAAAGGGAAAAATTCTTGGATAGTATTTCTCATGAATATTGTGAATATAATCATCTTTGGGTTGCTTATATACTGTGTTATTCAAACCATGGATGTTGAAAACACTAATGATTTAATTCTATGGGTTGGTGCTGTAATCATCTGTTTTTTAACCATGAGTATGATTAAATTATACATTTGGATGCAAATTCATAAAAATGCGGTTATTAGAGAAATTAAGCGTTTAGAGCTACAGGTATCTTCATTATCAAGCAAGATCAACTCATAAAGATTTTTTGAAGCAAATTTTAATTAGTAATTTGCACGCTCTAAGGATGATTTCTCTCCTACGCTGAATTTTCGAGTTCTTCGAAAGGATAAAGGTACAGAAGGAATGGTTATTTTAAGTATCTGATTGATTCAGATACAAATATTTAAATTTTTTTTAAAATGGCTGTTTTAGACCAATTGACTTCGCAACAAGCGATAGATTTAGAAAACAAGTATGGTGCACACAATTACCACCCGCTACCTGTAGTGCTTAACAGGGGAGAAGGTGTGTATGTTTGGGATGTTGAAGGCAAAAAATATTATGATTTTTTATCGGCATACTCAGCGGTGAATCAGGGACACTGTCACCCTAAAATTGTTAATGCTATGGTGCAGCAAGCGCAAAGCTTAACATTGACCTCTAGAGCATTTTATAATGATATGCTAGGAAAGTTTGAAAAATTTGCCTGCGACTATTTTAATTTTGACAAACTGTTGCCTATGAATACAGGAGCTGAAGCCGTTGAAACGGCCTTAAAGTTATGTAGAAAATGGGCCTATGAAGTTAAAGGTATTGATGAAAATGAAGCTGAAATAATTGTATGTGAAAATAATTTTCATGGCAGAACCACTACCATAATTTCATTTTCTAATGATCCCGTAGCGCGTAAAAACTTTGGGCCGTATACAAAGGGGTTTATTAAAATTGCATATAATAACTTAGAAGCTCTTGAAGAAGTTTTAAAGCAAAATAAAAATGTGGCTGGGTTTTTAGTGGAACCTATTCAAGGGGAAGCTGGGGTTTATGTGCCAGATGAAGGATATTTAGCTAAGGCTAAGGCGCTATGCGAAGCTTATAATGTACTTTTTATAGCCGATGAAGTGCAAACAGGCATTGCTCGAACAGGGAAGCTTTTAGCCGTAAATCACGAAGATGTAAAACCAGATATTCTTATTTTAGGAAAAGCTATAAGTGGTGGTGTTTATCCAGTTTCAGCGGTATTGGCTAATAATGAAATTATGCAGGTTATAAAGCCTGGTAATCACGGAAGTACTTTTGGAGGGAATCCAATTGCTGCCGCTGTGGCTACAGCCGCCTTAGAAGTTATACGAGATGAAAATTTGGCTGAAAATGCCGAGCGCCTAGGTGTCTTGTTTCGAAAAGAAATGCAAACGTATATTGCTTCGAGTCAAATTGTAACATTGATTCGTGGTAAGGGGCTTCTTAACGCTATTGTTATTGATGACGATGAAGATAGTGATACAGCTTGGAACATTTGTTTAGCGTTAAGAGATAATGGCTTACTGGCCAAACCTACACATGGTAATATTATTAGGTTTGCACCGCCTTTAGTTATGACGGAGGAGCAACTTTTAGATTGTGTATCTATTATAACAAAAACGTTAAAGCAATTTGAGCCATAAAAAAAGCGACTTTTAAGTCGCTTTTTTTATGCTATCTAGTTAACGAACTAGTTAAAAACTGTAACGGTTATTTAGGACTTGTCAGACACTGTTCTATTGCCCCAACATGTCTTGAATACGTTCTTGCATAAGCTCTTGGTCCTGTAATGCCTCCCAGCCAAACATAGCAATCATGGCAATAGTTAAAACAAAATAAAGGATAGAAAGTACAATACCTATTATGGCTAATATTTTTCCTGTTTTTACATTTTGAAGTCCCGTAGTATAAATTTCTGGATTTTCCGCATATAATTTAAGAGCCTTATTAGCCATAACAATGGTTATAATACCTAGAATTAAACCTACAATACCATAACAGCAGCAGGTTGGTATTGATAGTATTCCGAAAACAAGAATTAAAGTGGCGTTTGGTAGTTTTTGTTGTTCCATATTTGGTTTTTTAATGAATAATAAACGTTTTATAAATAAAATTTGTTACAATGATTATGGCATTTAGAATGGCTAAAATACTAATGAGTTTATGACCAAATTTTAGGTTCATAAAAGCATTGAATACAATAAGGCCCAATAAAAGTATTAAGGTGTAAATGGCGGGGTACATCACAAAGGCTTCAGCGAATTCTCCTTTTATAATAAGTGCTAAAGAACGCTGAATGCCACAACCAAAGCAGTCCCAACCAAATAATTTTTTGTTTAAACAGGGAAGCATATATTCTTCCATAAATAACATTAGGTGTTAATGAATACTTACTAGTAGTAGCAACTAAAGTAACACTTTTTAGATTTATTTTGAGTTTGAAATGAGTACTTTTTTAGTGAAGTTTTTTTGTGATTCACTTTGAATGGTAACAACATAAACACCATCACTTAAAGATTTAGTAGTGTATGTGTAATCCGTTTCTGCTGAATTTAATACTAAGTAAAGAACTTCTTTTCCTGTAATATCATATAAACTAATGGATTTTATAGGTAATCTTTTTGTGTTAATAATTTTTAGTTCAGATAAGTTGTTGTCTTGAAAGACGTTAAAACTATTAGCAATAAAGTTATCCTTACTTAGAGTATTTTGTGTAAATGTAATGGCAAATCGGTCATTGTAGTGTCCAGCTTCTAAAATAGTACTGTAGTCTTGTGTGGTTAAATCAAAATACTTGTTTAATTCGGCATCATATAAAAATATGGGTTGATTAGTGTTAAAATGCTGAATGTCAGCTACTCTAATTTTAATAGGTTGTTTTTTGTCTAAATTGATTCTTAAAGGTATTGTTAAATCTTTCGTAAAAGCATGAGCTTGGGTTATGTAGTTTTCCTCATTTAATACCCAACTGGCATCAGAATTTAAAACATCAGAAAACTTACTTTCTAAACCATAATCAAAACCTGGAGTTGCAGAATGATGAAAATTATGTAAGAGTTGTCTGGTGTAGGTATTGTTAAAATCAACATTTAATCGAAACCGCTTATAGTCTGTTGGAATTAAAGGGAATCCTTCTTCTGTTAACTTTGTTTTTTGTGATGTTTTCGCTTTTGAATTGTTGACTTTGAAAAACTCGCTATTTCCATCCGATTCTTTTTCGTAAACACGTTGTGAATTTCTAAAATACACTTGCTGTGTTCCAGAAATTCCTATATGCCCTTCAATCATAAAACCTTGCCCCACGGGAATATATCGCTTAACTGTTTTTCCTGCAGAACTTGGTGATCCTATGGTGTTAATTGTGCCATCTCCATTGTAAGAGTTAAAGGTGGCAGGAACATAAGATTCTAAACTCCCATCAGCACTAATAGTGTATGAGGCATAACCACCCCGATACGCTGATAGGTAATGCGAATTTACGGTAGCATCCTGCTCCCAAAAGTATAGGGTACCAGTCATATTTCCAGTGTTTATTGGGGCATGAATAAAACCTAAAGCGTCTAAGGCTGAAGGGTAAGGGTTGCCAACTAGGGTTGATTTTCCCGCTTCAACATCAACAGAAATATCCCCGTTATTGGGCTTTCCTCTAAAATCATAGAGTTGACTGCTCCTCGAACCATTAGTGCCTTTCATGGTAAAACCATAACCTGACGGCAAATCGTAATTTGACCCTATGTAATTCCAGTCCGCATACGAAGAGCCTGTTTTATAACTGTACAGCCACCTTGTTGATATAACCAGTGGGGCTGAGCTGCCGTTAAAGCCACCAGTATACCCAGCCAAATTGGCACCAATGGGAGCACTTGTTTCATCATACATATTAGTATTGAACCTGTAAGGTCTGTTTGCATTAGATGAAGCATCTGTGTTACCTACAGGAGAACACCAATAGTTATAAGCATACGCATTGGTAGTTCCATTTTGTTGAATACTTAATTTTCCAACACCTGAGTTTCCAGTGGTTCCTGTGCCTTGAATCACTTGGGCCTCATTTCTTAAATATATAGAACTAGTAGCCTCATTTAAATTGATATCATCTTCAACAAAAACAATTTCATCATTAACAAAAACAAAGGCGTCATTTCTAATGGCTAGTTGTGCCTGACCTATCAAACTGGAGGTCAAAATCATGAATAAAATAATTCTATTAATCATGGCTCTAGAGAGATTTATAAAAACAAATATACTTTTTTTTATGAAGAAACAGCGTTATATCGTTAAAATCAGCTTTTAATCGGTTTTATTTTTTGATAGTTTAAAAGGAATATACTAATCATTTAGATTTGATATTTTATGTATTTTGCAAACCTAATAAAAGATTTATATGAAATACGTAAACTATATACTCATAATTATTGGAGCCTTTGTGGCTATGTATGCTAAGGTAGATGGAAATCAAAACCAAGTGGTTTTAATTATTGGTATTGTACTGTTAATGATTGGTGTATATAGGATTTCTAAAACCATACCAAGCAGAAAAGATGATGACGATACTACATTTAATAATGAGAATTAAAGATGAAATTAAAAATTGGTGATCGGGTTTTGGTGCTAGATGAGGACTTTTCAGGAGTAGTAAAAGAAATTGAAGGCACTACAGTAAGTATTGAAACAGAGGATGGTTTTTGTATTGACTTTAATGAAAATGAATTGGTGAAAAGTGACCACACCATAAAAGCTAATATGTTTCAAAAAACCAATTTGAAAGATGTTATTTCTGAAAAAGAGCAGTCAAAAAAAAGACGATCAAATGTAAAAAAGCGGACTAAAGATCGCTATGAGCCAACCATGGAAGTGGATTTGCATATTCATCAACTTGTAAGCTCATATCGAGGTATGGCCAATCATGATATACTTACGTTGCAATTAGATACAGCCAGAAGAAAACTTGATTTTGCTATTTCAAAACGCATTCAAAAAATAGTGTTTATACACGGTGTGGGCGAAGGCGTATTAAAACTAGAACTTGAATATTTATTTGGTAGATATAATAACATTAAATTTTACGATGCCGATTATAAAAAATATGGTTTAGGAGCCACAGAGGTTTATATTTTTCAAAACGCAGCGAGAGATTGATTATGGAAAATTAGGGGTAACAACCCGTCCTTTTAAATCATCAGGAAATCCGCTTGTGTCTAGTTTCCCAAAATCATATTCATCAGCAGCGAGAATTTCAATATCAATATCTCTTAAAACCATTCTAATATCATAAAACTTCTTTATTAAATGTCCTCTGTAGGCCGTAGCGGGTACCGTGGTTAATACTTCAGGGTTTAAATAATCTGGTCCTACGTCATTCTGGGTACGATCATTGGTAGGGTTGCGGTCTTGTGTTTGATTTTCTTCATCGCGTGTTTTTACACCATCACCATCATCATCATCATCCAAGTAGTCTGGTATACCATCACTGTCTGTATCTTGTGCCTCGCTAAAAGGATCTCCTTCTTCAAGACCTAATTCTAACTTGGTTAATACATTATCACCATCGTCATCAGCATCAATATAGTCTGGTAAACCATCACCATCGGTGTCATCATCCTCTAAATTTCCATTATTATTACGGTCTTCTAATTCGGCAGGAACACCATCGTCATCATCTTCAACAAATAAGGTCGTAATATCTGCTTTTCCGCTAGTACTCATTCTATCATTGGTTATGACAACATCAGAATCAGGAACATCTTGACAAAACAAGCCGCTTGGTAATTTGGTATTACTATAGGTTCTATAGTTAAAAGGATTGGTTGTACTAATATTATAGGTTTTTTCAAATGTACCATTTTCATCAACCTGCAATAAATCATTAATGGTTACGCCTGTTAGTTTTAAAGATAACGATTCAGAAGGATCATCTTTTGTTTTGTATAAGACTAGGTTTTTATCACCGCAATGCTTAAACGTGTTTCCAAAATCTAATTCAATGGTGATAATATCGCCATCATCGCAGGATTGAAATGGGGTAAAACAAAAACAAATTATAACAAAAAATAGCTTACGCATTGTACATGGTTTTTGGCAAAAATAATGCAATTGTAAATTATAACGATGCATAATGAAAATAATTTTATTTCAAGTATTTTTGCCATTTGATAGTGTATTTTCTTAAAATATTAGAATAAAAGCCTAAATGAAACAAGTCTATTTTGATAATTCGGCTACCACACCAATGCGTGACGAAGTTATTCATGCCATGGCACATGTGATGAAAGAAGGCTATGGAAACCCGTCATCTTCACATGCGTTTGGAAGAAAGGCAAAAGTCTTGGTAGAAAAAGCAAGAAAGACCATAGCGCATTATTTTAATGTTTCGGCAAGTGAAATTATTTTTACATCAGGAGGTACTGAGGCCGACAATATGATTTTAAGAAGTACGGTTAAAGATTTGGGAGTATCTCATATTATCACGTCTAAAATTGAGCACCATGCGGTTTTACATACGGTTGAAGCGCTTCAAAAGGAATTTAAAATTGAAGTAAGTTATGTAACCTTAAATGAACAGGGTGATATAGATTTTAATCAGCTAGAACGTTTATTAGAAAAAGACGGGAAGGCTTTGGTAAGTTTAATGCACGTTAATAATGAAATAGGAAATATTTTAGATTTAAAACGTGTTGGAGTGCTTTGTAATGCGAATAATGCCTTGTTTCACACAGATGCCGTACAGTCTGTTGGGCATTATAAAATGGATTTAAAAGCATTACACGTTGATTTTTTAGCAGCATCAGCGCATAAATTTCATGGCCCAAAAGGTGTCGGGTTTGCTTTTATAAAGAAAGACTCAGGCCTATCGCCTTTAATCATAGGCGGAGAGCAAGAAAGAGGTATGCGAGCAGGAACCGAAAGCATTCATAATATTGTTGGTTTAGAGGAAGCTATAAAGCTAGCGTATGACAATTTAGATGCCGAATCAAATTATGTGAAGTCGCTAAAAACGTATTTCATTAATACCATTACAAAAGAAATTCCTGGTGTACAATTTAACGGGCAATCTCAGAGTATCGAGCAAAGCACCTATACTTTGGTAAATGTTTGTTTGCCTTTTTCTGCTGAAAAGTCTGGCATGCTATTGTTTCAGCTTGATTTAAAAGGTATAGCCTGTTCAAAAGGCAGTGCTTGCCAAAGTGGTAGTAGCCAAAACTCACATGTACTTACAGAGATTTTAAATGAAGCCGACTTGTTAA
This sequence comes from Allotamlana fucoidanivorans, assembly GCF_045788535.1. Taxonomy (GTDB): domain Bacteria; phylum Bacteroidota; class Bacteroidia; order Flavobacteriales; family Flavobacteriaceae; genus Allotamlana; species Allotamlana fucoidanivorans. The sequence continues at coordinate 3,638,272 of NZ_CP074074.1, read as the reverse complement.
AACCTTCCATTCGGTTTTCGTTTAGCATCTATAATACTAAGGAAGAAATTGATTACGTGATTTCAATGCTTAAAGCATTAAAGGAGTGATATTCAGCTTAAAATTGGCGAATTGATAGTTATTGGTCGATTTTTTTGCGTTATAATTAAAATTGTATCATATATTTTATATTTTCGCATCATAAGTTTTCCCAAAAAACTAATTAATTGCTATGACTCTCAAAAACTACTATTATGTAATAGCTGTGCTATTGTACAGCATTTGTGTAGATATTCACGCCCAAGTAGGAATAGGAACCACATCACCTGATGTTTCATCAATTCTTGAAATAGAATCTACAACTCAAGGTCTGTTAACGCCAAGAATGACCTCGGTTCAACGTGTGGCAATTGTTTCACCTGCCCAAGGATTATTGGTATTTGATACAGATGAAGATGCCTTTTATTTTTTTGATGGAACAAATTGGGTAAAACTCATTTCAGAAAACTCTATAAATGATTATACGGGATGGGCAGATTATACTGATGGAACTTATACATCTGCAAGTCCTTTTTCATTAACCGCTGGTAATAAGGTAACTTTGCCTAATAATGCTGTGACAATAAGAGATACTCAAAAACCAATTGATGTAACCTCTTTTTATGATATAATGACTTCTACAATTACAGGTAGAAATGGAGATGGTATAAACGTAATGATTGAGTTTAAAATAAAACCAATTGTTAATCAAACCACTAAAATAACAGTAGCCATAGACATTGGAGGAAGTATTGGTGAATTGTATAAAAGGGATTTTATAACGTCAAAAGGATTAAATGTTGAGCATTATTATGTGAGTTCTTTTAATGCTTATACGTTAGATACTTGGGAAGCAAACGGAGGAACGGTTAAAATTGTTTCAGATTATGCCGCAGAAATCTATGACATAAGATACGTTATTACAAGAACACATAAGGCAAGATAATATTATTGTGAAATTTTGTTCAGATTTCAACCGTGCTAAAGGTTAAATTATTGAATTTTGAATTACCTAAGTTTATAGTTTCATAGTAGCCCTAACATTAAAAACACGAGGAGTTAGATAGTTAGGTATGGCAATTTGCCTTTTACTATTAACATCTCTTACCCAAGTATTGGTGATGGAGTTTTGAACATCAAAAATATTGAATATCTCAAGCCCAATAGAAAGGGCTTTAAAAGGTTTTTTCCACCCTTTTTCAAACTGCTTTTCAGTATCAACAAAAACATATTGCAAGCCTAGATCGGCTCTTTTGTAATCAGGTAATCTAACTTGATATTGATAGGGATCTGCATAGCTAGGAGAACCACCTGGTAATCCTGTGTTATATACTAGATTAATATACATTTTTAAATTTGGGGTACTTGGCACGTAATCTTGAAATAGTGCTGCAAATTTTAAACGTTGGTCGGTTGGCCTCGCTATAAAGCCTCTATCGTTTAAGTTCTCTTCGGTTTTTAAATAACCAAAACTGAACCAAGACTCGGTACCAGGTACAAACTCCCCATTCAGTCTCATATCTAATCCATAGGCATACGCTTTTGCATCATTATTAGCGCGATATCTAATTCTTACATTTTCAAGCGTATATGTGTTTACATCACTAAGGTGTTTGTAGTAAATCTCAGAAGTTAACTTAAAAGGTCTGTTCCACATTTTAAAGCTATAATCATTGCCCAATACAAAGTGAACAGATTTTTGAGCTTTAACGTTGGGTTGTACTACACCATTAGCATCACGAAGTTCTCTGTAAAATGGCGGTTGATAATAGAGTCCTACAGCGGCTCTAAAAAGCATATCCTTTTTCCATTCGGGTTTAATAGAAAACTGCGCTCTTGGGCTAATCACGGTTTGATTACTAGTGTTTATGTTTTGACCCTTAACAGACCAGTTATGCATTCTAAGTCCCGCATTATACCAAACTTTACTAGAGCCTATATAACTGCGTTTGCTCCATTGCCCATAAGCTTGAATTCTATTAATTTGAGTATGGTTTGTTGCTCTTACATTTTGAAAAGGTTCGAGAGGAGCCGTGTAGGGCTCGTAAGGTTGTTCGTTGGCTGGTATATGCGGAGGTCTTATGGAAAACCCAGCAGAATCAATGACTTCCCATTCTACTAACCGATCACGAATATCTTCATGGGTATACTTTACAGACCACTCGATTCTGTTGTTATCAATTTTTAAATCGCCTTTGTGTTCTATGTTGGTAATTAACGCATCTAAATCGTTTCTGCCATGTGTTAATTGACTACCAATGCCTTCGCTAAATTCTACTTCCCCCAAATTTTCATCACCAATATTGCCGTTTACTTCGCCAAGTCGGTATTGTGCCAAGATATCAAAATACTCCTCCTCTTGGGTGTTATAGGTAGATGTGATTACATGAAGCGCTAAATTATCATGAACAAAATAAGAGCCCTTTAATGCACCAAATAGGGTTTGATATTGATCCTTTTCTTGCCCCTCATAAAATACCAGTAAGGCCACGGGATCTGATAAAGTTCCAAAGTTTGTTTGACGGGTTTTAGGGGCGTAACTGTATTTGTTTATAGAGGCGTTTCCAAGGAAACTCAAATGGAATTTATTTGTAAAACGATAGGTGAAATACCCTTGAATATCACCAAACACAGGTTTAAAGTTAGTCTCTGTTTCCTTAGCATTAACTAAAAGACTATTGTCTCGATAACGACCTCCAACAATAGAAGTGAATTTGGAATCCTTACTAATGTTTTCAATAGAAAGGCTGGCGCCTAATAAGCTTACATCGGCATTAACTTCAAATTGATACGGGTCTTTATAGGTAATATCTAAAACAGAGGATAATTTATCGCCATATTTGGCCTGAAATCCACCAGCCGAAAAATCAACATTTTGTACCAAGTTGGTGTTCACAAAACTTAAGCCTTCTTGTTGACCAGAGCGAATTAAAAAAGGACGATACACTTCTACATCATTAACATAGACTAAATTTTCATCATAGTTTCCGCCTCTAACAGAATATTGAGTGCTTAATTCATTATTATTACTTACGCCTGGTAATGTGAGTAGTAAGTTTTCTACACCCGCATTAGCTCCAGGTATTTTTCTAATGGTTTCAGGTTTTAGGGTAATAATGCCTTCAACTTCTTTTTTTCGGTCTCCCATTATAATGACTGTTGCAATTTGCTCAACGGAAGAATTCATCACAGGGTTAAATTCTAAAATCTCTCCATTTTTGAGATTAAAAGTACCTGTTATTTTTTCATAGTTGATATGAGAAAACGTAATATTAATGTCTTGATTGGCTGGGATTGATAAACTGTAAAAGCCATTAGTATCACTTTGAGTGCCTCCTGAATTTGATTTTACATTAACCTTTTCAACAGGTTCATTGTTCTCATTTAGTATAACACCCCTTAAGGTTGCTGTTTGAGAAATACCTAAGTGAATAAAAGTAAAAACGGTTAGTATGGTTAATGCAATCTTAGCTTTCAACTTGTGGTTATTTATTTTCTGTAAAATACAGATTCAAAAGTAGAACTATTTCCAACATTATCAGTAACAATTACTTTTAAATTATTCTTAGTTTCAGTAAGTACATTATCGTTGAAATCGTGCGTTAGTGTTTTGGTTTTATAATCGTACTCCATTAAAATCCATTTACCATTAAGCGTGGCTCTGTAATTTGAAATCCCCGATTCTTTGTCATCAATAGTTATTTTTAAATAGCGATACTTACTTAACCATTGCCCATTTTTAAAGTTTATAGGTGTAATGATAGGTTTGTTGTAATCTGAAGTAATGGTATATGTTCCTAGTGTTTTTGTCCTGGCAGTCAGTGTATTATTTTTACGTTTTGTATACGTGTAATAAGGTGTTTTTTTATAACCTACCAGTCTGGCAATGTAGAGTTTGTTAATATCATCATTGTTATAATGGCTTACGTCAAAATGAATTGAAAAGTTTTTCTTAGCCGCCATAACATCTTCATGCAATATCACTGTATCTTGGTTGACTTGAAAATCAATATAGAAATCTTCATAAAACGTATCTTTATAAAAATCAACCGAAATACGACCAGTTTTTAAATGGGTGTGTTGATTGGCTTTTACAAAATAAGGCGTTGTTTTCTTAGAACCCGCTACAGCCGCGCTATCATACTTTCCATTGATATGTACCGTAACCCAGGATGCATTATTGTTAAAATCGGCCACTTTTATTTTGTAAACGGCATTGGTGCTATCTTCTATATGGATATAGCCATCATTTAGTGGCTCTTTTATAATACTAAGAGGGATATTTTGTTTATATAATTTTTGTATACGCTTTTTTTCTTTTGTATAGTGCTCATAGTCAATGAGCTGATTGATGTGTTTGGTTTCATCAAATCCAAATTTCTTAAAATCTAATTCAAAATTTTTGCTACCATTAATAAATGTTTGAATATTGTAAACACCGTTTGAGTTAGCTGCTAAGTCTTGTCTGTCAATAGTTTCAATACCAAAACCTAAAGTGCCAATGGCGTCAATGGTTTCAGCGTAGTAGTCACCGCTAGCAACAGGTTTTAGTTGTAATCGATATTTTTTATTGGATTTATTAACAAAGGAATGGTCGCCAATAGGGTAGGCGTAAACCGATTTTACAAGTGGGGTGGTGGTATCTTTTATATTAATCCCAAAAAGCATTGGGTTCATGGGGCGCTCCTGTTTGTCTCTAATTTCATAATGAAGATGTGGACCACCAGATCCACCAGTATTTCCACTATAGGCTATAAGTTGCCCTTTTGTAACGGGTAGTTTTTCAGCACTTGGAAAAACTTCAACTTCATACGATTCTTTTTGGTATTGAATCTGTTTAATATACTGTTCTATCTCTGGTGAAAATTTTTGTAAGTGCGCATACACTGTGGTGTATCCATTAGGGTGCGTAAGGTATAACGCTTTGCCATAACCAAAATGCGAAATTTTTATTCTACTCACGTATCCATCTGCAGAAGCCAATACGTTAAGTCCGCTACGTTGTTGTGTTTTAATGTCTATACCTGAATGAAAATGATTAGATCGTAACTCGGCGAAGGTTCCAGCAAGAATCAATGGGATGTCAAGCGGACTACGAAAATAATCTTGAGGATATAGGTTTTGAGCCTTACCTAAAAAAGGTAGAACTAGAAATAGGGACAGTATAAAACGCATATAAAAATATATTAGGCTAAAATATCAATTAGATAAGAAAAAGCAAAGTATAAAGCAAAAATCAAACTAAGGTCTTGCCTTATTTCATAATTTCATATAGTAACGCACGGTTTTAAAATTTATGAAAAAACAATTGTAAAATAAGGTTAGGTATGTTAACTTTGTGTGATAAGTATTGAATTTTGTAAATGGGTAATATTGAAGATATTGTAGATTCTTTAGAAAACAAGATTAGCAAAGTATTACACAAGTTAGAGCTTTTAAAACAAGCTAATTTAAAATTGAATAAGGAATTAGAGATTTCAAAGGCAAAAATTTCAACTCAAAAACAAGAAATTTCTGATTGGGAAGAAAAATACAAAGCTTTAAAAATGGCAAATTCAATGCTTGGTAGTGACGATAATAAAAGAGAAACGAGGCTTAAAATAAACGCATTAATTAGAGATATTGATCATTGCATTGCTCAACTTTCTGATTAAGGACTAATATTCATGGCAGAGAAGCTAAAAATAAAGCTCTCAATAGCTAATCGCGTATATCCGTTAACTATTGATGCACATCAAGAAGAAGGACTGCGAAAAGCTGCCAAGAATATTGAATTGATGATTAAGCAATTTGAGCAAAGTTACTCAGTAAGAGATAAACAAGATGTTTTGGCTATGTGTGCTTTACAATTTGCGTCTCAAGTTGAGCAACAGTCAATAGATAAAACAAATGTGAATAGTCATATTGAAGAAAAGCTTAAAAACTTAAATGAGCTGTTAGATTCATTTTTAGTTTCTCAACGTTCTTAAAAATAAATAAAAGTTACTGCCTACATTGGTTATTTTTTTTGATAAACTCAACGTTAATTCTTTAAAAAGGGTGAGTTTAAGTTGTAAAAGCATGCTGTTTTATTTGCAGATCCTTGATCAGCTTGTTAGCCCTAAACTTGTTTTTAAGGAGTTTATACAAAACTTTATACTGGTGTAGGCTTTTTTTATATATGAAATTTAACTAAGATAGATGGATAACTCAATTATATTTGCAGTAGGGGGTGTTATATTAGGACTTGTAATGGGTTTTATAATAGCAAAAACACTAGAAAAAAAGAATGCTTCAAAACTAATAAAAGAAGCAAAAAAGAATGCAGCTTTAATACTTAAAGAAGCTAAAAGCGAAGGTGAAAGTATTAAGAAAGATAAGATTCTTCAAGCTAAGGAAAAGTTTATTGAACTGAAAGCTGAACATGAAAAAGTCATTTTGTCAAGAGACAAGAAAATGGCTGAAGCTGAAAAACGAACTCGTGACAAGGAATCACAGGTTTCAAATGAGCTTTCTAAAGGCAAAAAGCTTAATGATAATTTAGAGTCTAAAATTAAAGATTATAATCATAGACTTGACGTTTTAGACAAGAAACAGGAGGAATTAGATAAGTTGCATAAGAGTCAAGTTCAGCAACTTGAAGTGATATCTAGTTTATCTGCAGAAGAAGCCAAAGAGCAATTAGTAGAATCTTTAAAGGGTGAAGCTAAAAATGATGCGATGGCTTATATTCAAAATGCACTTGAGGAAGCCAAATTAACAGCTGAACAAGATGCTAAGAAAATCATAATAAATACCATTCAACGCATTGGTACGGAAGAGGCTGTTGATAACTGTGTTTCTGTGTTTAATATTGAATCTGATGACGTAAAAGGTAGAATTATTGGTAGAGAAGGTAGAAATATCAGGGCAATAGAGTCGGCTACTGGCGTAGAGATTATAGTTGATGATACCCCTGAGGCTATTATACTGTCTTGTTTTGATGCGGTAAGAAGAGAGATTGCTCGACTATCATTACATAAATTGGTAACTGATGGTAGAATTCATCCAGCTCGTATTGAAGAAGTGGTGAAGAAAACAAAGAAGCAAATTGAGCAAGAAATTATTGAGGTAGGAAAGCGTACGGTTATAGATCTAGGTATACACAATTTGCACCCAGAGTTAATAAAAATGGTAGGACGAATGAAGTATCGCTCGTCATACGGACAAAATTTATTACAGCATTCACGAGAAGTAGCAAAACTATGTGGTGTGATGGCTGCCGAATTAGGTTTAAATCCGAAGCTAGCAAAACGCGCAGGACTTTTACATGATATAGGAAAGGTGCCAGATGCTGAGGCCGATATGGAAACACCGCACGCTATTTTAGGGATGCAATGGGCAGAAAAGTATAACGAAAAAGAAGAAGTGTGTAATGCTATTGGAGCGCATCATGATGAAATAGAGATGAAGTCATTATTAGCTCCAATTATTCAGGTTTGCGATGCTATTTCAGGAGCAAGACCAGGAGCGCGTAGACAGGTGCTAGATAGCTATATTCAAAGATTAAAAGACTTAGAAGATATTGCATTTGGTTTTACTGGTGTAAAGAAAGCTTATGCTATTCAGGCAGGAAGAGAGTTGAGGGTTATTGTTGAAAGTGAAAAAGTTGATGATCAAAAAGCAGCTGATTTATCATTTAACATTTCTCAAAAAGTACAAACAGATATGACTTATCCTGGGCAGGTAAAAGTTACGGTAATTAGAGAAACCAGAGCCGTTAATATAGCTAAATAGATTCTTTCTAATTAAGAAAGAAGTATGCAAAGTTTAAATATCGAGGGGTAATACGCTCGATATTTTTTTTGACTAGTTTTAAAATTAATTTAAACTCTTAAAAAGAAAGATGATTTTAGTCCTTTGAAAGGAACGTTTTTTCTTTTGGAAAATGTATTTTAAAAGTGGTTGCTTCGTTTAGAATACTATCTATAGATATTTTACCACCTAAATCTTCAACCTGCATTTTTGTTAAATAAAGACCAATCCCTTTTGAATCGTCACGTTTGCTTTCATGAAAGGTTTGATACATTTCAAAAATACGTCCTTTATATTTTTCAATATTAATACCTATACCATTATCAGAAACGCGAATTTCATAGCCATTATCTGTTTTATTCGTTTTTATATTGATTTCTGGGCTTCGTTTCGGGTGACTGTATTTTAATGCATTTGAAATGAGGTTATGAAAAATACTTTCTAAATAAGATTCACTACCATTAATGTAAATATTGAAATCTACACTGTTAATAATAGAGGCATTCTTATTTGTAATGTCGATTTCTAGATTATGTAAAACGGTAGATACGACTGTGTGAAGATGAATTTTTTCGTTAACATTTACGGGTTCAGACTTTACAGAAATAATTTCATTTAAATCTGTAATGGTTGTGGTTAGGGAGTTAGATATTGTCTTCAAATATTGAAAAAATTGCTCTTTCTCCTCTTTGTTTTCAGTTTCTTCGTAGAATTCTAAAACGTTTTTTAAATTTCCTATATGGGTTTTGAGGTTGTGTGAAACAATATGTGTAAAATTATAAAGTCTTTTATTTTGACTGATTATAGTTTCATTATTTTCCTTTAATAAGTCTTCATTTTTTTTACGTTGTGTAATATCAATATGAGTACCGATAATTCTGGTAGGTTTACCATTTTTATCTTTACTAATTATTTTACCGCTATCTAGAATCCATTTGTATTCTCCATTTTTGCATAAAATTCTATGCTCATTATTATAAACAGGAACCTTTCCAGATAGGTGTTCATTAAAATCAGCAAAATATTTTTCTCTATCGTCAGGATGAACTCTTTTATTCCATTCTTCAATGGTGTTTTTCATCTCATGATCTTTAAATCCTAAAATTTTTTTTGATTCAGTTGAATAAAAAACTTTGTTTGTTTTCGTGTCCAAATCCCAAACACCAATCTTAGAATTTTTTACAGCAAAGCGCCATTTCAAATTATTTGGGGTAGGTTTCTTAGAATGATAGCCTCTAAATAATGCAGACAATGAAATCATAACTTACACAAGTAGGATTTAATAGTTTATTTCGTACAAATAACGTAGTGCAATTTACTGAATTATTTTCTAGGATGGAACTTTTCCATCACTTTAGTGAGGTGGCTTTTATCTAAATGCACATAAATTTCCGTTGTAGTGATACTTTCATGACCTAGCATGAGCTGAATAGATCTTAAATCTGCATTGTTTTGAAGTAAATGTGTTGCAAATGAATGCCTAAACGTGTGGGGCGACACCTTCTTTTTGAGTCCTACTTGCTCTGTTAAACGTTTTATAATAGTAAAAATCATGGCTCGGGTAAGTTGTTTACCTCTACGATTCAAAAATAAAGTATCTTCAAAACCAGGTTTAATTATAATATGGTTTCTAACTTGGGTTCTATAAATATTGATATATTTTTGGGTAATTCCAACTATGGGAACAAAGCGTTGTTTGTCTCCTTTTCCTGTTACTTTAATAAATCCTTCCTCAAAGAATAAATCTGAAATCCTTAAGTTAATCAGTTCACTAACTCTTAATCCACAACCATAAAGTGTTTCTAACATGGCCCGATTTCTTTCACCTTCTGGCGCGCCTAAATCTATAGCATTTATAAGAAGATCTATTTCGTCTTCGGAAAGCGTATCAGGTAACTTTCTGCCTATTTTTGGAGATTCTACCAACTCTAAAGGGTTATACTCCATATAATTTTCAAAAATGAGATAATTGAAAAAGCTTTTTAAGCCCGATATTAATCTAGATTGTGATCTTGGGTTTATAGTTTTTGCACTTTCATAAATAAAATGCTTAACGGTTTCTGATGAAATTGATACTGGTGATACACTAATATTATTTTCTTCAAGAAACGACATGAGCTTTTGCACATCAAGCGCGTAATTGTCTATAGAATTTTGAGATAGTCCACGTTCAATTTTTAAATAAAGTTTATAATCGTTCAGTGCTTGATTCCATTTCATGCTGATAAAAATACACATAAAAACGCATGATAATTAAAATTAATTATAACTAAGTCCATATTGAGGAATATCAAATTCAAAACAAAGATGAATTGAATTAATTATTTTGCATTCTAAGTTTGCGAATAATAATTTCTATTTTGGATTGTAGATAAGCGTATATTTTAGTAGTATAAACTTTTAAAATATTTTGTAGGTTATGTATTAATTTAACACTATGTTTATGTAATATAACAAACTAACTAAACAATTTATGAAAAAAGTAATTTTTATTGCAATTTTAGTACTCGGCGGATGTACTTTGCATGCACAATCAGATTCTGGAGACTTTACATTGGCTCCGCAAATTGGTTTAAATTTATCAAACTATACAAGTTCAGAGAACCTTAATAATAAGATAAGAACTGCATTTAATATTGGAGCTATAGGAGAATATTATTTTAATGATCGTTGGAGCTTACGTTTTGGTTTACTCTATGATTCAAAGGGAACTAAGGTGACTTTTTCTGGAGAGGATTATATAGATAAACTGAATTACTTGGCTATTCCTCTGCATATGAATTGGCATTTTGGATCGAATAGAAATTGGTTTTTAAACTTCGGACCAACTTTTGGTGTACTGTTAAGTGCAAAAGCCGATTTACCGGGAGGAGAAATTGATATTAAAGATCAAATAAAGAGTTCCTTTGATGCTGGTTTAGGATTAGGAATAGGTTATAAATTTGACGTTGCAGATAGCACGCAAATGTATATACAGTATCAAGGTTATAGCGGATTTATTTCGTTGCTAGATACTGATTTTAATGTTTTTAATACCACATCAGCCTTTAACGTAGGTGTTATTTTTCAACCTTAAAATAAGAAAACCGTATGTAGAAAGCAACCGAAGTTTTAACTTCGGTTTCTTTATGCCTAAAATTTAAATATATTTACAGGATGAAAAAGTTAATGATAATAAACGGACCAAATTTAAACCTTTTAGGTAAACGTGAGCCTAATATTTATGGTAGTTTGACTTTTACCGAATTTTTTGAAGAAATTAAAGAGAAGTATTCCAGCATTCAAATGGACTATTATCAATCAAATATTGAAGGTGAGATAATAAATAAGTTACATGCGGTTGGTTTTAGCTATGACGGGGTGATTTTAAATGCAGGTGCTTATACGCACACCAGTATTGGGATTGGTGATGCAATAAAAGGTATTGAAACTCCAGTAGTTGAAGTACATATTTCTAATACATTTGGTAGAGAAGAATTTAGACATCAATCTTATATTTCGCCAAATGCTAAAGGTGTAATTTTAGGTTTTGGTTTACAGAGTTATGAGCTTGCTATTCAAAGCTTTTTGTAAAAGGAGGGTGTCAACTATTTTAAAAAACATCATATATAATTATAAAAAAAGTTCCAGCGCTAACTGGAACTTTTTTTATAAATAATATAACTCTATCTAATTTTAAATATGAATACACTCATCATAAGCATCTGCAACTGCTTCCATAACTGCTTCACTCATGGTAGGGTGTGGATGAACGGCCTTTAAAATTTCATGACCTGTAGTTTCTAATTTTCTTGCCACCACAGCTTCAGCAACCATATCAGTTACACCAGCTCCAATCATATGACATCCTAACCATTCGCCATATTTGGCATCAAAAATCACTTTTACAAACCCTTCCTTATTTCCGCCAGCACTCGCTTTTCCTGAAGCCGAAAATGGGAATTTTCCAATTTTAATATCTAAACCTTTTTCTTTGGCTTGTTTTTCGGTTAAACCTACCGAAGCAATTTCTGGAGAACAGTAGGTACACCCAGGAATATTTCCATAATCTAATGCCTCAACATGATGTCCTGCTAATTTTTCCACACATAAAATACCTTCTGCAGAAGCTACGTGCGCTAAAGCTTGTCCTGGAGTTACATCACCAATGGCAAAATATCCAGGTATATTTGTTTGATAAAAATCATTAACTAGTATTTTATCTCGGTCAACCACAATACCAACTTCCTCAAGACCAATATTTTCAATGTTGGTTTTTATACCAACAGCACTTAAAATGACGTCAGCCTCCAAAATTTCTTCCCCTTTTTTAGTTTTCACTGTTGCTTTAACCCCTTCTCCTGAAGTGTCAACCGAAGTAACTTCAGCTGAAGTCATAATCTTTACGCCATTTTTTTTAAATGAACGCTCTAACTGTTTAGATACATCTTCATCTTCAACAGGTACAATATTTGGTAAATATTCAACAACGGTTACTTCTGTACCCATTGAATTGTAGAAATAGGCAAATTCAACACCAATAGCCCCAGAGCCTACAACAATCATTTTTTTAGGTTGTTTAGGCAAGCTCATAGCTTCTCTATAACCAATAACTTTTTTTCCATCTTGAGGTAAGCTTGGTAATTCACGAGATCTGGCTCCAGTGGCAATAATGATATTATCTGCACTATATTCAGTGCCATCAACATCAACTTTCTTTCCTGGTTTTAATTTTCCATAACCATTAATAACATCAATTTTATTTTTTTTCATTAAAAATTGAACGCCTTTACTCATTCCATCAGCTACACCACGACTTCTTTTTACAACAGCCTCAAAATCATGTTCAGCATCTTTTACACTTAGGCCATAATCTTCGGCATGTTTAAGGTATTCAAAAACTTGAGCAGATTTTAATAAGGCTTTGGTAGGAATACAGCCCCAGTTTAAACATACACCTCCTAAGTTTTCTTTTTCAACAATCGCTGTTTTAAAACCTAATTGTGATGCTCTAATGGCAGTTACATAACCACCAGGACCACTTCCAAGAACTATAATATCGTATTTACTCATCTGTTAAATTTTAGGCTACGAATTTACAAAATCGATTTTTAATAAAGAATTTAGAAGCCCTTAAATTTATAACTTAAATCTTACCTTTGTAAGGTAAGTTATATTTTATGAACATACCACGTACAAGTTATCCCAGAGTTGTAATAATTGGTGGGGGGTTTGCTGGAATAGCACTAGCAAAAAAATTATCAAAACAGGAAGTACAGGTTGTCCTTTTAGATAAACATAATTATCATACATTTCAGCCCCTTTTATATCAGGTTTCTACTGGTGGTTTAGAGCCAGATTCTATTGCCTATCCCATTAGAAAGATACTAAAGGATTTTCCTAATTTTTATTTCAGGCTGGCGCATGTACAAGAAATAAATACACAAAAGAACAAACTAAAAACGGATATAGGAAACTTAAAGTTTGATTATCTAGTGGTAGCTTCGGGGTCTCAAACCAATTACTTTGGGCATTCTGAAATTGAAAAGTATAGTATGGCTATGAAAACCATACCTCAATCTTTAAATTTAAGAAGTTTGATATTAGAAAACTTTGAGGAGGCCCTGTTAACTTCAGATTTAAATGAACGAAATGCTTTAATGAATTTTGTCATTGTTGGTGGAGGACCAACTGGAGTGGAATTGGCAGGTGCCTTGGCTGAAATTAAGAAAGGAATTTTACCTAAAGATTATCCTGATTTAGACACCCGAATGGCGCAAATTCATATTATTCAAGCTGGAGATTGCATACTTAAAGGAATGAGTAGTAAGGCGTCAGAAAAGGCTGAAGAATTTTTAGAAAAATTGGGAGTTAATATTTGGAAAAATATTAGAGTTACTAATTATGATGGTAACATGGTAACAACAAATTCAGATTTAACCTTTGAAACGGCTACCTTGATTTGGGCGGCAGGTGTAAAGGGTAGCATCATAAAGGGGGTGGATGGAGAAGCCCTTGTTACCAGAGGGAATAGGTTGTTGGTTAATGAATTTAATCAAGTAAAAGGTTTTAATCATGTGTTTGCTATTGGAGATGTGGCTGCTATGGTTACGGCCGATAGACCTAATGGATTTCCTATGATGGCACAGCCCGCTATTCAACAGGGAGAACAATTAGGGAATAATCTATTACGTATTATTGAAGGAAAGCCCATGAAACCGTTTACCTATAAAGATAAGGGGGCTATGGCAACCATAGGAAGAAATAAAGCTGTAGTAGATTTAAAGCGGTTTAAGTTTCAAGGGATATTTGCTTGGTATGTGTGGATGTTTGTACATCTTTTTTTCTTAATTGGTTTTAGAAATCGCATGGTGGTTTTTGTAAATTGGGTATATAATTATATTCGTTTTGACAGGGAAGCACGACTCATTATTAGACCATTTAAACGAAAATCTTAATTTTTTGGAATAAATTCTAAGGCTACACCATTAATACAATGTCTTTTACCCGTGGTTTCATGTGGCCCGTCATTAAAAATATGACCTAAATGACCACCACAAACGGCACAATGTTCTTCATAACCATAATGAGCACTGCCATTTTTTGCGTATGCAATGTTACCTTCAATAGCACGGTCAAAACTGGGCCAACCTGTGCCAGAATTAAATTTGTGTTCACTTTTAAATAATGGTGTTTTACAACCTTTACATACATAAATACCAGCTGCGTAATTTTTATTTAAAGAACTACTAAAAGCGCGTTCCGTGCCACCTTGTCTTAAAACATAAAACGCCTTGTCTGATAATTGTTTCCGCCATTCATCTTCTGTTTTTAAAACTTTCAAGGTTTGAGGTTCGGTTTTAGAAACTTTTTGAGCGCATGAATTATAACTTGTTAAAAGTGCAACGATAAAAACAAGAATTGATTTGTACAACATAATAATTATTCATCTAATTATAAGTCGAACAAATATCATTAAAATAACATAGGCTAAAAAGTAATTTGTAAATACTGAGAACTTTAGAACTTTAAATGGTAGTAAATCTTTTTTTTCGTTTAATGTTATTTACATTTAAAAAACACATAATTAAGCATGAAGCTTATTAGATTGCCGCTTAGAATTATCCTAAAACACAATTTTATCCTTATTTAAGACATTTGTTATCTCAAAAATGTCAAATAAAAACGAATTTTGATCACAGAAAGCAATCAATTTAAATTAGCACATTATGAAAAAAATTACTTTTGGCCTATTGGCCGTTTTATTTACAACCTTTTTTTACGGCCAGACAGTGACACAATCAATGGTTACAGCATTAGAGTTTACTGGGCTTGACGAGAACAATAAGCCAACAGGGGAAACATCCAATCCTTCACCTTTAACAGTTACCTTAACTGGGCTAGCTCCTAATACGGAAATAAAAGTATATAATCAACTTAGAGATGCAAGTAACCCAGATGAAAGTTCGAATCAAGTTGCAGGTGCCGTAGTAACTATTATGACTGATGGAGATGGTAATGGTACAGGAAATGTTAATTGGGCGTATTGGCCGCCTTCTCCAGTTAAGCCTGATGGAGGTGATGTTATTTGGTATACCCAAGCTTCAGGTGCGGCGGACATTAGTCAAACAATTACTTATACAGCAAATACGCTAAGTACGCCAGAGTTAATGGCTTTAAAGCAAGCTCGCGTTTTTCCCAATCCAACAACTGGTTTGGTGCATATTGAAAAAACGCAATTCAATATTGATCATATAGAAGTTTATAACGTTCTTGGCTCTCAAGTTGGTACATCAACTGATTTAAGTACTTTAGAAAATGGTGTTTATTTTTTAAAAATATTTACTAATCATGCTAGCGTTACCAAAAGAATCATAAAAAAATAGTGCCCACATACACTAAAATACATTATAAGGAAGCTGATTTCAGCTTCCTTTTTTTTTATAGTAAAAATAAATTTAAATACCTTTCATTAAAGTAGTGTTATGGTTCGGCATATTATATGCTATGATTAAAGTGAATATAATACTTGCAGGGCAGCGTATTGGTATTCAGTTGAAGGGTATTTAACAATCAGTAATTCTAAATAATTTGGTTTTATTTCAACTAGGCTTAAAATATTTTTTAATTTTGAGTATAGTGATAAAAATTGGATGTAATAGTCCTATTTAAGAAAAGGAACAATTTTTGTAACTTTAGATTGATAACTAAAAAAAGAAAAATAAAAAAGATGAAAATCAAACATTTGTTTATAGGTTTAGGAATTGCGGCCTTTGTTTTTTCATGTTCAACAAATCCCTTTACGGGAAAAAAAACAATGGCTCTTGTGCCTAATTCACAGTTATTCCCTACTTCTTTTACTCAATATAATCAGTTTCTAACAGAAAATAAAGTGATAACAGGAACGTCTGATGCTAAAATGATTAAACGAGTAGGTGAGCGTATTGCATCGGCATCAGAAAAGTGGCTCAGTGCTAATGGATATCACGGCTATTTAAAGGATTACAAATGGGAGTACAATTTAGTGGACGATGAAACCGTAAATGCTTGGTGCATGCCCGGCGGAAAAATTGTATTCTATACTGGTATTTTACCCATAGCAAAAAGTGAGGCAGGGGTTGCCGCCATTATGGGACATGAAGTGGCTCACGCCTTAGCAAATCATGGTCAGCAACGTATGAGTGCTGGTATGTTACAGCAATTAGGGGCCGTTGCCGGAAATATTGCTCTACAAGATGAAAGTGCTAGGAACGCATTCAATCAGTATTATGGTGTAGGGTCTCAAGTAGGTGTTATGTTGCCTTTTAGTAGAAACCATGAGACTGAAGCAGATAAAATAGGATTGTATCTTATGGCTATTGCTGGATATAACCCGAATGAAGCGGCTGAGTTATGGAAGCGTATGAAAGCCAATGCAGGAAGCGGACAAGCACCACCAGAGATATTAAGTACACACCCATCTAACGATTCTCGCATAGCCAATTTAACGGCTTTAGCACCAACAGCAATTGCAGAAGCGAAAAAATTTGGGGTGACTGAATTCAGAGATTAGAAACTTATTTTAAATAGAAAAAATATTTGACTATTTTAGAGCGACTCAAAAAAGGGTCGTTTTTTTATGGAAAAACTTGAAAAAGGAAGTAAAAAGCTTCTAAATGCATGGGCATTTTATGATTGGGCTAATTCGGTATATACCCTTACTATTGCCTCCTCAATATTCCCAATCTTTTATGCTACGTTATTTAATTCTAAAGACGAGTTGGTTTCTGCCTTTGGCTTTAACATGAAGCAAACGGTTTTAATTGAAATAATTACAGCTTTTACGTTTTTGGTGGTTGCTTTTTTATCACCAATTTTATCTGGTATTGCAGATTACATAGGTAACAAAAAAGGGTTTATGAAGTTTTTCTGTTATGTTGGAGGTTTTGGTTGTATTGGTTTATATTGGTTTAATTTAGATTTTATTCACCTAAGTGTGCTATTTTACTTCATGGGCTTAATAGGGTATTGGGGGAGTTTGGTTTTTTATAATTCGTATTTGCCCGATATAGCTTTTGAAGACCAACAAGATGCTATAAGCGCCAAAGGGTTTTCATTGGGGTATATAGGAAGCGTTCTGCTGTTGATATTAAACTTAGCCATGGTTATGAAACCCGATTGGTTTGGATTTGATATAGGAACAACCGAAGCAGAAAAAGATCTCGCTTCTATTAAAGCCATGAAAATCTCTTTTGTTACCGTTGGGGTATGGTGGATTCTGTTTAGCCAATATACCTTTTATGTATTGCCTAAAGGGGTTTCTGCTGGACATAAGGTAACCAAAGATGTGGTTTTAAAAGGATTCCAAGAGTTGAATCAAGTTTGGGCACAATTAAAACAGAATTTAAGATTAAAACGGTATTTGTATGCTTTTTTTGTTTTCAGCATGGCGGTTCAAACTATTATGCTTATGGCTGTTTATTTTGGAGAGAAGGAAATAGCTTGGGGCAGTGCTGGAGAAAAAACAATGGGACTTATTGTTAGTATTTTAGTTATTCAATTGGTGGCCATAGTAGGCGCTGTTTTAACCTCAAAATCATCTGCTAAATTTGGAAATATAAAAACATTAATAGCTATAAACGTAATTTGGTTGTTTTTGTGCGTGATGGCCTATTTTTTACATACTCCAGTACAATTTTATGCTACGGCAACCTTGGTAGGCTTGGTCATGGGCGGTATACAATCTTTAGCCCGGTCAACTTATTCAAAATTTTTGCCAGAAACAGAAGATTCTACGTCTTATTTCAGTTTTTATGATGTTGCTGAAAAAATTGGTATTGTTATAGGGATGACCATTTTTGCTCTGGTAGACCATTTTAGTAGTATGAGAAATGCGGTGCTATTTTTATTTGTTTTTTTTCTTATTGGAATAATTTTACTCTTTAGAGTTCCTAAATATCAGAAGTAAGTAAAGAGTGGATATCCATTCTTTACTTACTCATGCTTATTTTTTTATGTGTTTAACGTTCGTATTCTTTTTTCTTAGCTAAAAGGATATGGTCACAAACCAAGACCAATTCATCATTTTGATTAAATATCTCAACATGTTCATTAATTTGTCCTAATTCAGGACGTTTTGATTCTTTTTTTTCGCTAATGGTTACAGCAACCCTAATAGTATCTCCAATGTAAACGGGCTTTATAAAGCGTAACCTATCATACCCTTTTGAGAAGGCTTCGGGGTTTATTTCTGTAGCAGTCATACCAATACCCACAGAAAAGGTTAAGGTGCCATGTGCAATGCGTTGTTTAAAAGGTTGTGTTTTACACCACTCAGCGTCCATATGATGTGGAAAAAAATCTCCTGTATGACCAGCATGAGTAACAAAATCTGATTCTGTAATGGTTCTTCCCAAGGTTTCTCTTTTATGACCTAATGTGTAGTCTTCGTAAAATTGTGATTTAATATGCATGTTTTTTTATTTTATTAGCGTTCTTACTAAACTTAATTTTCTTATCAGAATTTTTTAATCATTAACTAAAATGTTGGCCCACAAGTTATTTCTATAGGTTTTTAGGGCTTCTTTAAAAAGAGCGTTAGCCTTTTCGGTATCACCTAATCCTCTATGACCTAATGCTTGAAGACAAAGCCCATTGGATTTCGTTTTATTTAAGTTTGATGATGATTCCTCAACAGCAATTAATGTCATGTTACTGCCTTTATTAATAATTTTATCACCTGTTTTGATGAGATTTCTAAATAGATTTTGGGCTTCTTCAGTCTTTCCTAGTTTTAAAAGTGATAGTCCCTGAAAATACTTTAAATCGTACATGCCATATCCGTTGTTGGCATTGGCGCTTAATGTATAATGGGTTTTAGCTTTTTTAGATTTGTTAAGGGCAGTATAAGCCTCCCCAAGATAATAGTGAATCAATGCATTTTTTTCATCGGTTGATGATTTACCAACTTCTAAGTTTACTGGATATTCAAAAGCTTTATTCAAATATTCTATAGCGCCTTGTGCATTGTTTTGTGAAATTAAATGTTTTGCTTTTAAAACATAGGTATCTACGTAATGCCAATAAATTTCTCGGCCACCCTCCCAAGTTCTAAAATGATGCGTGTTTAAAAAATTTATAGCTTGATCATAATTGCCATTTAAATTGAGCAATTCAACATACATTTTTGGAGCGGTAATATCTTGTTTAATAACGTTTAAGTTTGATTCTAAAATACTAAGGCATTCTTCGTAACCTTTGTTTGTATAGTCAAAATACTTCGCTAACTCTGTATACCAAATAGCATGCGAATTATCTAAGTTTATGGCTTTCAAAATATAATTAACAGCTTCATCATAATTCTGTTTGTGATAAAAACTACCAAAAGCCAAATTCCTTAAAGTCATAGGAAAATCAGGTTGTATATTCAAGGCCTTTTCCCAAGCCAAAATGGCTTCACTAGGGCGGTGGTCAAATAACAAATTACCTAATAAATAATAAGCATCTGCATTGTTGTTATCTAATTTTAAAGCATGTTTTAAAATGGTTTCCGTTTCTGCACGATAGGGAAAGCAGTAATCTAAAGACAGTTGTTTGGCATCTGCAATAAGAGATTTTGCGATTTTTGTGTTATTTGACTGCGCATATAAATAGGATAAATAATAATAGATGAGGGGATTTTTAGGAGCTGTTATTGATTCTAAAACCTGAATAGCTTCTTCGTTAAAACCAGCATTCAAATAGGGCAAAGCTATTTCTAAAAAGTTATTATCAACGTTTTGCATACCGTTCTTTAAGTCAGACCAATCATTAGAACTATTTAATTTAGAAAGTTCATTTAGTGCGGTATAATTTAAGGGATCAAAAGCAATTAAGTTTTTTAAAATGGATTGCGCTTTGTTTGGCTGATCCGTTTTTCTTAATAGTATGCTATACAGTACTATAATTTTACCATCTAAATTATTTGTTGAATAGGCTTTCTCAATATATTCCAATGCTTTTTGGATATTAGATTGTTTAGATTCTAGTTGTGCTAATTGAAAATTCCCTGCGGAAGCCCATTCATAATACCAGGTTGCCCGAGCAAAATATTTATAAGCTTCATAGTTATTTCCCAAGGCTTTGTGAGCTATTCCCAAATAGTAAAAAATTTCACCTTCCTTGGGTTGATAATATTTAATATGCAGTTTATGAGCAGCAGTTTCTAAATATTGTAAACCTTCAGCATAGCGCATTTGATTGAGTCTACGTTTTCCTAAGGCTATGTTTACCCGATGGTCGTTTGGAGCTTTCTGTAAAGCTGCTAGATAATAATCATCAGGGTTCATCCCAGGACGATTAAATTGCTCAACAAAACGCCCTGTTAAATATAAATCTTCAACAGATTCAATTTCATCAGCATCTAATATCTTTTCTTGAGGGCTAGGTAACTCAGGCCGTTTGGGTTGGTAAGGTTTGTAGGATATAATACTGTTATTGTTGTCATCTTTTAACTCAATATGAAGCTTATATTCATCTAAATCGGTTTTACTCTTATAGGTTGTTGTAAAAGGACTTGTTGGGTCAATATTGATTTGACCTTGAGCAATGATAGCACCGTTATATTGCAATGTATATTGTGCATTTTTAAACGGTTTTGTGGTATTGAATCCATAAAAAACGGTCTTTTTGTTTCGCATTTGAAGCGTAACCGAAGCGTCAATAGTTGCATTTTTTACAACTTCAATGTCTCTAATAGGATACCAATAATTTTTTGCTTCTTTTACGGAATGGGGAATAATCCAGCTATAATCAGGTTGGTTATTTGAAAATGTTCCAGTCATAAGTTCAACATAAGCTTTTCCGTCATCGGTAAGCTTTCTTCTTGCATTTTGACCTGCCAAACCAGGACCAAATTGCCATAGTTTTGAAGCATTATTTTTATAGGGATCACCAACGTGTATCATGCCTGCATTTTGACCATAATCATATCCTCCAATAAAACCTTCCTTAATATCCCACATAAAAAATGAAACAGGATTGGGGTGATTTTTCCACCAGGTTAAGTCTACTCCTGCTTTATAACTTGTTCTAGCATAGTGCTCAGTATCATTTGAAATAGGCCAGCTTATAAAACTGGTATTGTTATGGTAGACTCCTATTTCTTGACTTGGAGGCCAAAACGTTCTAAAATCGTTATTAGCAGTAACGGCTACATTTGCCCAGAATAAAAAGGTTTTTGTTAGTTCATTTGTGTTGTTAATTCTATATTCTGTTTCAATATAGGATCGTCCAGGTTTTAGGGTAATACCAACCACACCTCTCATACGCATGGTTTTTTCAGTTTCGCCAATCCAAATGGTCGCACTACCATCTTGATTTTTTATCATTCTGTAATCAACAGGCAACATGGTTGTTGTTCTGTGATGATGAGGGAAGCACCATTCAATACCACCAGAAACCCATGCGCCAAGTGTACCAATTAGGTCTGGTTTAATTACACTATTGGTATGAAAAAGTTCATGACCGTTTGTTTTATCAATAGCAGAGAATAGTCTACCTCCAAAAGTAGGTAATACCTTTACAATGAGATATTCGTTTTCTAGCACAATCATGTTGTAAGTTACATCAA
Source organism: Allotamlana fucoidanivorans (assembly GCF_045788535.1). Taxonomy (GTDB): domain Bacteria; phylum Bacteroidota; class Bacteroidia; order Flavobacteriales; family Flavobacteriaceae; genus Allotamlana; species Allotamlana fucoidanivorans. The sequence continues at coordinate 3,616,413 of NZ_CP074074.1, read as the reverse complement.
CCAGAGAATCACTTAGTCTTGTTTGCAACGGATAGGGGTAAATTTTGCCTTGAGCACCTTGAACACTTCTGCCCGTATAAAAAATGGGACTCACCTCATTGGCTCCAACTTTATAGGTAGGAATGACTTCTTCTTGTTCGTAAATTTTGACTTGAGATATCAAATTGGAGTTACAAAAAATGCAGAAACAAATTAAAATGCATGAATTTTTAAGGTTTTGAAATTTTCCCATGGTAGTTTAGTTTATTCAGTTGATTAAATTATAATATCTATTGATGTGCCCATATTATTATTTATGAAAGGCATATGAATAAAGCTAAGGTTAAATAGAGGCTTATTCAAATGCATATTTAGAGTATATTTAAATGGGATTTTATGAGATGCCAATAGTGTCAATAATTTAATAAACATGGGGAAGAGGCATGTATAACACTGATGTTTTAATAGCATATTCATTATTATTTTAAAATATCCTATTTGAGCATCATATTTTTTCATATTATAAAATAGCGTGGTGAGTGTTTAATTTTTTTTTTTTTTTTTTTATGAATTTAATAAGGAATGCTTTTTAAATTTAATAATTATTACTTAAAAATGAAGAATAGTTTATAATAAGTTTAATATATCTGTATTAGTATTGAAAAAATATTAAAACACGATAAAGCGTGTCTTGGGGTTTAAGTTGTAGTCATTTATGTTCGTTTAAATTAATGCATTGCCGTAGGCTATTACCACTATACCTACAGTCATTATGGCTAAACCACGAATTAACCAGTTTTTACTTTGTTTTCCAGCATTTTTCCATTCGCCAGTAAAATATCCTAAAATATTTGCAACCATGATACAGCCTGTTTGAAAAATAGCAAACCCTACTGTTGTACCTAAAGGACCTAACTCATAAGCTCCTAAACCATAAATAATTAATGAAGCACAATAAACAATAGACATGATTAAAAGAAGGAATATATTTTTAACACTTCCTTTATTACTAAAGTGAGTCCACGTTTTGTTTTTGGTAAGTTGTATACTAAAATATATAAGAATACAAATACCACTGCCAATAAATGCAGGTAACATAACCGCCAATCTTGCAATCCATGATGCATTATTAAACTGATCCTGCGATATAGAACCAATATGAGCCAAATTATCTGCTACATGATACGCTAAATTGAATCCAGCTGCTGAGAATCCACCAACTATGCATAAGATAATACCATTTCGCATTTTGTTATTAGATGTTTCATTGGTAAATTCTTGATTTTTCGATTCATTCTTTTCTCGTAGTAAACCTGCCTTACCATTGGCCATAATACCTAACATAATAATAAAAATGCCTAACAGAATAACTAACCCTCCTTTGGAGCTTAGTTTTTCAATGCCTCCCATAAAAAAGGGAAGGATGGACCCCACTAAGGTTGAAACCCCAATTAATAGAGAAAACCCTAGTGCCATTCCTATTTTAGAAATGCTTATACCCCATAATAGATTACCAACACCCCAAAGCAGACTAAACAAAAATATAATAATAAACAAGTTATTAGGTACTTGCCTATAGGTGTCAAACAGTCCGTCAACTAAGCCTAAAGTGGCAAGTATTGGCACCAGAAACATGGCTAAAAACCAAAAACCAGCCCAAGTGTTTTCAATAGCATAGTTCTCTGTGTATTTGCTCGGTAAGGCATAAAAACCGAGTAGTGTTGCGGCTAAAAGCACCCAAATAACTCCTATAACCATAATAAATAATTATTCGTAGTTTAAATAAATGGTTCTTTTTTGCAAATAATGATCTAAACCATAAACACCATCTTCACCAGCTGCCCCCGATGTTTTATGCCCGGAGTGATACCCTTGAATATTCCCAATAATCTGTTGATTTATGAAAATGGTTCCAACCTCCATTGTGTCTATCGCTTTTTGATGAATTCTATAGTCGTTTGAATATAAGTATGCAGATAAACCTTCTTCTCTATCATTAGCCAATGATACAGCTTCTTCAAAACCATTTACCTTAACAATAGGCATTACGGGAGCAAATAATTCTTGACTAATTGTAGCATGGTCTCCTTTAACATTCCCTAGAATAGTAGGCGTATACCAGTTGCCTTTTTCAAAATAAGCACCATCGGGGCGTCCGCCACCTAAAAGAAGTTCTGCGCCTTCATTTAAATTTTGTTTTACTAATTGGTCTACGCGATCTAATCCCAGTTTACTTACATTAGGTCCCATGTTAACGGAAGCATCAAACGGATCACCCACTTTTATTTGCTGTGCTCGTTTTATAACTTTTTCAGTAAACTCGTCGGCAATCTTTTCATCAACAAAAACCATTTCATTACAAATACAAACCTGTCCGCAATTAGCATATCTTGAAATAACGGCAGCATCAACGGCTTTATCAATATCGGCATCATCACAAACTATAAAAGGCGCTTTACCTCCTAATTCCAAAATGAGGCCTGTTATATTTTCTGAAGCGGCACGATACATGGCTCTACCAGCTCGTGTACTTCCTGTTAAGGATATTAATTTTGTAATAGGACTTTCTACTAATAACGAGGCAGCATCTGCTGTTTTTGTAGAAACCATATTAATAACGCCTTTAGGTATGCTAGTTTCATCGACTAACCGGCAAAACTCAGAAGCTGTAATTGGTGTTAATTCATGAGGTTTTATAATCATGGTATTCCCTGTGGCTAGAGCAGGTCCCACTTTTCTTCCAATGAGGGCTAACGGGTAGTTGAAGGCACACAAACCTACAGTAACCCCATAAGGAACTTTATAAATAGATAACCTTTTATTGGCGTCTTCAGCAGGGAAGATAGCCCCTTGAATGCGTCTGGCGCCTTCGGCTGCATAATTCATATATGTAATAGTATCATCAACTTCACCAAGTGCTTCAGGATATGTTTTGCCTTGTTCCATAACCAAAAGTTTTGCAAAATGTTCACGTTCGGTCTTAAGTTTACTCGTTATTTCATAGATGTATTTTGCCCTTGTATTGGCAGGTATCAATGCCCATTGTTTTTGTGCTTTTTCAGAAGACTCTAAGGCATACTGTACATCTTCTTTGGTACATGCTGTTACCGTAGCAAATACTTCATTATTTACTGGGTTTTCAACTTCAATAGTGTCTCGAGTATTACTGTCTAACCATTCACCATTAATGTAACATGAATAGTGCTTTACCTGTGTGTGTCCCATATGTTTTAATTAAAAATTATTCAAAATTAGGTTCGCGTTTTTCTACAAAGGCTTGAAAACCTTCTTTGGCATCAAACGTATCATATAACTTGTCCACGTTTCTTTTTTCAAGGTTTAAGAATTGTTTTAACCGCATTCCTGAACCTTTTCGTATTGTTTTTTTGATAGCTGCCATTGCTTTTTTAGGGCCTAAAGAAATCTTTTTGGCATAAGCTAAAGCTTTTTCTTCAGCATCTTCCTCCTCAAATAAATGGGTAACTAATCCATAATTAAAAGCATCTGTTGAAGAGAATGTACCACCAGACACCAATAGCTCTAGGGCTCTTGAACTACCAACTAGTTGAACAAGCTTAGGAATCCCGCCATTACCTGGCATTAATCCTAAATTTACTTCAGGAAGCCCCAATAAAAAAGGTTTATTTGATGCTATTCTAATATCACAAGCCATGGCTAACTCTAAGCCACCACCTAAAGTGTGTCCGTTTAAAAAAGCAATAATTATTTTAGAACTGGAGGCAATTTTTCGTGCTACTTTATTGGCCATAACCACCATGTCTTGGTTCTGAGCAGGTGTGTTTTTACTAAATACTTTAATATCTGCACCAGCACAGAAAAACTTAGGAATAGCACTTTTAATAAGTACAACGGCTATCGTTTTATCCTTTTCAATGCCTTTTAGTAATTTACTAAATTCTTTAAAGAAATGAATATCATAGCTGTTTGCTGGTGCTTTATTTAAGGAAATAATTCCTAATCGCTCATTTTTACTGTATTCAAACATAGTATTTAATTTTGAAATCCTCTTGCTATAGGCATTTTTTCATCAGCTTCTTTATGGCCTTCCTCGGCGCCTAAGCCAGGGTAATATCTAAAATAATTGGCCCAACCATATTTTTGTTTTATTTCAAAGGCTTCGAGACCAATAGCTCTTAGCTCTTTTTTGTCTTTGTCTTTATCAGCAACGAGTAAAAAATAATCATTTTCAGATAAAACGTTACCATCTGCATCCAATAATGACATTTCTGCATAGAATTTATCGCCTATAGTTCCTGGTACCTTGCAGGAAACATCCACGTATTTTGAAGCGCTGTCTCCTTTGATTTCTGCAATATCAAAACTTTCTTCTTGTATTAACTCTTTCTGATTATTTAAAAACTTTATAGCTATTTTACAATTTGTGTAATCTTGATAATAATCATTTACTATCCATAATTCACCTTTAAATTCTTGACCAGGAAGCCATCTTCTATTATAGTGTTTCATGGTAATTAAAAGTGGCTGGTATGCTTTTCTTACGTGGTCAAAAGATAATTTTTTATCTTGGTAATAATCTACAATACCCCATTTCATATCTGGTGCAAAAGTGATGTAGTGGCAAATACAAATGGCACTGGTTTTTGGTTTTCTTGTTCTGAAATGCTCTAATGCATATTGAAAAATTACGCCTTGGGCTACTTGAGTAGCCTCCACAAATGTTTCAAAACCATCTTTACTTTGATTCCCTAAAACTTCAAAATTAAGAGTTCTTAAGGCATCAAAATCGGTCCAATGATGTCCCCAACTTGGGCCTGGTGGCCAAATTTCTTCCTCAGGAATAAACTTCTTAATGTTTTCGGTATTCGGGCAAGAGGAAATCGCTAATTCCGGTATTACAGCATAATCTAAGCTAGGGAAGTAGTCTTCCATAACAAATTCACCTTCTCCATAAAACAAATCATTGGCATGAAAACTCTCGTTAGGTTTAAAGCCTAGATTTAACCCTACTTCATCACTTAAAGGTGACGATGGAATAAAATGCAATGGCGTAAAAGGTTTTATAGCTTCACCTAACTCGGTAACAAATTTTAAATTATGCTCAGGATCAGAAGCTGTCATAAATAATTCTTCCGAACCTTCAAGTAATACCAAACAAGGATGATTACGTTGCTCTTTTACCGATGCAATGGCTTCAGCAAAAACGGCCTGTTTAAATGCTTCATCTTTTGGTAATGATAAACTGGCAAGAGGTAATACATCTTGCCAAACGGTTATTCCTGCCTCATTACATAATTGGTAAAATAGCGGAATCTCTTCGGGGTGCCAGCCAAAAATTCTTAGGTTATTAAAGTTGGCTTCTTTGGCTAAACGAATAAGCTCTTTGTATTTACTTGGATGCGCACGCCCCATGAAAATATCTGGTGGTCCGCCCCAAGTCCCTGAGCGCATAAAATGTCTTTTTCCATTAATCATGACCGTCCAAGGGTTTTCAACTTCATCTAGCGTAAAACCAGGATTGTGCACCATTTTGACTTCACGAATTCCGAATGAGGTGTTTGTTGTATCTAATAAAATGTCTTCCCCTTCGGTTACAGTTACTTTGGCTGTATAAAGGTTTTGATCACCTAAATCCCATGGCCACCATAATTTAGCATCTTTGATGCCAAGGTTTAATTCGTATGAATTTATACCTTTTGAAACAGCAACCGTTTTATTTACGCTATATGTTTTAGAATTGAAATTTTCACCTTCAACATCTATTTGTATGTTAACGGTTTTTTCTGAATGATCATGGTTTTTAAGTTCTATTTCAATATCAAGAGAGGCTGAGTTTTCAGATGTTAACTGAGGTTTTACATAGGTGTCTTCAATGGTAATTTTACCTGTAGCTTCAAGATAAACAGGTTTCCAGATACCAGTAGGTGGTAAACTCACCCAATAGTCACCATGCCATGCAGGTTTTCTACCAGCTACCTGGCTATATCTTCGTGGTGCTGGATGCAAACGAATCATAAGTACGTTAGTACCAAATCGTAATTTTTCAAAACGAATGATATTTGACACATCAAACTTAAATTTAGAAAACATACCTTCATGTGATCCTAAAAATTCACCATTTAACCAAACATCACATCCAAAATCAACACCATCAAAAACAAGTTGAATGTGTTTTTGAAACATTTCTTTAGGCACATCAAACTGACGTTTGTACCACCATTCATGTTCTGGAACCCATTTGGCTTTTACGCTATTACGACCAAAATGCGGATCTTCAATACGCCCAGCACGCCACAAATCGGTGTATACATCGCCAGGTACTTTAGCAAAACTCCAGTTAAATGAATCACCAGTGATATCAAAGTTTAGTTCATGAAATCCTGTTTTTTGCCCTTCTCCAGGATGAATACCTTCAAATTGCCAATTGTTTCCGCATAAATCAAAAACAACTTTTTCATTAGAGGTTTGGCTTCTGCTGGTTAAGAAATCTTTTTCTTCTTGACTAATATTTTTCATCTATGTACTACTTATTGTATTAATTCTTTTTCTAATTCTTCTAATGATTTTCCTTTGGTTTCAGGAACTTTAAACCATATAAAAATAAATCCTATTACCGCAAAAACTCCAAAAATTAAGAATGTTATTGTATTTCCTAATGTTGCTAATTCCCAAGGGAATAGTAGTTGTACTAAAAATGCAATACCAAGATTTACCAATCCTACAAATGAAATAGCTATGCCTCTTATAACTGTTGGAAATAATTCTGAAAATAACACCCACATGACTGGACCTATTGACATAGCAAATGCGCCTACAAATCCAATGATACCTATTAGGATAAGCATGGTATTCATTTTTGCTGAAGCAGTAACTAGTGTAGACTCATGTGTGTTTGCTGCATCTTCTCCTAAAGCTGCTTTTAAAGCAGTTTTAAATTCTAAATCGTTTTCAAATACTTGATCTTTTAGTGGTAATATTTGTTCTTTGTCAATGGCTTCCGGAAGGTTTGAAATAGCGTCTTCACTGAGTACATACTTGGCTTGACTAAAACCATAACTTAGTAAAAATAAACAAAGGGCTATACCCACCATACCAATAATTAAAAGCGGTTTTCTTCCAAATTTATCAATGGCTAACATGGCAACAATTGTAAATCCTAAGTTAGTTAAACCAACTAGGGCGGCTTGAATAAATGAAGCATCTGTACCAATACCCGTTTGTTCAAAAATCATGGGAGCGTAGAACAACACTGCATTTATACCTACTATTTGTTGAAAAATACCAACCACTAAGCCAATAATAAGCACTTTTCGCATGGACTTTTTAAATAAATCGGTAAGTTTTGATTTTTCTTTTTTTAAGTCTTCTGAGATGCTTCGCTCAACTTCTTGTATTTGAGATTTTGCTTTTTCTTCAGAAAGCACTTTTTTCATGGTTTCAAGGGCTTCAGTTCTTTTGTTTTTGGTCATAAGCCATCTGGGGCTTCTAGGAACAATAAAAAGACCGAGGTAGTAAAATATAGCGGGAATAGCTTCAAGCCCAAGCATCCACCGCCAATTCCATTTTCCTAGACCCAATGCTTTTGCCCATTCGGCTTCAGAATTTCCCCATTTTAAGATGAAATAGTTCGTGAAGAATGCAATGGAAATCCCTATCACAATATTTAATTGATTAAAAGAAACCAGAAGTCCTCTTTTTTCAGGAGGGGCAACTTCGGCAATATACATGGGTGCAATAATTAAAGCAGCACCTACCGCAAGTCCGCCAATCATTCTAAAAATAATGAGCCAAAAAAAGGAACCTGCTAAGGCAGATCCTATGGCTGAAATAGTGAATAGAATGGCGGCATATTTTAGAATTAATCGTCTTCCGTGTTTATCACTCATTGGCCCAGCAATAATCATCCCAAAGGCGGCTGTTAGGGTAATAGAACTAACTGCCCAGCCCAGTTGAATTTTGGTAAGATTGAACTCAGGTTCAATGAACTTAACAACACCAGAGATGACTGATGCATCAAAACCGAGTAGGAAGCCACCCAAGGCTACAATGGCTGCAATACGAATGATAAATACGTTTTTTGACGACATAGATTTTAGTTTAAAGGTTTAGTTATAAATAAGTTTCATGTTTTAAGAATCATTAGATTCATGTTTGGTGTAAAACTTATTTGATTTGTTTTTAGTTTTATTTCTCCCAGTATTCATCTATAATTTTTTGAATGTGTGGGTAATTTGCATCAGTTTCATGATATAGTTCTCGTTGACTTTTCATTTCTTCTTTTAAGGATATTACAAGATCTTTATACTCAGGATTGTTGTAAACGTTAATGACTTCATACGGGTCATTTTGTAAATCATACAATTCCCATGCTGGCGGGGTTGGACCAATTTTTATACTTTGATCATCGGGTAACCACCATCTTGATCTTTGGCCAACTTTTTCTAAGTTCCAATGCCTGCCATAAAAGAAAATCAACTTATAGTTTTTAGTTCTTATTCCAAAATGAGCAGGAATATCATGATGTTCTAAATGTAGCCAATATCTATAATAGGAGGCGGTTCTCCAATTATCAGGTTGCTCATTCTCCAACAAGGGTTTGATGCTTTTACCTTGCATGTAATCTGGCACATGCCCTCCTGCAAGATCAATGATGGTTGGTGCGTAATCTGTATTGTTAATTATTGTTTCATTACGCGAGCCCGCTTTAATCAGTTTATTATATTTTATAATGAAAGGCATTTTCATAGACTCTTCATACATCCAACGTTTGTCAACCATATCATGTTCTCCAAGCATCATACCTTGATCGGAAGAGTAGATGATAATAGTATTGTCATAGAGATTATTATCCTTTAAATATTGAATGAATTTACCAATATTATCATCAATACCTTTAACACATCTCAAATATTTTTTTAAATACTTTTGATAAGAAGCAGAGGTAGCTTCGTCACCTGATAAATTAGGATCTATTTTCAATTTGTCTACATAATTGAAAAATTTATGTCTGTTTGAAACCGAACTACCTATAACATCTATGAGACTATCATTTTTGCCTCTAGTTCCTTCCGAGCCCCAATTTGGTTGATGGTATAAACTTTCTGGCTCAGGAATTTTTGAGTCAGCCAGATAGTCTTCATATCTAGGGGCGTATTCAAACCAATCATGCGGTGCTTTCATTTGATACATTAGCATAAAAGGTTTTTGAGAATCTTTTCTGTTTGACAACCATTCAATAGCTTTATTGGTAATCACATCGGTTGAATGTCCTGTTGTTTGTACCACATTTTTAGGCCATTCGCCTTTGTTTTTTTCTCTAAAAGACGGATTGAAATATTTCCCCTGACCTTCTAAAACACTATAAAAGTCAAATGCGGAAGGCTCTTCATGCAAGTGCCATTTACCTATTATGGCTGTTTCATAACCGCGTTTTTTCATTTCAATGGGTAAATACTGTCTATCACCGTCAATACCATTGCTAAAATCTAAAACCCCATTAGTTTGACTATATTGTCCTGTTATTATAGTAGCTCGACTTGGTGTACAAATGGAATTGGAAACAAAACAGTTTTCAAACACCATGCCTTCTGAAGCTAATTTATCAAGATTAGGGGTAGGGTTTAAAGACGCTAATCTGCTACCATAAGTGCCAATAGCATTAGTAGCATGGTCGTCTGTCATAATATAAATAATATTTGGTTTCTCAGGGAATGTCTCTTTTTTTTGAGCACACCCCATGCATGGTATTATTGTTAATAATATGATATATAGTTTTAATTTAAGCATTTCAATTTTTTAATTTTGAGTAAAAGTTTATAGGTTTACCTTATATACCAAGGCATGTTGCCCCGTTATTTTTTTAGGTGCTTTTAACTTTAAACCTTCTTGGGTTTTACGCCACGAAATGGTTTCATTACTTCCAAGTAACTCTATTGATTTTATTTTTTCATTGGCTCCAACATTTTCTTTTGAAAAGGTGGTTAACGTGAATTCTTGATTCGGTTCAGGAATATCTAACTGAATAACATATAGAACATCTTTTGATTTGTTTTGGGTAAATCTAAAATCTGTTGGTTTGTAGGTAACACCATTTCCTTGTACACCTCCAAAATGATTCTTTTTTAATTTGGTATCACCTTCTCCATAGGTTTTATAAGGACGAGTTTTATAAATAGCCTCACCATTATTAGTTAACCATTTGCCTATTTGTAACAAACCTTCTCTTTGTTTTTCAGGAATCTTACCGTCATGAGTAGGGGTTATATTAAGCAATAAACAACCGTTTTTGCTTGAAATATCTACTAGTTCTTGAATGATAATTTGTGGAGTTTTGAGTTTAAGATTAGATCGCCAGCTCCAACCATTCCAAGCATAAGAGTCATCTGTTAACCACGGAAAATCTGTTTTTTCATCAAAACGACCTTTCTCTAAATCAATAACTCCAACACCCTTTTCTAGATCTTCATTCTTATAAGTAAGAACCACCTCTTTGTCCCACTTTAAAGCCTTATTGTAGTAATAAGCTACCATTTCTTTTCTGTCTTTTTCTGGTAGTAAGAATACCCGGCTGTCAAACCACAATAAATCAGGTTTATATTGGTCAATAACTTCATGAATTTTTGCTTTCCACAAATCGATAAATTTTTGACTAGGTTTATCTTCATCTAATACAATGCCGTCATATTGACCACTGGCATTTTTCCCTAAACGGTAAAAAGTTTCTTTAGGCGTCACTTCACCAAAAAGCGATCTAAATTCAATATTTGTAGTATCGGCAAGACCATTCCATAAATTGTACCAACCCCATTCCCAACTGTGATGAAATGTAGCGACAAATTTTAAATCTTTAGCTTTTATGGCTTTTTCAAGCTCACCAACAATATCAAGTTTAGGCCCATAATTTACAGAGTTGTATGGGTTAACCTTGCTATTCCAGTTTGAGAAATAATCACAGTGCTCAGCAACTGGACCTACAAATTTAGCGCCTGATTTTTTAAACAGTTCTGCCCATTCAGCGGCATCAAAATGCTGTGCTGTAAACTTCGGAAAGAAGTCATAATACTGAACACTGTCGCCATAAGTTTCTAAATGATGTTCCCTTAAATCATGATTCCAGCCTTTATCTTTGTCTTCATACATATGATGTGAATACCATTCACCTTTTCCCATATATGAGTAAACGCCCCAATGGAAATAAATGCCAAACTTAGCATCTAAAAACCATTCTGGGGTTTGATGTTGTTTTAAAGATTCCCAAGATGGTTCAAAAGTATTTACATTTTTTTGAGAAGGGAACTCCTCTTTTTTCTGAGCATTGCAGCATAATGTTAAGAAGCAAAGTAAAGCGAAGCAGGATGATTTCATTTTATGATAAATCTAAATTTTATATAGTTTGTCAATCTAAAGGTGACCATATTAGTTATATGTTTAAGCATTGTATAGTGGCGTAACACCGCCATCATCATTAGAATCGTACGCAGCTTCAACAATAGCCATAGAATGTACTACATCTTCAACACTTGTTGGTAATACGTCTGTTGAGCCTTCAATATAGCGCATTAAGGAAGCCATGGTACCCACAAATGCATCAGGAAACCAGGAGCCTTCTAAATCTACTTCAATCCATTTTGGAGTTTCTCCTTCTTTAACAATACAATATTGAAATAAATCGGGTTTACCATTAGGGTAATCCAGTAGCAAGCCAATTCTAGCTTTTATGGCTCCTTTTGTGCCTTCCCACTTTACAAAGCTTTCTTGATTTTTTTCTCCAAAATTATGATCATGATTTGTGTTTATGATAGCTCGCATAGAATCATTGTAATCCATAATAGTAGTTGTTCTTGTGGATGACATGGGTTTACCTGGATTTTTCAAAGTTTTGGCATACACCTTCTTTGGGTTGCCTAAAAACGATCTGATTAAATCAATATAATGGATACTATGTTGCTGTATTTCTAGTCTGGGATGATTGACTACATTTGGGAAATATTCCCATGGCGTATAGGTGGTTAATCTAACCTCAAAATCATATAACTCACCAATATGTCCTTGGTCTATCATATATTTTGCGGCCATCACATAGGGCGCATAACGCATTTGACAATTAATGGCCGCCTTGAGTTTTTTTCTTCTACAAACTTCTAAAATATCTAAAGTTTGCTCATAGTTATCGCCCATAGGTTTTTGTATGAGTACCGCGGCGTTATCTGGCAACAGGTCAAGGGTTGGTACAAATTGATTTGGCATCAAGGTTAAATCATAGACCGCGTTTTCAGGTGCTGCTTCAACCATAGCTTCAACATCATCAAATACATTGGGAATATTAAATGTATTGGCTAAATCAATGGCACGTTGCTTTGTTCTGTTGGTGATGCCAGCTACATTAAATCCAGCATTTTTATAAGCTGGTAAATGTGCGTCTCTAACTATGCCTCCAGCACCAATAATGTATATAGGTCTATTTTCTTTGGGTAATTCTGGTTTATAGATTAATTCCATCGTTATGAATTTTCTATGTGATTAATTTTTATTTGTGCCTCATCAAGAATATCTTTTATCTCCTGAGTTGTATTAATAACTTTTAAAACTAAGTCATCTATAACATCTGCTATATCAGACCAATTACTTTTTCTAGGTAAGGAACGTGTGTTTTCGTGTAAAGCGTCTAATTTATGATAGTAGGGAACCGTTTTATTTACTTCTTTATCTATCCAAGTAGATTTTCTACAACCAATGGCGCCTTCAAGGGTAACTAATTTATCGTTCGCTTTGTTTACAGCAAATTTTATGAATTGATAGGCTAAATCTTTATGCTGGCTGCCACTACCAATAACATACATCCAATAGGCGTTTAGTGAGGTGTCTCGACCATTTGGTCCAGCAGGTACATCGGTAATATCAACTTTTCCTTTTACTTTTGAATCTTCTAAAAACTCACACATAGAGGCAAAACCAAACCAATTAACCATCATAGCTAATTCACCATTAGCAAAGGCCATTCCAGATTTTACAGAATCAAAATCACGTGAATTTGGGTGCATGGCATTGATGTTCTTTAATGCGTTTCTATAAAACGTCATACCTTCAATAGCTGCTTGTGAATTTAACTTAACCCTGTTATGTTCGTCAAAAAGGTCACCGTTTCTAGTCCATAATTGTAAACAAAAATCAAATACGGTATTATGACCATCAGGGTAAGCGGCAAATGTAGTGCCATACAAATTATCTTCAGGTCTGTTGAAAAATTCAGCAACTTCAATGAGGTCATCCCAAGTTTTTGGAACTACCAGCTGCTTACCATAATCTCTATAAAACCTAATGCCTTCTTCCATAGATTCAAATAAGTCTTTTCTATAAATTAAGCATTCAGGTCCATCATGAAAAGGAAGCCCTACGGTTTTATTATCAAATTCTTGTTTGTATAGTAAGGAACGCGACCAGCCATGAGGGAAATCTTCTGGAGGGTCATATTTAATGTAAGGTGTTAAATCTTCAATAGCGTTTGAGGTGTAGGCCTCCGTAATCCAATCAGTGTTGATTAAAGAAACATCCCAATCACCATTTTTTAAACCGTTGTTTTTTAATATGGTGTCATATAAGGGGTGAAGGTCAAATGGAATAGCTTCAAGCTGTAGAGGGCATCCTGTTTTTTTACAGAATGCCTCCCAGATTTTGTCTATGGCACTTTCAAAAGCATCAAATTTTCTAACCGCTATTTTAAATGTATTCTTACCCATCATTAAGAAATTAATTCCTTAACTATGGCTTCTGTATGTTCTCCTAGATGAGGAGAGCCTAACGTTGAGGTTAAATTTTTGCCATCAATTTTTATTGGGCAGCGGGTGGTTTTATATTCAAAGCCGTCACTCATGGTTACAGTTTGAATCATGTTGAGTACTTTAAATCCTTCTTCTGAAAATAAAGTCTCCCAATCCATAACTTTTGCACACCAAATATCTGCTGGCTCTAATATAGAAAGCCATTTCTCAGTGGTGCCTGTACTTAAATGGTTTGCAAGTTCCTTTTTAATAGCATCTCTTTCTGTAAACCAGGAGGCTACCTCGGTGTAAGATTTTAAAGGTTCGCATCCCAATAATTCTCCTAACACAGGGATAGACCCCATAGCTAAAACCATATAGCCGTTTTGGGTTTTGTAGATACCATAAGGCGCTCCTAAATACGCATGAGCACTATTGTTTTTTGGGCGTATGGTTGGTGCTCCTCCATCATGATAAAATGTGGTAATAGATTCAAATTGAAAATCTAAAATAGATTCTAACATATTAACGGATATTTTACTGCCTTCATTAGTCTTAGAACGTTTTACTAAAGCCGCTAAAATACCTTGAACCAGGTGAGCTCCAGAAAGGATGTCCACAAGCGCCAAACCAATAGGAGTGGGGCCATTGCCTTCAATACCATTTAGCCACGTAACACCTGATAGAGACTGGGCTAGTAAATCTTGACCAGGCTTTGTTTTCCAAGGCCCTTCATTGCCATATCCTGAAATACTGGCATATACGATATTAGGATTTAATTTCTTTATAGTTTCATATTCAAACCCTAAGCGCTCAATAACTCCTGGTCTGAAATTATGAACAAAAACATCGGCTTTCTCAATAAGTTTTAAAACCCGATTTTTATCAATGTCAATTTTTAAATCGGCCTGAAAACTTTCTTTGTTTCTATTAATGGCACGGAAAATAGAAGATTCTCCGTTTAAGTTTACATTTGAAACATATAGTTGCCGACAAATATCACCAGTTTCTGGACGTTCTACTTTAATGACTCTGGCGCCTAAATCGGCTAACCGTAAAGTTGCCGAAGGGGCAGATAAAAACTGACTTAAATCTATAACTAATATATCTTGTAATGGTTTCATGTTTTTATTTATAGATTAAATTCTTTAATGATATCTTGCGTGTGCTGACCTACTCTAGGTGCAGGTTTACTGGCAAAAATACGTTGGTCATTGACGCGTATAGGAGATCTTAAAGTATGTACTTCTTCTCCAGACAGTAAAGGTAGTTTTTGATCCATTTTAAGGACCTTGTAAGCTTCGTGATTTACAAGTGTTTTGTAATCAAGAACGTCTGAACACCAGATACCTTCAGTTTCAAGAAGGTTTAACCAATGGTTAGAATTTTCAGTAATGAATTTAGCTCTTAGAATATCCATGATTTCATCTCGTTTTCTAAACCACGACTCTGTGTCTGAATAGGCTTCAATTTCATTGCACTGAATCACTTGTCCTAACTTAAGTAGTGATCCCATAGCCAAAGCTATGTAGTTGTCTTTAGTTTTATAGATGCCATAGGGGGCTCCTAAATACGGGTTGGCAGCACCTTTTTTAGCTCGTTTTACGGGTTTGTTTCCGTCATTTAAATAAGTAGTAATGACTTCAAATTGTAAATCTAATGTAGATTCAAGTAGACTAACTTCCACTAAAGCTCCTTTATTGGTTTTTGAACGTTTTACAAGACTAGCCAAAATACCATGAGCTAGGTGCGTACCTGTAATTAAATCGGAAACCGCAGCACCAACAGGCACGGGGTCATCATCAGCGTTTCCAGTTAGGTTTGCAAAACCAGACATAGCTTGAATAAGTAGATCTTGTCCAGGCTTTTTTGCCCAAGGGCCAATCGTTCCATAGCCCGTAACCGTAGCATAAACAAGTCTTGGATTTATTTCTTGAACCGTATTGTAATCTAAACCAATTTTATCCATAACACCTGGTCTGAAATTATGAGTCATAACGTCGGCCTGTGCAATGAGTTTTTTTACGCGCTCTAAATCTTCAGGATCTTTTAAGTTTGCTGCATACGAATCTTTATTTCTGTTTACGGTATGAAATACCAAACTGCTTCCATCTAAAAACAAGTTTTTAAGTGCAATTTGTCTTCCTGCTTCCCCGCTATTTGGGCGTTCTATTTTGATAACTCTAGCTCCTAAATCAGCTAATTTTAAACCAGCCGATGGACCAGCCATAAATTGTGCAAATTCAAGAACTAAAACACCTTCTAATGGTTTCATAATTTTAAATGTCTAGTGATTTTCTATATAAGGTATTTAGCTTTTCAAGCAATGCCTTTTCATTTCCACCGTTCATCATATATTCTCTAATAGGCGCACCGGCTCTATCTTGAAAATACATGTGTCCGTTATAACGTGGGCGTAAAAATGCTCTATCTAAACTAGGTAGTGTATTTTTGAAGAAGTTGGCCGTTAAACTATTGGTATGCTCATCGGTCCAGGATTTTCTATGACCAGGCTGCCCACCATTATCAAAGAATATGGTTTTTTGGCAAGCCTCAGAAGCCGTATATTCTACATACTTCATTACAGTTTCAATTTCTTTGGTATTTACAGAAACAGCTAAACCTGTGCCACCTAAGGTTGAAATGGCTCTTCCGTACCCCTTAATATCAACCATATCGTGGAAGTGCAATGCTTTTCTAGCATACCCATTTCGGCTGTAGTTTGTATACCCATAAGCCCAAGGACAATACGCATACTTATCCGTTAAGGTCATGGCTTCATAGACTTGAATGGGATTCCAATTAAAAATTTGATCATCCATTTCTACGGCTAGCTCTCTCAACATTTTTAAGGCTTGAATACCCATGTCCTCACTTACAACATGCTCTTTTGACGTACACACATCTTCACCCATGGTACAACACATCATATAGAAATTCATCAATGTATCTTGGGGAATTCCTGGCATAATGACTAAACCTTGTTTCGCTAAATTTAGTAAATCGTCATAGGTTTCAGGAAGAGTTAAGCCTTTAGCTTCAAATAAATCAGGTCGGCTTGAAGCCACAGGAGTAGCAGCATCAACTGCTAGAGCCCACTGATGACCATTTGATGAGTAACTTTCATGTGATCTCCCTACACTATTTTCATCTAAATCTTTCATAAATGATTTTGGAAGATATTCATCTAAAGCAAGAATAACATTGTTTTTTCCAGCAAAACCAGCCCAAGGATGGTCAATAATTAATAAATCATAGCGCTTGGCTAATTCGTTAATTGGTTCATCGGCAAAGGCTTGTAACGAACGTTTTTCCCACGTAATATCTACATTGGGGTTTAATTCTGAAAAGCGTTGTGCAGTGGCAACAACAGATGTAAATCCTCTACTGTGATTCCATGTGATACCTTTTAAGTGTATGCGTTTTGTACTCATATTATTTAAATCTATTTCTTTTTTAATGATTTGTAACTATTTCTGAACCTAATTGACTACCATATGCCATAATAACAAAGGAGGTCACTAATACTATAAGTGCAAATACTAAGGTTAAGTAAGTGCGTTTTGTTACTGCTTTCCATTCTTTCATCACAATGCCTACAACGTAACTAAAAAATATAAGCATTGACATATGAAGTACCCAACTGGCAAATTTATAGGCACCCATTTGTACATGACCTATACCGTAGAAGAAGAATTGGCCATACCATAAAGCCCCACTTAAAATAGACATGGTCAGGTTTAGTATGAAGTTTTTTTGCCCTACACCTTTAACATCAACAAGTTCTTTTAATGTACCATTTTTTAAACCAGCTACTGTAAACCAAATGAAGTTAGTAATAAAGGCACCGCCAGTTGAGAGTATTAAATTGGCATTACCTTCAAAATTACCTGCACCATATTCTCCAGCTATTTTGGCAACAGGAGCTCCTACTTCTAATGAAATACCAAACACTGCAGAAAGTATACCAGCTATAACCGTTAGTGTAAGTCCTTTTTTCATATTGAAAGTTAAAGGTTTCTCATTATTGGCACTGTTGTTTTTTAGGTCTTTTTCTTTTCGGTATCCAGCAACCCCACAAATAATAATACCTATTAATGCCATGAACATACCAAAGAATATGGTATATCCTCCTGGGCCATATAGCTTATTTGAAAATTCACCGTGCATAATTAATGGCACTATGGTACCTAGGATAGCTGAAATACCAATAGAGATTGTATATGTTAGTGAATACCCAATGTGTTTTATAGCAAAGCCAAAACACATACCTCCAAACCCATAAATAGCACCAAGTAGTGTGGCATTAATCAATACCTCACTTGATGCTTTTGAGAAAACATCTAAGAGATTGGGTACGGTTAAAAAACCAATAAGGAAAGGAAATATAAACCAAGCAAAAGAAGCTTGAACAATCCAATAGGAATCCCATGACCATTTTTTTACTTTTTGGTAGGGGACGTAACAAGTTGATGCAGCAATACCGCCTACGGCGTGAATCAAAGTTCCTAAAATTGGATTAGCCATGCTATATTTAGTTTATAAGTTTAATGTATTTTATATACAAAAATAAATTTTATATATGAAATTTCAAAAGGAATTTAGTTTTTATTACTTTTGATTCTCAACTTATACACATGAATTCAGAAAGTCCAAAATACAATGCACCGGCCTTAGATAAAGGTTTAGATATTTTAGAATACCTATCAGAAGAAGGTGTACCTTTGTCTCAAGCAGAAATAGCTCAAGGTATTAATAGGACACCAAGTGAAATATATAGAATGTTGGTGTGTTTAGAAGAGCGTGGTTATGTAATTAGGGAGTCAAACGCGGGAAAATATAGACTGTCCTTAAAAATGTACAGCTTATCACATAGGCATACGCCTTTTGATGAATTGAAACGTGTAGCTCAATACCCTATGCAGGCACTTTCAGAAATTACACGACAATCCTGTCATTTGAGTATTATGAATGATAATAAATTGCTTGTTATTTATCAAACAAGAAGTCCTAGTGCGGTATCGCTTTCCATAGAAGAAGGAACTCATTTTCCGTTATCAATGACTACATCTGGTAGGGTTATTTTGTCTATGTTTCCAGAAGAAGAGGCTATATCTATTTTATCAAAAGACGAGTATTATAAAAATTGGGATCAAGAAAGGCAAAATACGCTAATAGAAACCATAAACGAAATAGGAAAGTTAGGTTATCGTTCTGCAAAAAGTAAGCTTACAGGAGGTGTGACTGATATTGCGGTGCCTATTGGTTTAAGGGGAACCGATTTAAAAGCTGTTTTGGCTGTTTCTCTTTTTTCTTCAAACTTAGAGGACTCTATAAATTTAGATGTCATACTAGGCGAATTAAAAAAAGCACAAAAAATAATTAACGAACTTATTGGAGCGGTATAGATTGATGTTAATATGTGGACTTACAACAAAAAAATGTACTATAAATTGAATTACTATGCAGCTAGTTTCTGGTTATACATATCTAATTCAAATTCTGTTATGGTTCTATTCCCTAAAAAGGAATGCCTTCTTTTATTATTGTACCAGACTTCTATCTCTCCAAAGATGGACTTGCAACAAAAAATGGAAAATTTGGGTGTTTCAGGCAAATCTATGTATTTGTTTTGAACTAAGCATAAAAAAACGGTTTAGTGAAGACTAAACCGTTGATTATGAGTGATTTGTGTTTCGTAGCGAGATCGAGATTTGAACTCGAGACCTCCGGGTTATGAATTCAAAGGAGCGTTTTTTTACAACGCTTTTACAGGGCTCACAAGCTATTTTTTTATCAAATCGTATGCAAAATCGTATGCAGATTTTAGCCTTCGGGTTATCATTAAATTTTAGCCAATTTAGAGATTATTTTTCAATATTGAAAACTCATTTTATCTCCCCAAAAATATAATTTTAAACAGGCCTCTAACAGTCTTATTGATTTGCTAAACCAAATGGTTTTTCTACTCAGGCGTTTCAAATCTGTTCTTAAATTCAAATTGAAACTGTAGCCTTCCCTAAAAATGTAGCCTATCCCATGTAAGCTTCCCCAAAAATCAAACTACTTTTAAAACGAAAAAATGAATAATTTTGGAAAAACTAACAGTTCTATTTAGGGGAAGTCGACATTTAAGCGTTGGCATTTTCTTCATTTGTTTTTTCTTTTAATTTCTCTTCTGCGATTTCCATAGCAAAAGTGAAAAATAGTTTTACGGCTTTAGTAAACTTAAATTTGTTGCCATCCAAAACAATTAAATTTTTGCCACGCCAAGTTTTTAAAAACTTTTCAAATTCGGAAACAGTAGTTTTTTCTAATATTTCCCATTTACTTGATTGTCTTAATAGTTCTTCTGTTTCGTTTATGTCAAAGGAACCTAATTCAATTTTATCTCTAAAGTTTTTCCCTGAATAATCTAGCTCTCTTGACAGAATTGCTAAAAACAATGTAAAATCTCTAGTTCTTTTTTCGTTCACTTCATCGGAAGATAAGTAGGCAAATTCCGCTTCGATGTTTAGGATATAGTTAAACGATTTCATAAAAAAATCAGAATAGTCGTCTTCTAGTTCTTGAATTTTGTAAAACAAAGGACTTGGTGAAATAATGAACTTACCATCTAATAATTCACTTACTATTTTATTATGCTCATTTGGGTATTCTCTCATATACTTTCACTTTAGGTATTTTAATTGAAGCATCTTTTAAATCAATTATTTTTCTCTCGTCAGTTTTGTATTCTGCTATTAAATCATCTTCTAACAAAAGATTAGTTAGAGAGAAAAATTTTGATAATGTGATTTCATCAGTATGCTTTTTTAAAGCATTAAAGCACCATAAATAAAAATCATCAACTTTATCTTCATTTAGCAGCTGTTCTTTAAAATATGTAGAATCAGGAAGCCATTCTAACTCTTCAATTTGTTCTTCATAATATACATCAGAAGTTTTGTAATTAAATTGGTCAACAAAAAATTCAGCTTCGCTATGAAATTCTTTGAAAAGGGCGCTTCCTTTAGTCTTTTTAATTGGACTAGGAATAGCAACAACATAGTTTTCAGGGTAATCTACATTTTCTACAAAATGATAAAATCCACTTAAAATAATTGAATCACTTTTGATTCTATCTAACAATGGTCTTAACTCTCTTGTTAGTTTTTGTAAGTTTTGGTCTAATTCAGCACGAGCATAAACAACTGCACCATATAGTTTTTTATATTCTCTTTTAAGTTTAAAACTGTTTGCTATATACTGTTTTTCATTCGTGTATTTTTGAATTTCAACTAAAGCAGAATAGAAGGACTCTGGATGCCCTTTTTCTAGAATTTTATTTAATGGCTCAATATATTCATCAATCCAAAAAACTGCTTTTTCTAACCTTTTTGATAAATCTGAATATTCATCTGCATTGACTTTTAAAGATTCTGTATCACTTAAAAGTCTTTGAGTTTGTCTATGAATATCGTTTAAGAAAACATCTATTACTTTTATAATGTTTTGAATTAAAATAATTGTCTTGCTTGTTTTAGTCTCTGTTTTTAAAGCCGAAAATAATTCAAAAATGGTTTTATACCTTTCTTTTAAGGTTTGTGGTAAATCAAGCGTAAAGTCATCAAAGAGAAACTGTAAGAAATCTGCATAACTTCTGTTTATTTTAAAATCTTTAGTTGGTAACTGTCTGCAAAATTTGACATCTATTAGTTTAGATAAAGATATTTTGGGCTCATTACTAATGTTGTATTCTTCAATTAACTTTTCTAAAATATCAATATCGATAATAAAGTCAGGTTTACTATAATTAAATGCATCTTGTACAAATTCGTAATGATTTTGCAAAAACTTAAGTATGTATTTTCCTGATAATTTAATCATTCTGAAATTTTACGAATAGTGCTTGTTGCTCTAAAAAGCGTTTAGTTTTATAAATATCTGTTCTAATTTTTATAACATTTTCATCAACGGATTCTTTTACTTCTTTAGTTGGGTTTTGTTCTCTTCCTTGTTTGGTTCTAATAGTTCTAGAGTACATTTTAAATAGCTCTTTATAGTTTGATGGAACGAACAGTTTTGCATCAGGAAACACTTTTTTAACCATTAAGTAATTTTGTAAACCTTTAAAATCATAATCAGGAAAAATTAATACGTTTTTTGTTTTGAATTTATTTAAAACTGATTTTCCTAAACCTCCATAAGTATGAATAAAAACAAAATCTTTTCCGATTACTTTTTCTGCCAATAAAAATGAATCGAGATTCTCAACAATGCAAATTCTTTCAGTTTCTAACTCATTAACTTGTGCTGAAAAAGTTCCGAACTGATTTGTAAATTTCTCTAATTCTACAACTTTTGAATTTATGAGTATATTTTTAAATCCTCTTGCTAATATTACATTTTGGCTAGTCCTTTTACTTGCTTTAGTATTTCTGAAAGTTCCAATATTGCCAATTGCAGAGTAACTATCTCGAAGTTCTTTAGGAAACTTGCTTTTGAAATAACGTTCTAAATTTTCTCTATCGTTCAAGAGGTAACTTCCACCACCTGATATAGCTTGTGAATACTTAATGAACTTACCATTAAGTAATGTTTTAAAGTCTCCACTTTTTTTAACTGATGCACTTATTGAAGAGGAATTTATTTTTTCCTCTTCAAGCATTTTAATTAGAAAGTTAAAAAAAGTTTTATTCTGCATCTCTATAAATTACTGGGAATGATTGTAGTTCTCCAAATGAAATTTTTCTTCTTTGGTTTTTGGAATCTTTTTGAGGCTCTTTGATTAAATAATATTTTTCGATTCCCTCAACTTTTCTTGGTGCTGCGAAAATTGGTACGAAGTGATTTGCTTTACAGAATTGAATTAAGTGCTTTACATTTTTTTGACCTATTGCGTCAAGTTCGTCCACGTATATGATAACTCGATTTTCAGAATTGTTGTGAACCAATTCTTTAAGAATATTTAGAAATAGATATAGTTTAAGTACAATATTAGTTCCTCTCGATTGAACTTGCTTTGAAAGGTCAATAGTTTCTGTTTTTCCTGTAACCTTTGTTATTTCTACGTTTATTTTAAACAAATCAACAATATTGATGGCTTTTCCATTATTGTTAGAAAGTTGTCTTTCCAAAGCATCTTTAGATTCCTCATATGAGTATGTCTTTCCAAAGTCTAATCTTTCTGATAATTTAAGTTTAGAAATTTTGTCTAAATCATTGATTAAATCTTCATTCTCTTCAATTTTAACTTTAACACCCTGAATATTAGAAATTGGATATTCTGCTAACTTTTGGTTATAGCTTCTTGACACAAAAGTTTTAAAATCTCTAAATTGTGTTAGAAAAGAATCTGTCGGACTGCCAATTTCGTGTGAAAGTGTATCTAAAAGCCCATCAATAATTTTTTGAGATTGAGGTATGTTAATGATTTCTTCATCAACATCACGAATAAATTTTTTAATGTCTTTGACATCCATTTTTAGAATGTCATTCAATTCATTTTTTAGAGAATTCCGATTTTCTTTTATGCGTATAAATTTTCTGTATTTTGATTGAAAGTCATCATAAATATTTTCAAAATCTATTTCCAAAATTTCTTCAATTTCATAAATATCAGTTGTTTCTGATATTATTTGATATTGATTTTTGAATACTTTAAGGTCATTTTGATATTTTTTACGTTCTTCAATTTTTAAGGATAAAACGGTTTTGGTTTTGTCAATTTCCAAATCCTTATTTGTAATTTTATCGATTACATCCTTTAGACTCTTTTCGATTAAACCTATTTCTGTTAGGTTACTCTCGATTTTAGAAAGTAATTCGGGTTTTTTATCAATTCGTTCAATGAATTCAGTTTTGGTTTTGATGGACGTTTTTAAATTTTCGATTTCTTTCTCAACTCCTTTTCTGTTTTGAACAATCTTTAATTGAGAGTTTTTTTCGTTTAATTCTTTCTCTTTAGAAATAAGCTCGTCTTTAAGTTGATTGATAGTCGGTAATTCTGTTTCAATTGTAATATCTGAAATATCAATTAGTCCATCAAAAAACTGTAATGGGGAATCAGATTTTGTTATCGGTTTTTTAATCTTTGATTTATCAAGTTCCGCTACATCGCAATTTAGAAAGGAATAAACCTTTTTTATTGTGTTTTCATCTTTTGAAATATTTTGATATAGTAAATTGTCAAAACGAGTTATTGCATTTTTCTTTTTTTCAATATCGTTTTTAAGGTTTTTGATTGTACTTAAAATCTCTTTTTCTGTAAACCGACTACGTTCTAATTGGCTTAATTGCGATATTAATTCCGTTAGATTTCCCTGTTCTTCTATAAGATTATTTTTTAATCCTTGATAGAGTAAGTTCTCGGCACTGGGCTCATATTCCTTTAATTCATCTAATTCTTTAGATAGATTTTTGTTTTCTGTTTGAATTGCTGTTGACTTATTTTCATTAGTTGTTTTTAGAGCAATTAATTCATCCCTTTCATCCTTTAGAGTTGTATTGATTTTAGTTTGTAGATTTTTAACCAAAACAGAAAGCTCACTATTTTCATCTATTTTATTAGATAATTCCTGTTCAACTTTGTCAAATTTCTTGAGGAAAGTATTTTTTAATTTCCCTAAAATTGATTCGTGACTGATAAATTCGTCATTAAGTAGTTTTAGCTTTTCAAAATCTGGTTTTATTGAAATAAGACGTTGAAGATGTGTTTTCTTTTTTTCAAACTCGTCAATTTTCTCGAAACTTGTACTTGAAAGCACATTCAATGGAAAGTGTTGTTGTCCATCCGCAACCAAAAGAGCATTTTTAAAAGATTTTTCGTTAATGTCACTTGTCCTAATCAAATGTCTATATATGTCAGTAAAACTGTTTGAGAAGGATTTTCTTCCGTTTCTTTTCACGGATTTTTTAAGCCAAACTACTGGGTTTTTATTTTTGTCTGAATTATAAACTAAATTGTATAATTCCTCATTTGTTAGTTTTATAGGAACATCAGTAGGATTTTTTAATGTTAGATTTTGAAGAACATCACTCCATTTTCTTGCTTTAAATTTATTGTTTTGTGTTTCTACAAAACACAATTCGTCATATTCTCCTGTGATTTTATAATATTCAATTGTATTTTCTGGCGTTGCCTTTACAAGAATAGAATAGTAGCCATTTTTAATAATTTCAAAAATTATAAAGCTGTGTAAACTTGTCCCGTCAAAGTAATGTTTCATTGAGTCAGAAAGTTTTCTATCGTCCTCAAATCTCATTTGGTCTTTGTCTGTTATGTAAAGAAAATTTAAAGCATTGATGAAAGAGCTTTTTCCGACATTGTTTTCAGCCGTAATTTGAATACTTGCACTTTCTCCAATATAAATACTTGCTTTTGCGTATAGTTCAGAATTTATAATTATAATCTTATTTAGCATTCTTTCATTTCTGTTTTTTCGAGCGTTGGCAAAAAACAGCCCTTTTGGTTTTTTAAGCGTTGGCTTTTGTGTCGGTAAAAACCAAATGTGCTGTTTGTGCGGCTGGTTTCATAGCTGTCTAGTCCTGAAATATGGCTACAGGTTAAAAATTGATTTACGCTGTTTTTAAATATACCATATTTGGTGTTTTATAGTCTAAAGATACATGTAATCTAATTTGGTTGTATAGATTGATTGCACTTTTTGTTGCTCTTTTGGCGTGTTGTATGCTATCAAAGGTCTGGTCAAGATAAAACTCGTCTTTTAGGATGCCGTTTACACGTTCAGCAATAGCGTTTTCGTAGCAATGATTTTCTTCTGTCATACTAATTTTGATGTTGTTTCTCTTTAAAATTTGTGTGTATATATTGCTACAATATTGTATGCCTCTATCCGAGTGATGTATTAGGTTTTCTGTGTTTTTAGCTTGATATAATGCTTTTTTAAGAGCTCTGGTACAACCGCTAAGTTCAAGGCTATCACTAAGGTCGTAACCTATGATTTTTCTAGAATACATGTCAGTTATAAGGGCCAAGTAGCAAAATCCTTTTACAGTTCTGATGTATGTAATATCCGATACCCAAACCTGATTAGGTCTATTAACAAGTACATCTTTTATGATGTTTTTATGTTTGTAAAACCTATGAAAAGAATTGGTAGTTCTGTAGCTGGGTTTCTTTCTGGTTATAAGCATATTGTGTTTTCTAAGAATGTTGAAAAGCGTGTCTCTGCCTACTTTAAGGTTTGCTTTATCAAACTCATTTTTTAAAGATATTTTGAGTTTACGTACGCCTTCTCTAGGCAAGGACCTGCGCTTTTGGTTCACAATTTGAATGATCTGTTGTTCAAGTTTTAAACGTTTGTCAGCTCTATATTTATACTTGTAGTACGCATCACGTTTAAGCCCGAAAGCCATACAAATAGTGGTTAAAGACGCAAATCCTTTAGCTTTGTCTTTGGTTTTACTTAGCGCTCTATATTTAGCTTTTTTTTTAGTTCTGCAACAGATTTATAGCCAAGATCTTCGGCAGCAACTTCCAGGTATGAATCTTGAATCATTGCATCTAGATCTTTCTTTAACAACAATTTTTTTAGTTGTTCAATCTCTTTTTGAAGTTCTTTAATGCGTGTTATTTCGTCTTTGGTTTTCACAGTTATTCTAGTGTTCATAAGGTCTTTACGGTTGTACTTTCTTATCCATTCATTAATGGTAGTTGGTGCAATACCGTAGGCTTTCCCTAGTTGATATTTGTTTAGTTTTCCTGTTGTAAGTTCGTCTAAAATTTTCAGTTTAAAAGGTTCTGAATACCGTCTGATTACTTTGTCATTTTTGTACATAATGTTTGAAATTATGTAGCCTTTATTCAGGACGGGTCAAAATGCATTACAACGGTCTTGTGTATGGAAAGTTGCGTGCTTGTGTGCGAGGATTTTCCGAAGGAAAATCAGAAGCTAGTAAGCAAAGCAACTAACATTGGTTAAGCTAAAAATAGCAATTTTTTATACACGGTGTTACCTACAGTATTTTTATTTTTTATAGTTATGGTGAAAATATATTACGTCAAGAAATAATTTCCGATACATCATTTTTTCAAATTTTTTTTCGGGAATACTGTTTAGAGCATTTGCTAAATTTCCATCATTGAAGTTCAGGTCTCCAGATTTTTCAATCTCCCATAAAGATTCCATTACTTTATATTGCCAACTTGTTTTGTCTACAATTTTTTCTCTTAAGACAATTTGGTCGTAGCATTTTAATTGCGCTTGTCCTATGAAAGGTAATAAGAGAAATGGGTCAAATCCAAGTTGCAATTTTAACTTGTCAAAAAAATCAGAATCAATGTCTTTGTTTTTTATTTTGTCAAATAACTTCAGATATCCATTTTTAGTTATATCGGTTAAATAGCCTTCTTTAACTAAAGCTAGTTCCAATAATTTATGGATATTCTTTTTGTCAGTCAGATTTCCTCCAGCTGGTCCGTTTTCAATTCGTTCAGAGTATTTCGATTCAATACAGATTTCAAATTCTTTATCAGCTAAATCTGATGAGCTTTTTTTTGAATCACATGATATGATAAATACTAAAATTATTATTTGAAGCAGTTTTTTCAATATTGTAGGTAACGGTTTGGGTATGATTTCGGCGTGGAATCGTCCGCAGGACTATTCCGCAGAGAAATCAAGCTAATTTAATGTTTTTACTCTCGGTTTTTGCACTGTCGCCACGCTGAATTATAGCCGGTGTTGGCAACTGGCATTTTTTATTCAGTCGGCATTTTCGTCGATATGTAAATCAGTTCATCATAATTATCCGATGTGAATTCCTTTATTGCGCTCGGTTCCGTTATTGTTCCAATTCCGATTATCTTGCTTTGGTCAATTTTTTTATATTCATCGACAGATATTATTTCTCCGTCAAGAACATATAGAGTTTTCTTGTCCGACTTTGTATTTGCTATTTCTCTTTCTTTTAATTTGGTCGTTAATAAAACAACTCCGTTTTTACCTTTTTCTCCGTATATATTTACAGTGTTTTCTTTTTTCAAATATTCAACCTTTGAAATATCTTCTTCAAGTAATAGGAACCAACCGTCATTCATTGTTTCATATTCAACGGCATATCCGTCGATAACCAGTAAAGGATTTTCCGTAAGTGAATTATCGACTTTCACGGAATTAATATAATTCGCCAAGTAAGTGTTGTCAGATTTCTTTTGGTTGCAGGAAATACATAAAAAAATCAGAAGTAATGTTATGGTTTTTGTTATTCGGTTCATTTTTCAGCGTATTTTTTTTAGCTTGTTGCCAACGATCTCGGCTATGAGTAGTTGCGTGGGTTAACACTTAATTTAGCAAGTACACACCAAACTGAAAATCCGCGAGGATTTTCAGAAGTAGGCGAGAACAAGCAATTACTTATAGCCATTGTTGGCAGTAGTTTTTTTTCCGATTAATATTTTTATGTCACTAAATAAATAAGCTCCAGCTATAGCAAGACAGGCAATTGCATAAATTATTTTTCCATCTGGGAAAAGTAAGAATATGGCCAAAAGTATAAGTCCAATGCAAAAAGGATACATAAAAATCCGAGTAATTATTTTTTTATAACTCCATTCTTTTTCAGCATTCTTTTCTTCTGTTTCTATATCTAAAAGGGCATAAATTTTTTCAAGTTGGTTTTGTTTTTCAAAATTATAGACTTTTTGAACAATCAAAATAAGTAACAATAAAATTATACCAAAAAGAGTAAACGGTAACCAGTTATCAATTAAATTACTGCCATTTATAAATTGTATGACAATTAAAAAAATTATAGGTATTAATATTATTAGATTAAATATTTTACCAATTGGATTTATTTTATCAGTAATGTTTATTAAATGATTTTCTGAGTTAAATTCAAATATAAATATAGGATAAGTTGACATATTCCAAAATCCTTGTTTCCAGAATTTTATTTTATTCGAAGTTATTTCACCTTTTGCCTGAAAATCACGTGAAATGACTGTAAGAAAATGATTTTTAACAGTGTCATTTTCTCTTATTTTAATTAATTTTTCAACTTCTTTTTTCGTTATTTCCAAGGTCATTTTAAATTACTGGCAACGTTTATGTATATGGAAAGTTGCGTGTTTGAGTGCGAGGATTTTCCGAAGGAAAATCGAAAGCTAGCAAACGAGTAACTACCAGAGGTTAAACTAAAAGTAGCAATTTTTTATATACTTTGTTATGCACTTTTATTTTTTAAAAATTTTTGATTCTGGATAAAAGTTCTTCCAAGCCCAATTATAGGCAATGGCACTAGGAATCATTTTTCCATTTATATTTTCTGCCCATGCAGTTAACCCAGATTCGTCAAAATGAACATTAAACTTAAATCCTTCTAACTCATAATTAACAGGAGAATTCTCTTTAAATAATATTTCAAAAGGAAAGTAAATAGATGAATTTCCTAGATCTATCCCAAGTCCTAACGTCTCAATTTGATGAAAGTCTTCATATTTAGGTCGACCATCACCTGGTTTCCAGTTAATATAATGAGGTATTTCATCTAAAAATTGAGGAAAAACAGCATTTGTTGTATCCTTATTTATGAGTATTTTGGTATTGGGATACTTATTCTTCCAAAAACTCCAAGTACTTTGAATGGTAGAAACTGATTTTAATTTATCACCTTTAAGTTCTCCTAAAATTCCATTTCCAGATAGTTGATTCCATACTGTGTTAGTTTTTCGGTCAACAACTAATAGATTATTATTATTTAAGCCATACCCAAAATCAAAGCCAGAGGTATTATTGTCATTTTCAAAAACTCGGGCTGTTCCAACAATGGGACACCAAGTTATAGAAAGATGGTTTGATTCGACTTTAAAATTGGCTACTTCAAAGGCAGACATATAACTCAACGGAATTGCAATTTGAGTGTTTTTTAAAGGAATTCCAATTACTAAATCTAAACTATCAATTTTCACATCTTCCTCATTGGCATATTGCAAATTTTCCAATGCATTTTTAACTTCCATATCAAATTCAAGAGGCTCTCCAAAAGGTCTTTGTTGAGCAACTATTTTTATTGTTTTTGGATTCTTTTCAGTCTCTAAATTTGGCTCTTTACGTTCATTTTCTTTACATGAAATTAAAGAAATTAATATGGTTAAAACATATATCCATTTTATATTTTTCATCTGAATTGTTTTTATTAACTAATTGTGCATAACGTTTATGTATAGGATTAGTTGCGTGGTTGAGCACCTAAATTGGCAAATACTCACCGAATAGAAAATCCGCAAGGATTTTCGTAAGTATGCTTGCACTAGCAATTAATTTTATACGGTGTTAGGGCACGTTTTTTTAATCTTTTTTGGCTACTCCTAATAATTCTAATTTATTACTTAAGTCTTTTCCTCTCAAATTAGTTGCAATAATTTTTCCTGTTGGGTCAATTAAGTATGTGGTCGGCCAAGAATTAATGTTATATCCTTCCATACGAGTTGTAGAATCTTCTTCATTAATAGTTGGCCAGGTAACATTATTTTTTGCAATAAATTCGATTATATCTATTTTTCCTCTGATATCAGCTATTCCAATAATTTCTATTTCGTTTCTGCTAAATTTGTCGTAAGCTTTTTTTATATATGGGAATTCTTTAATACAAGGGGCACATGATGTACTCCAAAAGTCAAGAAAAACGTATTTTCCTTTAAATTCATTTAACGAAATTTTCAGGTCATTGAGCACATTTATCCCACTTAATTTTGGGGCTAACATTCCTACTTGATTTGCAATAGGTGTTATTTTATTTTCTGAGTCATTAGAACTTATGGTTAATTTAATTTTATCGTTATTTTGTGAAACTTTGGAATATTGAACATAATAGCCATCTATATTTAAATATTGAGAAGGGTATATATTATGCTTTTGGTCAAGTTTATCAAAATAAGGTTGGTCTTTTACCAAGTAAATAGATTGATTAAAACTAAAGGATTCTGAAAGAATTAAATAATTTTCATTCCCTAGCTTAACTTTACCATATCTGAATTGAGGAAATCTAAAAGATAAATCTTTACTGCGATATTGGTTACTGACAGAAATTAATTGTTTGTCTTTTTTAATTGTTTTACCGTCAAAATATTCGATGTCAACAAATTGAGAGTTATTAATTATATCATCTTGTTTTCTTAAGTCAATTAACAAAGATTTTAATTCGTCATCTGAATAGTCGTTATTATTGTTTGAGTCAACAATATATACTATTCTATTATCAGAAGTTATACCTGAAACTATTGAAATTGTATTTTTAACTTTTTTATTTGTCAAATAAATTGTGTCCTCTAACTTTCTTCTATTTCCTTTAGCTTTTTTTATAAATAAGTCCTTGCTATAAACACCTTGCTTGTAATTTTGGTAGTAGAACTGAAAGTCATTCAAGATAAAAAGGTATTCTTTTACGTTTGTCAATGAGTCGGGTAAATTTTTCATTATGGGGTAGCCTTTCAGCTCTTCTTTACTAATTAAATCTCTTGTAGCGATAACTATACTTCTATTTCCAGAAGGACCAAACCCTTTTACCACTTTATCAAGCTCAACAATTTTTGAAATTGTTTTTGTGGTATCTATTACTATATTTCTGTTTTTAAATTCAGGGTTATTTTCAATTCTTTGAGAGTGAATAGTAACAGTAATGAATAAAAAAAGAGCTAATAATATTTTATATTTCATTTGTATCGTGATTTGGTTTAATGTGCCCTAACGGTTTGGTACATGCTTTCGTTGCGTTTTCTTACGTAAAAATAGCAAATAAAGCCAGATATTTGGCAGTTTTGTAAAACTTTTCGTAAGCAAACAAAAACAAGCAATGAAGTATGTGCATTGTTACCTAATGTTGTGCAACACAGAACAGCGGTTAAAGCACAGAATTAAGCAAATACACCTTATGCAACCGAGGCAGAATGCCAACCAAAATTTGGCAAAAAAACCAAAAATCAGCATGAACTTTGCTGAGAGAAACCGACTTTTTTGGCATTTAGGTTGCAACACAAAATTGAGTACGAACACCTTTTTTGAAATCAGAACGAATCAGAACGCCAGCCAGAAAAAGGGCAAAAAGAAAACTGCTTAAAAATCCGATTAGATTGAGATAAACTAAATTATCGATGACTTAGAAATGACCTTTTAAAGCACCTGAAAGATTTTAAAAAAACCGAAAAACAGCAAAAGAGAAAACAACACATTGGCGTTTAGTTCTCAAAAAAGGACTTGAGCCAAAACTTTGAAAATTAGAACTGATTTTTAGGCAAAAAACCAATATTTTAAACAAGCACCGAATATCGCTCTTGCACTATATTTGGTAACGGTTTGGTACATGCTTTCGTTGCGTTTTCTTACGTAAAAATAGCAAATAAAGCCAGATATTTGGCAGTTTTGTAAAACTTTTCGTAAGCAAACAAAAACAAGCAATGAAGTATGTGCATTGTTACCTAATGTTGTGCAACACAGAACAGCGGTTAAAGCACAGAATTAAGCAAATACACCTTATGCAACCGAGGCAGAATGCCAACCAAAATTTGGCAAAAAAACCAAAAATCAGCATGAACTTTGCTGAGAGAAACCGACTTTTTTGGCATTTAGGTTGCAACACAAAATTGAGCACGAACACCTTTTTTGAAATCAGAACGAATCAGAACGCCAGCCAGAAAAAGGGCAAAAAGAAAACTGCTTAAAAATCCGATTAGATTGAGATAAATAAATTATCGATGCCTTAGAAATGACCTTTTAAAGCACCTGAAAGATTTTAAAAAAACCGAAAAAGAGCAAAAGAGAAAACAACACATTGGCGTTTAGTTCTCAAAAAAGGACTTGAGCCGAAACTTTGAAAATTAGAACTGATTTTTAGGCAAAAAACCAATATTTTAAACAAGCACCGAATATCGCTCTTGCACTATGTCTAGTCCTGAAATATGGCTACAGGTTAAAAATTGATTTACGCTGTTTTTAAATATACCATATTTGGTGTTTTATAGTCTAAAGATACATGTAATCTAATTTGGTTGTATAGATTGATTGCACTTTTTGTTGCTCTTTTGGCGTGTTGTATGCTATCAAAGGTCTGGTCAAGATAAAACTCGTCTTTTAGGATGCCGTTTACACGTTCAGCAATAGCGTTTTCGTAGCAATGATTTTCTTCTGTCATACTAATTTTGATGTTGTTTCTCTTTAAAATTTGTGTGTATATATTGCTACAATATTGTATGCCTCTATCCGAGTGATGTATTAGGTTTTCTGTGTTTTTAGCTTGATATAATGCTTTTTTAAGAGCTCTGGTACAACCGCTAAGTTCAAGGCTATCACTAAGGTCGTAACCTATGATTTTTCTAGAATACATGTCAGTTATAAGGGCCAAGTAGCAAAATCCTTTTACAGTTCTGATGTATGTAATATCCGATACCCAAACCTGATTAGGTCTATTAACAAGTACATCTTTTATGATGTTTTTATGTTTGTAAAACCTATGAAAAGAATTGGTAGTTCTGTAGCTGGGTTTCTTTCTGGTTATAAGCATATTGTGTTTTCTAAGAATGTTGAAAAGCGTGTCTCTGCCTACTTTAAGGTTTGCTTTATCAAACTCATTTTTTAAAGATATTTTGAGTTTACGTACGCCTTCTCTAGGCAAGGACCTGCGCTTTTGGTTCACAATTTGAATGATCTGTTGTTCAAGTTTTAAACGTTTGTCAGCTCTATATTTATACTTGTAGTACGCATCACGTTTAAGCCCGAAAGCCATACAAATAGTGGTTAAAGACGCAAATCCTTTAGCTTTGTCTTTGGTTTTACTTAGCGCTCTATATTTAGCTTTTTTTTTAGTTCTGCAACAGATTTATAGCCAAGATCTTCGGCAGCAACTTCCAGGTATGAATCTTGAATCATTGCATCTAGATCTTTCTTTAACAACAATTTTTTTAGTTGTTCAATCTCTTTTTGAAGTTCTTTAATGCGTGTTATTTCGTCTTTGGTTTTCACAGTTATTCTAGTGTTCATAAGGTCTTTACGGTTGTACTTTCTTATCCATTCATTAATGGTAGTTGGTGCAATACCGTAGGCTTTCCCTAGTTGATATTTGTTTAGTTTTCCTGTTGTAAGTTCGTCTAAAATTTTCAGTTTAAAAGGTTCTGAATACCGTCTGATTACTTTGTCATTTTTGTACATAATGTTTGAAATTATGTAGCCTTTATTCAGGACGGGTCACTATATTTGGTAACGTGTTTGTATATGGTTTGTTGCGTGGTATAGCACATAATTTAGTAAATAAAAACCGAATAGAAAATCCGCGAGGATTTTCGTAAGTAGGCTAGAACTAGCAATAAATTATATACGGTGTTGGCAACTGTATTTATTTTTTTCGATTATGAAATTCAGTCAATATTTTTTCTTTTTCCAAATCCGACAATCCATAATTATTTACCATAAGTGGCGAAGGTGGAAAAGTCCTGTCAAAATTCAAAACATACATCATTAAATATTCACTTATCTGATATCTAACACCAACGCAACCTGATTGATAATCAACCAAATATTCATTATCGGCTATTGCTTTGGAAATCAGTTCAGCTTTTTCTTTGTAGGTTTCTTTTTTAATCAAACCCTCATAAGCAATAGCTTTTACATTTCCGTTTGGATATTTTGTGAGTTTCAGAAGTTCTAATTCCGTTGCATTTTTCATTATCCATTTTCTCCTTTGGATTTCATCTTCTGTTGACCTTGCGCCAACTCCAACAAATCCGCTTGTGATTCCTTGTTCTTTTGCAACTTGAATTGAGTCTTTTATTTCTTTTCTGATGTCATTCCAATTATAAGTCCAACTTTTTTCATAGCCAGAAGATAGCACAGCAATAATTCCAATTCCGATTATTGTCAGAACTGGGAATAAAATCGAAAATCGATTCCGTTTAATATTATTTCTGCGTTTCGTCATATGTCTAGTCCTGAAATATGGCTACAGGTTAAAAATTGATTTACGCTGTTTTTAAATATACCATATTTGGTGTTTTATAGTCTAAAGATACATGTAATCTAATTTCGTTGTATAGATTGATTGCACTTTTTGTTGCTCTTTTGGCGTGTTGTACGCTATCAAAGGTCTGGTCAAGATAAAACTCGTCTTTTAGGATGCCGTTTACACGTTCAGCAATAGCGTTTTCGTAGCAATGATTTTCTTCTGTCATACTAATTTTGATGTTGTTTCTCTTTAAAATTTGTGTGTATATATTGCTACAATATTGTATGCCTCTATCCGAGTGATGTATTAGGTTTTCTGTGTTTTTAGCTTGATATAATGCTTTTTTAAGAGCTCTGGTACAACCGCTAAGTTCAAGGCTATCACTAAGGTCGTAACCTATGATTTTTCTAGAATACATGTCAGTTATAAGGGCCAAGTAGCAAAATCCTTTTACAGTTCTGATGTATGTAATATCCGATACCCAAACCTGATTAGGTCTATTAACAAGTACATCTTTTATGATGTTTTTATGTTTGTAAAACCTATGAAAAGAATTGGTAGTTCTGTAGCTGGGTTTCTTTCTGGTTATAAGCATATTGTGTTTTCTAAGAATGTTGAAAAGCGTGTCTCTGCCTACTTTAAGGTTTGCTTTATCAAACTCATTTTTTAAAGATATTTTGAGTTTACGTACGCCTTCTCTAGGCAAGGACCTGCGCTTTTGGTTCACAATTTGAATGATCTGTTGTTCAAGTTTTAAACGTTTGTCAGCTCTATATTTATACTTGTAGTACGCATCACGTTTAAGCCCGAAAGCCATACAAATAGTGGTTAAAGACGCAAATCCTTTAGCTTTGTCTTTGGTTTTACTTAGCGCTCTATATTTAGCTTTTTTTTTAGTTCTGCAACAGATTTATAGCCAAGATCTTCGGCAGCAACTTCCAGGTATGAATCTTGAATCATTGCATCTAGATCTTTCTTTAACAACAATTTTTTTAGTTGTTCAATCTCTTTTTGAAGTTCTTTAATGCGTGTTATTTCGTCTTTGGTTTTCACAGTTATTCTAGTGTTCATAAGGTCTTTACGGTTGTACTTTCTTATCCATTCATTAATGGTAGTTGGTGCAATACCGTAGGCTTTCCCTAGTTGATATTTGTTTAGTTTTCCTGTTGTAAGTTCGTCTAAAATTTTCAGTTTAAAAGGTTCTGAATACCGTCTGATTACTTTGTCATTTTTGTACATAATGTTTGAAATTATGTAGCCTTTATTCAGGACGGGTCAATATTGTTGCCAACGTCTCGTATAACCGTCAGTTACGGGTTAATATGCGTTAATTTTCGGTTAAGCACAGACGTTAGCAATTCCGAGTGGATTCGGACGTAGTCGAATCCGCCGTAATTGCGGTTATACATTGTTGTACGCTGGCTTTTTTTCATTCCGCTACTAATTCCGTTTTGTTATTTTCCTTTTTAATTAAATATAATATTCTGCCGAAATACATTAAAAATGGAATTCCGCTTCCCAGTGTAATTGCAAATAGGAAATTATCATATTCCCAAGCTCCATAACAAACAAAAAGGAATGAAATCAGCATTAAAGTCAGTCCGATATAAATCCAGTTCTTTTTGTTCAAAATATTCTTTGAAAACAATAGTGAAATTGAAATCAGTTTTCCAATTAAGGAAACCAAAGCAATTAAAATCAGACTACTTTCAAAAGGATATTCTTTCTGAAAATCAAATCCGTTTTTAATCAGAGTCGGAATACTTATAAATTCAAACATTACCATTATTCCGTAACCGTGTCCAGCAGGAACACCAATCAGAATTATTGAGTTCAGAATTAGGGTTATTATTATCGCTCTTTTTATCAATTATAGTTCGGTTTTCAGCTTGCCTACAACGGCCTTGGCTAAGATTATGTTGCGGAAAAATCCGCAGGATTCTTTCCGCCATGAACCAAATATAGCAAAGAAAGAGGAATTTTCGGCAGAAAATTCCGAAGCAATTAATTTTAGCCATTGTTGGTTACCGTAACGACACATTTGAGTGAGCACGAGTTGAAAAATGTCCGAGTTTTTGGTTTTGAGTAAGCTTTTTAATCCGTGTTGTTTGCGTCTGAGTGAAGTCCGTAAAACACAAGAGTGAGCATATATTTTTTACGCAAGAGTAAAGTCCGAAATACGTTTGAGTGAGAATTTAAAAATTTGAGTTTTGTTAGAAAGCGTATTATTTGTTCTATCCAAAATTTGAATCTCAAAATCAGCGTTCCGATTAAGTAAAGTCAGATAAGATTTGAGTTAATAATAAAGGTCAGAATTAATTTTAAAATCCAACGTGAAGTTTGTTCGGAGTTATTGTAACCAACGGTCTTGTATATGAAAAGTAGCGGATTTTACGCACTAACTTTTCGGATAATAACTGACCTTAAATTTGTTAATTTACTTTTGATTGAGCGATTATTCCGCTATTTTTTATATACGTTGTTACCCAACGTTATTATTATTCAAATCAATATTTATGAAGTCATAATTGCATCAACTTCAATCTCAATTAGCCAATCTGGATTGATAAAACGAGAAACTTGCATTACTGTATCAACAGGTTTTATATTTTTAAAATAAGATGCTCTTACTTCAGCCGCATCTTTCCAATCCTCAATATTAATTAACAGCATCCGAGTCCTAACTACATCATTTAGACTTGAACCCGCATTTTCTAATGCGGTTTTGATAGTTTCAAAACATTGTTTGGTTTGTAAAGATATATTTCCAATGCCTACTGTTTTTCCATGTGTGTCCATTGGTGCGGTCCCTCCAATTGTGACATATGGTCCAACACGTACGCCTCTACTAAAGCCAACGATATCTTCATAAGGACTCCCTCCAGAAATTAATTGTCGTTTCATTTATTAATCGTTTTTATTTTTAGTGATGAGTTCATTCTCTTTTTCGAACATTTTTCTTATTAATTCGCCATTGAAAGGTTCTTCATTAAGTGTTTCAGGATTCCATCTGCTGAATTCGGTTTCAAAAAAATCACCACCGTAGATATGAAGTCCACCTGTAAATCTTTTAAGAGGATTTGTAACAGAATGTATTGCAGATGAATTTAATTTAGCTACATCACCAGCGAATAAACATTCAGCTTTGTTAGCTTTTAATCTATTTTCACTACGCTCCCAAAGAATATTATCTTCTCTTCCAGTATAAATTCCAATATTTGCCCACATATGATGATTATGTGGCATCAGATTCATCTGTGGCGCCCAGGTTGCCGCAAATATTGTTAGTTCTTTAGAGCGTAAAAACACTTTCATGCCAACCTTTGTTGGTTCACCAATAGTTTTTAATAATACTTTATGATGCGAAACTGCACGCTGTAAAACTTGTTTTACAGCTTCTTGAGGGTCTGATTCTTTATTGGCGGCAATACAATCTTCAACAAATTTTTGCATTTCCAATAATTCTCCTTCTTCCACTGGGATGATGTATTCTCCAGGGTCTAATGCATCTATGGAAACTTCTGTCATCGCAGAAGTCATAAAAGAAGGTAGTGCCGAAAAACTCAATCCCAACCCTAAAGTTCTAATCATTCCTCTTCTAGAAATATTAGAGTTTTCTTGTTCAGAAATCTTTTGATTTTTCATCTTTTTTGTTTTTGATATTCTTTGTAAAAGCGTTCATTGATAGGAATAGTGTTTAATGCTTCTTCAATAGTATCAATATGTTTAAGAATAGATAAATCTTTATTAAGCATTTTATAAATGGCATCTTCACAACTATCCCAGATCTGTTCCAAATCTGGAAGTAAGTCGATGGACTTTTGTGTCAGTTTAATGTTTAGTTTTCTTTTATCAATTGAATCTTTTTCGGAAACTATAAAACCTTTTGCAGTCATTTTTTTAAGCATAACTACAGTAGAGGGATGGGAATAACCTAACTGTTGCGCAATATCAACCATAGTTAGTGTTTCATTTTGCCTCAATAATTTGAATACCAAATGCCAACTTGGTTCAACATCTATATCAATATGTTTGAAGAACTTTCTTGTATCGTGTAAAATTCTATCACTAATCCGCTTAAGCCTGTTGTCTAACGCCTTGTAGCCAAGTGCTTTAATAAAGTCTTTTTCCATTATAGATATGCATTTAAGCAAATATAGTCAATAAAATAGTCAACTATGTAGTTGACTATATAAAAATTTAAGTATGATTTCGAGACTTTAATTAAATGCTTGTGTTTAATGTTGGGTAACGGTCAGTATATGCAAAGTAGGCGATTGCGGGCATCAAACTTATCAAACCGTAACGCTTTTGAAGCGGGCTACAACTATTGAATTTACTGCTATTTCGCCTATTTTGTATATACATTGTTACAGGGCGTTTTTAAGTATTTCCTCTAATTCGTTCATGGTTTTGTTTCGTGCAATTATTTTTCCATCAGGGGCAATCAATATAGTCGAAGGATAACTTGAAATCTTTAGTTTTTCAATCAATGAGTTTTTGTCTTCTTGATTTTGGTTAACAAAAAGATGTTCCCAATTCATATTTTCTCTACTAATGAAATCCGTAACTTTTTTTGGGTCACTATCATATGCAACACTGACCAATACAAATTTATCATTAGAATACTCTGAATTTATTTTTTTCAGTTCAGGAATAAGCTTTATGCACGGATTACACCATGTCCCCCAGAAATCAAGGAGAATATATTTGTCATGATGTTGTTTTAATTCAAAGACGGAATTATCAAGGTGTTTTGCTTCAAATTTTGGCATATAATGTCCTTCTGTAATTCCAACAGGTTTTGTGTTTTCACCAAGATACTTAATGAATATTTCATCTCCCCAATTTGTAACGGAATCAATTAAATAATCATGACCTTTTACATTAAAAACATCTCCTATTTCATAAGGAATATCACCATTTAATTCTGATGACAATGAATCTGATTGTGGTGTTATAAAAACCGATAATCTATTTGTTGCATAATTTACTCGTGAGAATCCATTTGACACACAAATAATATAGTCCACGCCATTAAAATCAACGTGTCCTTCTTTATGTTCTGGAAAACTTGCAAATAGAAAATATTTCTTCTCAATTTCATTATCTGTATTAAAGGTCAGTCCTAATGAGCCTTTATATGGACTTGGTTTAACCTTAGTTTCTTTAGTTATTAGTTGGCTATTCTCAAAGTAATCAAAATGAACTGTGACAATGGGGAGCGTACTTTCAATTTCTTTCTGTTTTTCATTTGTCAATGGATATTCATATTCAAGAATTTTTTCATTTCCAAAATCCTCATCATTGTCAGTATCAATTATTATAATTCGCTTATTTGATTTTGTGCCTATGAGAAACAGAACTTCACAATCAACTGTCTCATTAGTAAG
Organism: Allotamlana fucoidanivorans; assembly: GCF_045788535.1. Lineage (GTDB taxonomy): Bacteria > Bacteroidota > Bacteroidia > Flavobacteriales > Flavobacteriaceae > Allotamlana > Allotamlana fucoidanivorans. Next base: position 3,576,368 of record NZ_CP074074.1, on the reverse strand, counting down.
TTTTGTTGTGTCAATCCTATAATACTTTGCAATATTCTCAAATTGTTCTTTTTCAATGCTTCCATCTAAATATTTATTCCAATAATATTGAGATGGTTGTAATGATAAACTTCTAACAACATATTCATCAATATCTTTAGGGATGTTTTTATATATCAAAGAATCAGTGTTTGGCCATAAAATTACCCTCCCTGGCATAAAAGTTCCATATCCTTCTTGTGAATCCAGTTTAATTCTGAAATCTGTTTTAGAATCCGAACATCCAATTAGTAATATAAAAATTAAATAAATAATTCGTTTCATTATATGTAGAGTGTTTGTTTAAATGCCCTGTAACTTGTTTGTATAAGATTAGTTGCGTGTTTCAAACACCTAATTTAGCAAATACAAACCGAATAGAAAATCCGCGAGGATTTTCGTAAGTAGGCTTGCACTAGTAATTAATTTTATACGTTGTTGGCTGTAGGTGTTTTTATAGTAATGCTGTTTATCAGTTTAATCCAGTCCATAAAAATACGCTTGTTAAATATATCCAAAGTATCGTAAATACGATGTGTATTGTTGTTTCAAATGTCTTGCCTTTCCAAAGTTTTGTTGAATACACAAAGAGTTGAAAAATCAATCGTGTTGCCCAAAAAATCCCAAGTCCGAGTGATATTGTTTTTCCAAGTTTGGTTTGAGTTAAGTCTGTTGCAGAGGTCAGACAAAGTAAGCCAATTAGGAAAACCACAAAGGCAATGAAAAAGGTGTGAACCGTCATCATTTGTCTGTTTATCAATGTCAAAGCTTTTAATTCCTCTTTCCAATTAAAATATTTTGGAAAAAAAATATGAATTGACGCTAAAGTCATTAATAAAACTCCAATTATTTTTAAGTGTACCTCCATTGTTATTTAGACTCGAAAATTGACATAAACGGTGTGAATTTTGTTTCGTTGATTGATGTAAAACCAGCTTCTTTGAATGCCTTAACCCAAGTTGTTTTTGAAAAGAAATGTGTAAAGCCGACGGTAAACGCAAGAAAGTTAGGTAAATCCCTTAAATGTTCCACCATAATTACATTTCCATTGGGTTTGCAAACCCTTCTACACTCTTTTAAAAATTGTATTTTTTCGTCTTGTTTTCGTATTTCGTGGATAGCTGAAAGTAAAAAAATGTTGTCAACCGAATTGTCGGATAATGGAATTATGTTTGATTGTATTTGTTTGGTATTTGGATAGACCAAACTCACTTTTCTTGCTCTGATTATTGCAGGTTCTGTATGCTGTTTGGCATCGTAAAAATCATAAACTTGTAATTCTGATTTGGGTAAAACGTTTTTTATGATATAGCTTGTTTCATCAAAACCGGCATTGATGTTTAGGTTAAGATTTTGTTTTGAATCTTCTAGGTTCAATTTTTTCAGCCAGTCGAAATTGTAAAAGCCTGAAAAATCGTAAACGAAGGCAGAAACGATTAAGGGCATTGTAAGTCCATAGATAAATCCACTAATCACTAACCAAAACAAGCTGTTATTCCAGTTGAAAATATATTTACTCCCAATAATCAACAACAGTGCAATGAGTCCAAACACGTAAAAATGCCTGTTGAAACTTAGGATATTAAGAACTCCCTGAAATTTTCGTCTATTTACTTCCATTTTTCAATCTTGCCTTTTTCCCAGTGATAGGGTACATTTTCAATCTCAAAAGCATTTGCCAAAACTATGTTTTGAAGTTTCAAACTGTTCAGAAAGTCAAAATGGTAACTTTCCACTTTTACGGGTTCTGGTTTCCAATTTTGTCGAACTCCCAAAATCGTAAGTATGGTTTTATCTTTTGAGTTCACGGTAAAAGTATGAGGCAAAGGTCCTGCAAATTTTCGGGCATCTTTCCAGTCGGTAAATGGTGAATTTTCTGGAATTTGAATTTCCCTGTCTGTTTGCTCAACTGTAATATGAAATTTTGATTTCTCCGATTTTATAGTTCTGAAATTTCCTTCTGTTGTTAGTTTTATGTTTGTTGTGGTGTAATTGTAATGCGTAAAAATGTTACCGAAAAATTCCATCTTCTTTTTGTCGGTTTGCGATTTGATTATGTATAATCCCCTTAACCGTTTGCCTGCTTGATTCCTGTAGCGAACAAAAATCCGATAACCGATTAGGAAAAAATCATTACCCAAAAATTTTGGAAAGCCCTTTGGTCGCAAACCCTTTGTTTGAACCATTGCAATTGCCAAAAAAGCCCATTTGTCTTGAAAAGTATCCAATTCCAAACATTCAGGAATCAAATTTTGAAGTTGTTCTTTAGGAACGGAAAAAGTCAGTACCAACGAACTTTCAAAAAATGCTTCAACGGCAAACGGATGGTTTTTTAGGAAGTTCATATTGCTGTAAATGAGTTGGTGTTTTTGTTAAGTATAAATTCGTTGTAGTAAACCAACCCGATGAAAAGTAAAGCAAAAACAATGTTTAATTTTCCCCAAAGTAGCAAGTCGGTGACTGCAACAAATTCAATGATGTTCATTGTTGCAACAACCACAATTTGTACTATAGCGTTAAGTTTTGATTTAAACCTTGTCAAAATCCAAATTGCCATTATGATTTCGGAAAGTCCGATGAAAATTGTGAGCGGTCGGGAATAGTCTTCACCTAATATTCGGGCTACAATTTCTTCGTGTCTGGGAACAAGGTTTAGTACTTTGCAATAAAGTCCGTTCACTATCCAAAGGGTCGCGATAAGGTAGGTTAGTATTTTGCTTTTTTTCTCGTTTGTCAATTTTTTTCGGGGTTTTCCTTCACTTACTGCCAACGTTTATGTATAAGAATAGTGCGGTTTTGTGTCCGAGGATTTTCCGTAGGAAAATCAGAGTGACCAAATGCGCACTAACTTTAGGTTTTGTACTAAATTACGCATTATTTTTATACAATGTTAGCATACGTTTTTTTCTATTAGCAAAAAGATAGTTGTAATTATAAAAATCGGAAAGCTCCCAATATTAACGCTGTACCAACCATAATATCCTCTATTTTTTAAATCTCCGTTGTTCTTTGTCCAAATTCCGTCTGACAATTTTCCCCATTGCATTTGATAAGCTTCTCTTTTAAAAACTTTTTTATAAAATTCAATAATCCCTTTTGAGATTAACAAAGTCAGAAAAGGTGAGAAAGTCAGAAGAGTGCAATTAAATGGGCAGAAATAAGTCCAATTCAATAACTCCATTATAATTCCAAGAAATCCGATTAAGAAAGTGATTTTTAAATATCTTTTAAAATATTTGTCATCTTTTAGGTCTTCCGTAAATGTTATTATTACCATACTGAAGAGTTGGTAAATGATAATAATTATATAAAAATATACTTCGGAAAGTGTCATTTTCAAATGTATGCTAACGGTTTGGTACATGCTTTCGTTGCGTTTTCTTACGTAAAAATAGCAAATAAAGCCAGATATTTGGCAGTTTTGTAAAACTTTTCGTAAGCAAAAAAAACAAGCAATGAAGTATGTGCATTGTTACCTAATGTTGTGCAACACAGAACAGCGGTTAAAGCACAGAATTAAGCAAATACACCTTATGCAACCGAGGCAGAATGCCAACCAAAATTTGGCAAAAAAACCAAAAATCAGCATGAACTTTGCTGAGAGAAACCGACTTTTTTGGCATTTAGGTTGCAACACAAAATTGAGCACGAACACCTTTTTTGAAATCAGAACGAATCAGAACGCCAGCCAGAAAAAGGGCAAAAAGAAAACTGCTTAAAAATCCGATTAGATTGAGATAAACTAAATTATCGATGACTTAGAAATGACCTTTTAAAGCACCTGAAAGATTTTAAAAAAACCGAAAAACAGCAAAAGAGAAAACAACACATTGGCGTTTAGTTCTCAAAAAAGGACTTGAGCCAAAACTTTGAAAATTAGAACTGATTTTTAGGCAAAAAACCAATATTTTAAACAAGCACCGAATATCGCTCTTGCACTATATTTGGTAACGTTTCGGCTATGAGTAGTTGCGTGGGTTAGCACTTAATTTAGCAAGTACACACCGAACTGAAAATCCGCTAGGATTTTCAGAAGTAGGCGAGAACAAGCAATTACTTATAGCCATTGTTGGCAATAGTGTTTTAATATATTTTACTGGGTCAATTAATTTAATAATTTGTTTTTATTTTAATTTCTAAATAAGAATTCAGATGATTATTGACATTGGTTATTGTAAAATTCGATTAATTCCTCTATATTATTTTTATCAAGTCTAATTTGGATTTGTTCTACCATCTCGGGGCAATCCTTGAAATAATCAGTTGCAATTTCTTTAAAATTTCTAGATTCCATCCAGTTTGTACTCGCAATACATGTTGCAATATTTTCTCCATTTCTTTTAACATAAAACCCATACGCTCCACTATTTCTAAGTTGTGGTATATAGCCCGTGTATAAATTGCATCTACCTTCGACATGGACATTCATCATATCGCCTTTATCCTCTGATATCAAAACAAATTCAGTCAAACGTTTAACGTTTCTAGGGGAAAAAACAGTATTTCTTAAATAATATAGATGCCTGTATATTTTGTTATATGGTATTTTTAGTCTTTCACCATCTTTTGTGGTCACTATTGCACATTTTCTATTTGAAGTAGTATTAACCTGCTTTGCTATTAAAACTGTACTATCTTTTAAAAACAATTTATGATCTTTATTGTTTTGAGAATATAATGACATAGTTATTAACAACATTAAAGCGGAGGTAATATTTCGCATTTTATTTTAAATTAAGGATTATCTGAATTTTATAGAATTAGGTTAACATTATTGCCAACGATCTCGGCTATGAGTAGTTGCGTGGGTTAACACTTAATTTAGCAAGTACACACCAAACTGAAAATCCGCGAGGATTTTCAGAAGTAGGCGAGAACAAGCAATTACTTATAGCCATTGTGCCTGTTGCACAACGTGATAAATATAAGATAAAATTTCATAAATTGTATTATAATTCTTATGTTTAATAATGCAAGGCAAAAAAGAGTATCAGGAGAAATTATTCAACAATTTTCAGTTAAGTGTTCGTGTACCAGAGCACAATTTCTATCGCCGATTAAAGGGTGTTTTACAATTAGAGTTTCTGTATCAAGAAACCAAAGGATATTATGGTAGCAGTGGTCAAAAGAGCATAGATCCTGTGGTGTTTTTTAAACTTTGTCTGGTGGGGTATCTGGAAAACATCACCAGCGACCGCAAGCTCATCGAGCATTGCAGTATGCGTTTGGATATTCTTTATTTTCTAGGTTATGATATTGATGAAGAATTACCATGGCATTCTACCATCAGTCGTACTCGAGGATTGTTTCCGGAGTCTGTATTTGAAGCGGTATTTGGCAGAGTTTTTGAGCTTTGTGTATCGGCCGGAATGGTCAGTGGGCATACTCAGGCCATCGACAGTGCCCCTGTCAAGGCCAATGCTTCTATGGACAGTTTGGAACTCAAGGTCCCAGAAGCAGATTTGGACAGCCACCTGCGAAAAATCCGCCATATCAGTAAACGTGATAAAGACCAACCGCTACATCAGGCTAAAGGCAACAAAGCGGATATTGATCAGCAAACTTTATCGGCCAGTGCTAAGGAGTTACAAGCCATAAAAAGCAGAAACAGTAAATGGGCAAAGGAACAGGACCAGCGTCCCGGAGCGGGCAATAAAGGCAGCAGATATACCAGTAACAAAACCCACTACAGCCCAACAGACCCCGATGCCCGCATTAGTGTTAAACCGGGTAAATCCAGAAAGCTGAATTACCAAAGTCAGCTTACGGTAGATACAGCTCATCATGTGATTAGTGATATTAAGGCTTATCATGCCGATGGAAAAGATAATCAACAATTAGCAGACATCGTGGTTCGCGTACAACGTCGCTTACGCCGATCAGGATTAGTCTGGGAAAACTGTGTGGCCGATACCGGGTATAGCAGTGGAGAGAATTACGCCTTTCTGGAAGGGAGGAATTTAAAGAGTTTTATTCCGGCACACGGGACTTATAAAGGCTGCCCAGACGGGTTTACCTATAATGAAACCCAAGATTATTATGTTTGCTCACAAGGTAAGATCATTCCTTTTAAAAAGGTGTTTTATGAAACAAAGAACCACACCAAGAAGAAAGAATACCGCGCCTCAAAGAAAGTGTGTATCGATTGTCCAATCCGCCGTGAGTGTTTAGGTAAGAGTGCCCAGGAAAAGAAATTCACCGTAACGTATTACCGCGCGGAGTATGAGCGAAACATTGGGCGTGTAAATAGTCCACAGGGGCGCTATATGAAAGCCAAGCGACAAAGCACAGTAGAGCCCGTATTTGGAACCTTAACCCAGTTTATGGGACTTAGGAAAGTCAATACCATTGGCATTAAGCAAGCTAATAAGTGTATGCAGCTCTCGGCCATAGCCTACAACCTTAAAAAGTACTTGAAATTCATAGAAAAACACAGTAAAAGCGGGGCGGCAAGTCTGCAAACTCATTTTTGCATGTATAAAGGCATAATAGGCCTTGTTATTAGCCCCAGAAAGCATCTTGATTTTAGATGGTGAATAACTACCAAAAACAACAAACGCCCTGAAAATAGGCGTTTGTAATTCAAGTTTTTATAAAATTATGGGCTCGTGCAACGGCTACCATTGTTGGCAGTAGTTTTTTTTCCGATTAATATTTTTATGTCACTAAATAAATAAGCTCCAGCTATAGCAAGACAGGCAATTGCATAAATTATTTTTCCATCTGGGAAAAGTAAGAATATGGCCAAAAGTATAAGTCCAATGCAAAAAGGATACATAAAAATCCGAGTAATTATTTTTTTATAACTCCATTCTTTTTCAGCATTCTTTTCTTCTGTTTCTATATCTAAAAGGGCATAAATTTTTTCAAGTTGGTTTTGTTTTTCAAAATTATAGACTTTTTGAACAATCAAAATAAGTAACAATAAAATTATACCAAAAAGAGTAAACGGTAACCAGTTATCAATTAAATTACTGCCATTTATAAATTGTATGACAATTAAAAAAATTATAGGTATTAATATTATTAGATTAAATATTTTACCAATTGGATTTATTTTATCAGTAATGTTTATTAAATGATTTTCTGAGTTAAATTCAAATATAAATATAGGATAAGTTGACATATTCCAAAATCCTTGTTTCCAGAATTTTATTTTATTCGAAGTTATTTCACCTTTTGCCTGAAAATCACGTGAAATGACTGTAAGAAAATGATTTTTAACAGTGTCATTTTCTCTTATTTTAATTAATTTTTCAACTTCTTTTTTCGTTATTTCCAAGGTCATTTTAAATTACTGGCAACGTGTTTGTATAAGATTAGTTGCGTGGTTTAAGCACCTAATTTAGCAAATACAAACCGAATAGAAAATCCGCGAGGATTTTCGTAAGTAGGCTAGAACTAGCAATTAATTTTATACGGTGTTGGGCAACGTTTTTATTAATTCGGATTTAGTTGTTTTGTCAGCTTTTGACATTTCAAGAATAAATTCAGTCAATTTAATTTCGTCAATTTTTTCAATTTGTCCTAAATGTATATTTAATTCTTGAGCACCAATCGCTTCATTTAGTTTTACTGTACTTCTATAAATTACTCCTTTTTTTCTGGAAGGTTTAAACTTTTCGTTAATTATTAAACAAATGAATTTTTGTCCATTGATATTTATTGGATAAGCATCTTGTATTAATTCCCAATTAATAAAATCTTTATTTGCGCTTCTGTCAAAAATTCCAATTTCATTTATTATAATCATCGGTCTTTTGTCAATCAGGTTATAAATTCCTAATGGATAACCAAGCCCAAAAAAACCAATGGAAAGCCAACCTATCAATGGTTTATCTGCAAGCATCCAAATTCCGATTAGCACAAAAGGTGTGCATAATAATATCAGTCGGATTGCTCTTTGTTTGGATTTATAAAGTTTTATTTCAGTCATTCTCAAATATTACCAAACGTTTTTTATTCTGTTAGAGTGATTTTCACTCCGTTTAATTCTATTCCGTTTTTCAATTCGGTTTTCTTTATTTCGTAATAAGGTTCCCATTTTTCTAAAATCAGTTCATTGTCATTTGTCCACCCAATTATTTTAAATCCATCTGGAATTAGTCCTTTTTCAAGATCAGATTTGTTTTCATTATTTTCTATAACTGACCAAAAAACTCTTGAATATCCAAATCCGCCATTGTCAAATTGATATTCGTAATATTTGTGTTTTTTATTCGGTGAAATAGAGTCGGAAATAAGAATAAAATCAGCTCCTTTTAGAGAATGTTCAGAATGAAATGCTTCCGCAACTTTGTCAAAATCCGAGTTAATTTTAATTCCGATTCCAACAATTCCAATTAGAAGAATTCCGATTATTATTAATATCCATTTTTTCATTTAATTCACGGTTTCTCAAATGTTGCCCAACGAGTTTGTGTATGATTTCGTTGCGTGTTTCAGCAACTAATTTAGCAAATACAAACCGAATAGAAAATCCGCGAGGATTTTCGTAAGTAAGCCTGCACTAGCAATGAATTATACACGGTGTTGGCAACTGGCTTTATTTTTTTAATGTTCCCAATGTTCCAATCTTGAATTAATTAGAGTTGAGTCTTTTCCAAATTTTATATATAAATCTTTTCCTTCCATTGGGTCAATATTCCATCCATAATCAACCATTATTTCATAGACTATTTCATCGGGTTCGATGTCCATATAATTTCCAGGTTCTCCCAATAAATCAATTACGTTTTTATAAGACATTCCTTTTTGTAAATGATTCTCAATTAAGTCGTTAACCATATGTTCTCGAAATTCATAAAATCCGTCAAAACTTTTATTCCATTTAGATTGTTCGAATTTTATTTGTTTAGGTCCACAAGCGACAAACAAACAAAAACATATTAGAATTAATTTCTTCATCCCTCTTTTGTCCATTTTTTAGTTGAAGACCTATAAATCTTGGATTCTCCAACACTTAATCCATACCAAATAATGTATGTTGAATCATTTTCCATTTGATAAAAGGCTGGACTATCCATAAATTCAGTCAATCCAAATTCGGATACGTTTTTTGGTAGTCTATTATTTTCCTTTTTAAACGTTTCAACTTTTTCAATTAGCATTTCGGCATATTCTTGATTTTCATTTTTAAAATCACAACTTAATAGTCCAAAGAATAGAATTATCGTTAATATTTTAGTTGTTATTTTCATTTCTCAGCTTGTTGCCAACGATTATGTATATGGAAAGTTGCGTGTTTGTGTGCGAGGATTTTCCGCAGGAAAATCAGAAGCTAGCAAACGAGCAACTAACTTTGGTTTAGCTAATACTAGCAATTTTTTATATACGGTGTTGCAGGTAGTTATTTTTCGCAAATTTCTGTGTTTATAAATGAAAAATCCTCTGAAAAAGTGTAATCACCCGCTGTATTAGTTTCTAGTTTTATTTTATAAAAGATTTGGTCATTTTTAACCCATTGTTTTATCAACTGTACTTTTTCTTGTCTGAAATTTTCTTTTTTATTAAAAGTATGTTGATTGGTTTGGTCAAAAATTCCATTCCAATATATTAATTTAAATTTTGGTTGAAATCCAAAATCCTTTTTATCATTTTCCGCTACTTTTTTTAGAAATTCCTCTTTGTTGATTTTTTTCGTCATAAAATCCATTGAAATTTGAGTGTGTGATTTTATTTTTTTGTCATTATTTGTATCTAATAGATAAAGAGAATCATTACGCCTTAAAAAAGTCCATTTTCTTAAATTTTGCATTACAATTGTTCCATTGCTTTGTTTGTAAGCAGGATAGCGATATACATTAAATTCACGTTTTTTAATACTTTTCTTTAATTGCTCAATATTTTCTGCTATTGAACTACCTCTAGAATATATAATTATAGTATCTCCAATAGTCTTTCGATAAGCGTGAATTTTGTCACAATTCAAAAAGTGTTCAAATCCGTTTGGTGCATTTGGATTATTAAATTCTATATTATTTGTTTTTATCCAATTATCTAACTCAGGCGTTTGCTTTTGGGCAAGACTAGCGAAAGATACTTTCAAAAATATTAATGTCAGGATGTGGTTTTTCATAATTACCTGCAACGGTTTAGGCTATGATTTCGTTGTGGAAAACGTCGACAGACTTTTCCGCTTGTGAAATCATGCCGGATTAAAAGTACAAAGTTTGAATTTTAGAACAAAGCCCACAATGAATTATAGCCATTGTTGGCATTATGTTTTTTGTATTTCTTTCCGATAGTAATACTTTTCAAAACCTTTTGGGAAATCAGTCTCAGTTCCAATTTTTATAAAGCCTAGTTTTTCATAAAACTCAGGTGCTTGGAATGAAAAAGTATCCAAACTCATATAACGACAATTTCGGGTTTTGGCTTCTTTTTCCGCTTCTAAAATTAATTTTCTTCCGATTCCGTTATTACGGTTTTCCGGTTTTATAACAAAAGTTTTTATCTCCAATGTTCCCCAAATAGAACGTCCATAAAGACCACCTATTATTTCACCGTTGTTATCCCGAGCAATTATTTCAATCGGCTTGTTAATTTCATTTTTGAGTTCTTGTGTTTTACTCAAATTATATTCTACAAGTAATTCGACAACTTTATCATAAGTTTTCTTGTTGATTATGTCGGTTACTTTTATGTTCATTTTCGTATTAATGCCAACGGTTTGGTACATGCTTTCGTTGCGTTTTCTTACGTAAAAATAGCAAATAAAGCCAGATATTTGGCAGTTTTGTAAAACTTTTCGTAAGCAAACAAAAACAAGCAATGAAGTATGTGCATTGTTACCTAATGTTGTGCAACACAGAACAGCGGTTAAAGCACAGAATTTAGCAAATACACCTTATGCAACCGAGGCAGAATGCCAACCAAAATTTGGCAAAAAAACCAAAAATCAGCATGAACTTTGCTGAGAGAAACCGACTTTTTTGGCATTTAGGTTGCAACACAAAATTGAGCACGAACACCTTTTTTGAAATCAGAACGAATCAGAACGCCAGCCAGAAAAAGGGCAAAAATAAAACTGCTTAAAAATCCGATTAGATTAAGATAAACTAAATTATCGATGCCTTAGAAATGACCTTTTAAAGCACCTGAAAGATTTTAAAAAAACCGAAAAAGAGCAAAAGAGAAAACAACACATTGGCGTTTAGTTCTCAAAAAAGGACTTGAGCCAAAACTTTGAAAATTAGAACTGATTTTTAGGCAAAAAACCAATATTTTAAACAAGCACCGAATATCGCTCTTGCACTATATTTGGTAACGGCCTTGGCTAAGATTATGTTGCGGAAAAATCCGCAGGATTCTTTCCGCCATGAACCAAATATAGCAAAGAAAGAGGAATTTTCGGCAGAAAATTCCGAAGCAATTAATTTTAGCCATTGTTGGTTACCGTAACGACACATTTGAGTGAGCACGAGTTGAAAAATGTCCGAGTTTTTGGTTTTGAGTAAGCTTTTTAATCCGTGTTGTTTGCGTCTGAGTGAAGTCCGTAAAACACAAGAGTGAGCATATATTTTTTACGCAAGAGTAAAGTCCGAAATACGTTTGAGTGAGAATTTAAAAATTTGAGTTTTGTTAGAAAGCGTATTATTTGTTCTATCCAAAATTTGAATCTCAAAATCAGCGTTCCGATTAAGTAAAGTCAGATAAGATTTGAGTTAATAATAAAGGTCAGAATTAATTTTAAAATCCAACGTGAAGTTTGTTCGGAGTTATTGTAACCAACGGTTTGGTACATGCTTTCGTTGCGTTTTCTTACGTAAAAATAGCAAATAAAGCCAGATATTTGGCAGTTTTGTAAAACTTTTCGTAAGCAAACAAAAACAAGCAATGAAGTATGTGCATTGTTACCTAATGTTGTGCAACACAGAACAGCGGTTAAAGCACAGAATTAAGCAAATACACCTTATGCAACCGAGGCAGAATGCCAACCAAAATTTGGCAAAAAAACCAAAAATCAGCATGAACTTTGCTGAGAGAAACCGACTTTTTTGGCATTTAGGTTGCAACACAAAATTGAGTACGAACACCTTTTTTGAAATCAGAACGAATCAGAACGCCAGCCAGAAAAAGGGCAAAAAGAAAACTGCTTAAAAATCCGATTAGATTGAGATAAACTAAATTATCGATGACTTAGAAATGACCTTTTAAAGCACCTGAAAGATTTTAAAAAAACCGAAAAACAGCAAAAGAGAAAACAACACATTGGCGTTTAGTTCTCAAAAAAGGACTTGAGCCAAAACTTTGAAAATTAGAACTGATTTTTAGGCAAAAAACCAATATTTTAAACAAGCACCGAATATCGCTCTTGCACTATATTTGGTAACGGTTACGTATAAGAATAGTGCGGTTTTGTGTCCGAGGATTTTCCGCAGGAAAATCAGAGTGACCAAATACACACTAACCTTTAGATTTAGTATTAAACTTAAGCATTATTTTTATACTTTGTTGTAATGCGTTTTTATTTTTCTCTCTTTTTTAAATAGTAGGTGAATTCATATCCGATTCCCAAACTTAACTCGTTAAAACCTCCAATTTTGTTATAACGGATGAAACTTGAAAGTTGTTTATAAGTCCGTTTAATTTCTACTTGGTATTCGCTTAAGTTCTTAAAAATACTTGTTTTTGCTTTGACTGATGCATAAAACGGAGGTCCAATCCAAGTCCCAATTCCAACAAGAACACCGTTTGATTTAATAACTTTATTTTTATCTAATTCAAAAAAATCCACGTTGCTAAATCCTGTTATTATTTGAATGCCTCGTAGATTTATACTACTTTCTAGACTCAAAACATTGGAATCAATGTTATTGTCATAATTGAAATTTCTAACCGAAGAATTAATATCAATGCTAAATCCGCAGTCCACAAATAAGTGCTCTAGATTGATAAAGGCACTCAAAAATCTATTTTCATTAAAGTTTGTTTGGTAGCCAAATCCAGTTTTTAATGTTAAATCCCGAAAGAATGCTGGAAAAGAAAAGTCCAATTGGCCTCCTAAGGGGTTTCCAATTACTCCACTTTGAGCATATATTGCAATTTGTTGATGGTCTAAAAAACAAACTGTACAGTCTTCTTTGAGAAAAATTTCAAGAAATTTCTTTTCATTTAGTTTATAATCCAATGGCTTTATACCTACATATAAGAATGAAAGAGTGTTAAGAGAATCAGGAACATTAATTTTAAAATATCCGTCAAAGTCAGTTTGTGTTCCAATTTTTGTTCCCTTTATCATCACAGATACACCAGGTAAAGGATGTTTATCTCCTTTGATTTTTACAACTCCCGAATATTCAGTTGTTTGTCCGAACACGACAGAGAAAAAGGAAAATAGCAATATGAATAGGGAATATTTCAAAATAATTTTTTAAATTCTTTTTCAAAGTTATTCTTTACCTAGATGTAAAAAAGTCACAATTAGTGAAATGGACTTTTGAGTTAGTCAAATGCATTACAACGGTTCGGGCTATGATTTCGGCGTGGAAAATTCAGTGGAATTTTCAGCGACGGAATCAGCTTTCATAAAAGTACGTTTTTTTCCGATGGAAAAAAACCGCCACGCTGAATTATAGCCGTTGTTGCCATTAGTATTTTTCGGTTAAATTTTCAAATCCGTTAATTAAATCGACAAGTTTTTGTCTTTCTTCCCAACCTGGAAATTTATCTTCAATAAATGATTTCGGCGAATAACTCCCATAAGCTATGTAATTCTTTCCTTGACAAATCCAAAAACTATAGTCAACTCCATCAGAAATTATTTTTGTAACGACAGTTCCTTCTTCTTCTCCCTTTTTTTCGTCAATATTTAATTTTGATTTATCTATTATATAATCATTTTCTTGAATGATTTTGTTCAAATGATTCCAATAATATTGGTAATCCTTTTTCTTAATTCCTTTGCGCTTGATTTTAGTTTTTAATTCAGCTGAATTTGGTTGATAAACAACAAATCGTTTCACTTTTCCGTCATTTTGGTAAACGATAAATTCCGAATTCTGCCCTTTTATCCAATAAGATGAATATCCAATTTTAACAATTAATGAATTTCTATCTTTTATTTTTAGTAAGTCAACGTAATTATTTTCCGTTTCAGTTTTCTCTTCCCATTTGATTTCAGGGATTTGCCAATTTTGAGAGAAACTATTTAAAGGGACTAAAATTAGTAAGTAGACTATGACTTTTTTCATATTAATGGCAACGGTTTGGTACATGCTTTCGTTGCGTTTTCTTACGTAAAAATAGCAAATAAAGCCAGATATTTGGCAGTTTTGTAAAACTTTTCGTAAGCAAACAAAAACAAGCAATGAAGTATGTGCATTGTTACCTAATGTTGTGCAACACAGAACAGCGGTTAAAGCACAGAATTAAGCAAATACACCTTATGCAACCGAGGCAGAATGCCAACCAAAATTTGGCAAAAAAACCAAAAATCAGCATGAACTTTGCTGAGAGAAACCGACTTTTTTGGCATTTAGGTTGCAACACAAAATTGAGCACGAACACCTTTTTTGAAATCAGAACGAATCAGAACGCCAGCCAGAAAAAGGGCAAAAATAAAACTGCTTAAAAATCCGATTAGATTGAGATAAACTAAATTATCGATGACTTAGAAATGACCTTTTAAAGCACCTGAAAGATTTTAAAAAAACCGAAAAACAGCAAAAGAGAAAACAACACATTGGCGTTTAGTTCTCAAAAAAGGACTTGAGCCAAAACTTTGAAAATTAGAACTGATTTTTAGGCAAAAAACCAATATTTTAAACAAGCACCGAATATCGCTCTTGCACTATATTTGGTAACGGTTTGGCTATGGTTTCGTTGCGTGAAAATCCGCGAGGATTTTCCGCCGTAAACCGAAGATAGCAAATTTGCGAGGACTTTCCGATAGGAAAGTCAGAAGCAATGAACTATAGCCGGTGTTGTGCTTAGTTATTTTTTTTCCAGTCAAAATAAGGAAAATGTCCGCCATCATTTCTATTAACTTTGTATTCCGTTCCGCATTTTGAGCATGCGATAAGATAATCCATTTCCCAATCTCCTTGCTTTTTTTCTAATATTGTTATAAATCCATTTTTTTCTTCTCTTTCGGGATTAATGCTATGTTCTAAATATAGATTACAAGAACACTCTTGACTAGATTTATAATGTTCGAGTATTCTGATGGCAAAATCAACAAATCGTTGATTAGGTGCTAATCCGCCTCCCATTTTTAAACCTTTTGTTTTGTTCTTAATCAAGTCCAAATAAGGAATTAGTTCTATAATCCGTTCAGTGTCCTGTCCAATTTCAATTATTTTACAAGATGAGTTCCAAACTTTATGTGTGTCTCTCGATGTGATTTCAGAAATGATTTCTTGGTTTGTCATAATTAAGCACAACGGTTAGTATAAGAAAAGTAGGGCTGGTTGTAAACGGTGTCCATTCAGATTATCCACAAGCCAAAACTTTTGCATTTTGTTTTTATCTTATTTTTTAAAAAGCCAAATCAAAAGATTTGGCGACTTCACAAATACGCCCAAGACTTTGTTTAAGCACTTTTCTGCCCTATTTTTTTTATACATTGTTATGCGTAGACTTTTGCTCGTTTAATATTCGATTTCTACATTTATTGTTGATGCTCCTTGAAGTTTATTCCATTTCCCTAGGCTGTTTCTTCTTGAATATCCTTTTCCTTTTGTCAATATTGCCCCAATATATACTTCAAGTTTATTTTTAAAATTTGGTATGAATTCCACACCAACAAAAAAATCTTCTTCCAAATAAATATATTGTTTTGTCAGGTCAATTTGTAACCAACCAGGTTCAATCTTTTTTTTCTGAACTATATTTTCAAAAATAATTTTTTCATCAGGCTTGTTGTCCACATTTTTGTAGAAGTTTATTCTAACAAAACTGCTGTCAGCTTTAAAACCTGCCCTTAAATAGATATTAACATATTTTACTCTAACAGTTTTATCTGGAATATTAATTCTTTGAGCATTCTCAATAATGTCCATATCCTCCGAAATTGCACCAAGCCATAATAAAGGGTTATAACTTTTAACTCCTATTTTCCTATTCCTTTTCTTTTTATTAGAAACTATAACTTCGGAAAGTTCATTTATTTTGGGTTCTAAAAATATAGTTTTATTATTAAAATTTTTGATTGGGATTTTAACAGGATAATAATTTATATGACTAATGGTTAAACTGTCATTTAAAAACTTCTTTGAAACGCTCAGTTTAAATTTTCCATTTAGATTTGAAATTGTTCCTTTATTTTTATTTAAAACACCAATATTTACAAATTCAACTGGGTTTTCAGTTTCAGAATCAGCAATTATTCCGTTCATTTCAATCTCTTGCGAAAAAGATTGAAAGGTAAGAAGTTGAAACAGGATAAATGTATAAATATGGTTCTTCATTTTTTTAGTTTACGCATAACGTTGTTGTATAAGGAAAGTTGCGTGTTTGTGTGCGAGGATTTTCCGAAGGAAAATCAGAAGCAAGCAAACGAGCAACTAACTTTGGTTTAGCTAAAACTAGCAATTTTTTTTATACGGTGTTAGGCAACGTTTTTATTTTTTTTAAGGTTCTAATTCCGCCATTTTTTTGTCAGTCATTGTTGCTGTTTTAGACATTCCATTTATAATTTCAAATGTCATAACCAAAGCAATTGATGAGTCCAAAGCCATTTTAGTTTCTATAAGTATTTTTCCAATTGCATTAATCGCTATCTGTAATGTCTTTTCGTTATTTTCAATATTTATATTATTATCAATGAATTTTCTTGTTTCATATCCAACTCGTAATGGCAATAAGAATGGTTTGTTATCTTCTGGAATTGATAAATTTAGATTTCCCCATTCCGTTTTTCCAACATTCTTCGCGTAATTTTCAAAAATTCCAGTTAGAGAAGGAAAAGAACTATTGTCAAAATGAGAATTAATTTTACTTTTAATTCTAGCAAAAACACATTCTTCAGGCAATTCAGTCCATTTTTCTACAGCGATTTCTCCAACAAGTAATTCATTAATTTTCTCGGAAAAAACTGCTGAACCAGGTTCGAATTCGTGTTCGTTAATTGAAAATTCATTCGTAACTTCAATACATCTTTCTGCAACAATTGTAGAAATCAAACATATCGCATCTTCTACTCGAACCCCTTTTTTAGATTGAATACTGTTGTAAACAAAATTCACTAATTTTTCTGTCAGTTTTTCGTCAGTTGTTTTTAAACTTAAAAAATCAAAAAATCCCATATTCTATTCAGATGTTGATTGGTTTGTCAAATGTTGCCTAACGGTCTCGTATAACCGTCCGTTACGGTTTTAAGGTTAATGATTTTCGGTTTAGAACTAACGTTAGCAATTCCGAGTGGATTCGGACGTAGTCGAATCCGCCGTAATTGCGGTTATACATTGTTGTAAGTAGTTTTTATTCCTTTTTTATTAATGTCCATTTTTCTCCCTTTTCATTTGTGTATGAGATAAGTCCAAATTCTTTATCCCATTCAAATTCGGTCAGTCCAAATTTTCCATTTAGATTCGAATAAGGACAATTATTTTTGTTAAACGTGTAAACATTTTTCCATTCAGTTTTTAATTCAGATTGTTTTGTTTTCGGAAGAATATTATTGAAACTGCTAAATTCCAAATTTAATAAGCGAATGACAGGACTTGCATCTTTCTTTTTTTCATTTGCGTTGATTTGTATAAAATAGTCCTCAATTATTTTCAGAGAGTCTTTTTTAATTTTATAGTCAATTCTTGCAAACTCTCTATCAAATCCACCAGAAACGAAGGTTTTGCAATTACCATTTGGTTCTTTCAATACTTTATTAGTTATGAAAATAGTATCCAAATCATTCTTTTGAGATTTAAAAATTAGTTTGTCTCCAATATTGTAATTAGAGAACCAAGTTTTATCATTTTCAGTAAAATAAACATTCTCACAATCTTGGGCACAGGATTGTATCGATAAGGAAAGTATTATTATTGTCAGGTACTTCATTCTCGGTTTGGGTTAAATTACTTACAACTCGTTATATCCCAACAGACTATACTGTTTATTGGCTTACCGTTCCGGATAAACGTAATAAACGTTAAGTTTATACAAAAGCCAAAATACCACTGTCGTGCTGGTTTCACTTGCTCAAATATATTGAATTAAACAGAAATTCTTACAATTATTCCTACGTTTTTTGTAAGCTAAAGATTCTTAGATAATCGCGGGGTATCTTGTTCTTGAATAGCAACTATTTTCTTTACAGCGATATCTAACGGACTTTGAATATTTAGCAAATCCTTTCTACTTACATGCGTGTAAATCATAGTAGTTTCAGGCTTGGCATGCCCCAAAAGTTCTTGAATATAACGTAAATCAATGCCGTTTTCCAACAAATGTGTAGCATAGCTATGCCTTAATGTATGGGGTGTCACCCGTTTTGAAATTCGCGCTAATCGGCAAGAACGCCTTAAAAAAGCTCGTACACTTTCTGCACTATAACGTTGTCTGGGTTGACCTTCAGCAAAATAGAATTCAGGTTTATACGTATGAAAATAGTTTTTAAAAACGGGTAAAAAACTTTCCGCTAATATAATGGTTCTATCCTTTCGGCCTTTTGAGTTCTTTACATAAATTTGCCGTCTGTCAATATCTATATGCGCCAATTGTAAATTCAGTAATTCACTAATCCTGAGTCCTGCCGAATAAATTAAAGCTAATATAGCTCTGTGCTTTAAATTCTTAGTGCAACGCAGCATCTCAACCACTTCTTCTATAGATAAAACGGTCGGTAATAATTTTGATCGCGTTGGCCGAATTAAATGTAATTCATCAATTTGAGTGCTCGTATTAAATTTCAGAAACAACTTCATGGCACTAATAAACTGCCTTTGTGAACTGATGCTATATTGTCTGGGCACAAAAACATTTTCTAAAAATAATTCTACATCACGATTGGTTAGATCTGTTATGGG
The DNA here is from genome assembly GCF_045788535.1 of Allotamlana fucoidanivorans. Lineage (GTDB taxonomy): Bacteria > Bacteroidota > Bacteroidia > Flavobacteriales > Flavobacteriaceae > Allotamlana > Allotamlana fucoidanivorans. Next base: position 3,557,382 of record NZ_CP074074.1, on the reverse strand, counting down.
AATATGGTTTGCATATTGAAAAAAGTCAGCCACAAAAGTAAAATAAGTTTTTACTGTACTTTTACTATAGCGCTTACCTCTTAAATAAGACACAAAATTGCGTATCATGGTTTTGTTTTCTTCGGAAATAACTCTGCCAACTTTTGTATATTTTGGTTTTAAGCCTCTAGGAACTGAAAGCAACGAAGCATCTTCTATAAATGTAACTTCATTCTGAAAAATACGTTTTATTAGGTTGATATGGGATTCTGAAAAGACCAAATACCACGCCTTTTTTGTAGCGCTCCATCTGGCCTTGCCCGTATCTTTTACCTTTTGAATAAGCATGTCATTATACCTGAACTCTAAGATTAAAATATCTTTGTTTTGATGCGCAACGCGTTTCAGACGGATTTGAGGAAGTGGTTTCATGTATCAAAAATCAGAAATATCATATTAAAAAATGTATATTTATACGTTTATATACGTATATAAACATGTAATAAAACGTTTATGGAACTAACATTATGTTTAGCTTGTAACAAACCTTTAAAGGGAAGATCGGATAAGAAATTTTGCGATGCTCAATGCAGAAGCATATATCACAACAAAAACAGGGCACCTCATGAAATGCAGATGCAAGAGATTAATAAAATACTCAGAAAAAATAGAGGCTTATTAGCGCAGTTCTGCCCCAGTGGAAAAAGTACGGTTAAAAAATCGGTTTTACATCAACTAGGGTTCTCATTTATATATTTCACAGATATGTTTCCATTTAAAACAGGCACTTACTTTTTTTGTTACGATTACGGTTATTTGCCCATCCAAGAAAAGGGTCAAGACAAACTACTTATTATTCAAAAACAAGACTATATGAGTAATATAAAATTCAATCCATGGTCTGTACGTATTCAGAATTTAGATTAATGGTTTATGTATTAATTATCTTTAGCTGTATTTATGCTTTTCTTCCTGCCAAACCAAACCAAAAGTGCACCAAAACCACTTAATAACCAATGAAGTACCACTTAAAGACCACTCTTGTTTAACTTTTCCACCTCTGAGAAACCTCTTATAAAGACGATAAAAAACTAAAAAACCACTCAATGACCACTGATGTTCCATTGAAATAACACTTATAATAACTACAAAACCGCTCAAACACCACTTACAATACTTATATTAAGTGTGAGTTTACATGGGTTATGTGATTAGGTAGGTGTTGCTTAAAAAGTCTTTGCGTAGGTATAGGTGGAAAAGCTATATTATACCGCACCAAACCACACCCAATGAATTCTTCAACCTCACACTTTAATGCGCAGGTTGGTTTATCGATCATGTAACACCACTGAAGTACCACTTAAAGACCACTCATATTCAACTGTGCCACCACTGAAAAACCACTTAAAAAGACCAAGAAAAACTAAAAAACCACTCACAACATTTACATTAAGTGTGAGTTTACATGGTTTATGTGATTAGTTGCGTATTTCTTAAAAAGCCTTTACTTAGGTATAGGTAAACAAGTAATATTATACCACACCAAAACCACTTAATAACCACTGAAGTACCACTTAAATATCACCCATAGTTAATCGGTCCAGCACTGAGATACCACTTAAAAAGACGAATAAAAAACTGAAAAACCGCTCAAAGAGCACTCAAAACACTTACATTAGGTGTGAATTTACATGGGTTTTGTGATTAGTTATGTGTTTCTTAATAAACCTTTTACGTAGGTATGGGTGGAAAAGCTATATTATACCACACCACGACCGCACCAAAAGTGCACCGCAGTACTTTACACATCCTTTATGTGATATTGAAGTAGTAGCTTAATAACTGTGCTTTTGCCTTTTCCTTAGTTATTAGTGGCTCTTTAATTTTTTGAGATGTTTTATTTACGTGTTGGGTTGATGGTTTATCTTTTACAGTAATCTGTTGCGTTGAAGTATCACTCTGAGACAAACCCGAAACACAGTCTTGCAGATCTTGGTAATATACATTGATATCTGCACTATTTTTTAATGTTGTGTTTGGCGCATCATTAGGGTCGTTATAAAAATCGGTTATCAACTGCTTAACATGAGTTTCTGTATTTTGAGTTTGTAATCTAAACATGTCGATTGTAGCTTCTGAGTCTTTAATATATTCGGCCATATGTTGCTCCATCCATTGCAACACATACAAAACGGCTTTAAGTAGTTTAAGGTATTTATCAATGGTATATTTAAAAGCTTCTGGCGATACCTTCGCTTTCTTTTCAACTAATGCAAACAGATTACGTTCTAATCTGCCAGAGCGAGAAAAAGCCATTATGGGTTTTCTTTCCGAAGTATACACCACAGGACCGTCAAAATCATCTAACACATATACTATGTTCACAGGCACATGGGCTATGTTATCAACCTCCTTTAAAACTTCTTTTACAAAGTCTGTATCTGGAATATAGAAATACAATTCCCTAATCACATTAGGCAATAAACTCAAATAGAATTTATGTAAAGTGGTATCAGCCATTTGTTGGACTTAATAGGTTGGAATAATCAGCAGGTAATTCCGCATCAATATCACGTAAATACTTCTCTAAAGCTTTCATAGAACTGTGACCTGTAATAAGCATGAGTTTACTCTTGGCTTCAAAGGGTGTGTTTTCTTCACTTAAGGCACGGTAGAGCTTGGTAATAAAGGTATGACGGAAACTATACAAGGTGTAATCTTGTTCTAATTTAAACACATCCTTCACCACTTTTTTAAAACGCTTGGTAAAATAATCGCGCTTGTTAACCTCATCAATAGCCCATTGCCCACCAAGTTTTTTTGGGGTAAACAAATAGTCATCCTTATTCATCTGAGATAAATCAGGTAAATCTTGCCATAAAATATCAGGAATGATTTTAGTTTTTAAAGGACTGTTTTTGGCTTTAAACTCTAGGATATGAGTTTTTAGGTTGATGTCACCAATTTTTAAACGACACAGTTCTACAGGACGTAAAAAGTTATAAGACAAAAATTTGATATACAACAGCAATATAGGGTCGTTAACTTCTAAATGCTTAAATATGCTTTCTTGTGTAGTTTGCGAATAGGTTTTATTGCGCTTTGGTTGAGATTTAAGTATGGTAATGTGTTTTACAGGATTGGTGGTTATAAGTTCATTATTTTCTAAAACCTGCAATAAACTGCCCAACTCAACACGGTAGTTGTTTCTATTTCTAGCTGATGTTTTTAAAAGGATTTGATTTAAGAATTCAACCAAAAGTTTTTTGGTCAGTTGGTCAATACTTGTTATATCTGAATGGGTTTCAGTAATCCAATTTAAAAAGTATTTGGCTTTATACGAGTAGTCTTTGAAGGTACGCGGGCTTACTTCTTTTTCTTTTAGTTGCAAGGCAAAATCAAAAGCCGCCTTGGTAGACATGCTTGGCTCTTGATGCGCTGTTGGGGTTGTAGCCGTTGTTTTTTCTGTTGATGTTGCCCCTTGTTCGGTTGGTTTGGTATTAGGCTCCGATGTTCCGTTTAACTTATTATGAAGTTCGGTATTGTCTGAAAAAGGATTGTAACCTTGTTTTAGTAACTGCAGCAGTGCTTTTCTATAAACCACCAAAACTTCCATACGTTCTTCTTTGGTTTGGTACTTGTTGGCTTGTCCGTAAAATGGGGTTAAGCGTTTTAACTTTCCTGTTTCAGGATGTTCATAGGAAAAATACACATACCAGCGTTTGGATAAGTCGCCTTTGGCGGAATAGATTTTTGGATTGGAAAATTTTGGTGTTTTGGGCAAATCGTATGCACTTTCGTATTCAAAATCGTATGCAAATCTATGAATTTGTTTTGAACTAAGCATAAAAAAACGGTTTAGTGAAGACTAAACCGCTGATTATGCGTGATTTGCGTTTCGTAGCGAGATCGAGATTTGAACTCGAGACCTCCGGGTTATGAATCCGACGCTCTAACCAACTGAGCTACCTCGCCATTTGAGGCTGCAAATATAAAAACAATTATAGTTTAACCAAACATTAGTTGAAGAAAATATTATTAAAAATTGTTGTTAAACTTAGCAATTAATGTATATATTGGGCAAAATAAATTTTGAAATTGTTTATGGACGATAAAACTAGATTTGATATTGAATTTCCAATACATGCATCACCACAATTACTATATCAATATATTTCAACACCTTCTGGTCTTTCTGAATGGTTTTCAGACAATGTTAACTCGCGTGGCGAATTATTTACATTTATTTGGGATGGGAGTGAAGAACAGGCGAAACTTTTAAACAAAAAAAGTGGTGAACGTGTAAAATTTAGATGGCTTGAGGATGAAGAAGATGGACTGTCATGTTATTTTGAAATCAGAATTCAAGTAGATGAAATCACAAAAGATGTATCTTTAATGGTTACTGATTTTGCTGATGAAGATGAAATAGATGAAGCCAAAATGCTTTGGGTTAATCAAATATCAAGTCTTAAAAAAGTATTAGGTTCAGCTTAATTAAGAATCCTATTATTTAAATTATATTTGTCCCGCTTGCACCAAAAGTAGCAAGCGGGATTTTTTATGATAAATTTTAATGGAAACCTTGTAGAAAACACCAATGTTTTATCTGTAAACAACCGAGGGTATAATTATGGCGATGCAGTTTTTGAAACGATAAAATGTAGTTTAGGCAAAGTACTTTTTTGGGAGGATCACTATTTCAGATTAATGGCCTCTATGCGTATACTTCGTATGGAAATTCCAATGCAGTTTACTATGGAATTTTTAGAAGATCAAATCCTAAAAACGCTTGAGAAAAATCAATTGAACACTAAATCTGCCAGAGTAAAACTTATAGTTCATAGGAATGAAGGCGGGTTATATACACCAAATTCTAACGCTGTAAGTTTTATAATAACTGTAAAACCTCTTAAAGATGATTTCTATCATATACATGATGATGTTTATGAAGTCGATTTGTTTAAAGATTATTACGTCTCTCCAAGTTTACTCTCTACTTTAAAAACAAACAATAAAGTGTTGCATGTAGTAGGGAGTGTTTATGCAAAGGAAAATAAGCTTAACAACTGTTTGATTTTAAATACAGATAAAAAAGTTATTGAAGCTTTAAACGGAAATGTATTTTTAATAAAAGGAAATGTTATAAAAACACCACCATTAAGTGATGGTTGTTTAAAAGGAGTTATGAGAACGCAATTGATAAACATAATCAAAACCATGGATGATTATGAGTTGGAAGAAAGTTCTATTTCTCCATTTGAAATACAAAAATCGGATGAATTCTTTTTAACGAATGTTATTTCAGGAATACAACCTATCACAAAATATAGAAAGAAAGTGTTTAATACAGAGGTTGCTAAGATGCTATTACAAAAGCTGAATGTAAAAATAAGATTAACCTAGTTGTAACTTGGGTCTTCTGGCGCATTAGACCAAATACTATATTCGCCACCAAATTCAATCATCTTTTCTTTCCAAAACGATTCATAATCTTTTTCTATAATACTGTTTTTATAAATATTTTCAGAGACAACCCAAGAGTTAGATTTTAATTCGTTGTCTAACTGACTAGATTCCCACCCAGAATAACCCAGAAAAAACTTGATATCGTGTTCGCTAATGGTATGATCTTTTATGAGTTCTGCAACCTTATCAAAATCGCCACCCCAATAAATACCTAGTGAAATTTCTATACTATTCGGAATTAAATCTGGAATTTTGTGAATAAAGTATAGGTTATCTTGTTCTACAGGACCGCCATTGTATACTTTAAAATCTGCTTCTAACTCAGGAATCAAATCATTAATAGTATATTCTAAAGGCTTGTTGAGAATAAAGCCAATAGAACCTTCAGTGGAATGATCAGCTAATAAAACAATAGAACGGTTAAATGAAACATCTCCAATAATTGCAGGTTCTGCAATCAATAAATCTCCTTTTTTGGGTTTAATCTTAACCATAAGTGAGGAATTTTTAATTAAATCTAATGTTTATTTCGCTAAAATGCAACATTTTAGTGATGGATATAAAAAAAAGCCTTCACATGGTGAAGACTTTTTTAAATTATAAAGAAGTAAATGATTAGTTTACTGCATTTGATAAATCAGCTCCAGCTTTAAACTTAACAATGTTTTTAGCTTTGATTTTGATTGTTTCTCCTGTTTGAGGATTTCTTCCTTCTCTGGCAGCTCTTTTAGATACTGACCAAGATCCAAATCCAACTAAAGAAACTCTGTTACCTTTTTGTAAAGCTCCTTCAATTTCAATTAGCGCACACTCTAAAGCTTTCTTTGCAGCCGCTTTAGTGATTCCTGCGTGTTCTGCCATTGCGTCGATTAAATCTGTTTTGTTCATAATATAAATTTTAATTATTAATAAAAATGGTTAAACTTTTTTGTTAAATCCTCTACAAATTTATACGGATTATGAAACCATGCAAGTAACAGCGGGGGAAATGCTTATATTTGTTGATAACTTTGAGCATTTGTTAATAAAGGTGGTGCGTTTTATCGAATATTTTGTAATATCAATAATAATAAGGGTTTACAAGACTTTGGCTTGGGGTTCTAAAGTAAATCCATTTAAAAGTGATGGAATATCCATGGCACGTTTTCCTGGAAGCTTAATTTCCTTTAAATGAATATAACCATTTGTTACAGATACCTTTAATTCTTTTTTAGTTGAAAATAAGGTGCCATTCGCAAAATGATGTGTTTCATACTCTTTTTGGGCATTGTAAATTTTAATATCTAGTTGGTCATCTCCATTAATTAAACGCGTCCATGCAGCAGGATACGGACTCAACCCCCTAATGTGATTATAAATCTGATCAATAGGTGCATCCCAGTTAATTTTGCAGTTTTCTTTATTTAGTTTGTACGCCGTTTTTATCTCTTGATTGTCTGTTTGTGGCTTTGTTCTTACCGTATCATTTGCAACTAATGCTACCGTTTCTAAAACAAGATGACTTCCTAAATACATTAATTTATCATGTAAACTTCCTGCATTTTCATCAGGATCAATTGAGATGCGTTCTTGCAGAATCATATCACCTGTGTCAATCTTCTCATCTATAAAGAAAGTAGATACGCCTGTTTCTGTTTCCCCGTTTATAATAGCCCAATTGATAGGAGCAGCACCTCGGTATTGCGGTAATAAAGAAGCGTGTAAATTAAAAGTGCCATATTCAGGCATTTGCCATACTACTTTGGGCAGCATCCTAAAGGCTACAACAACTTGAAGATTGGCATTTAGGTTCTTAAGTGCTTTTAAAAAGGTGTCATCTTTTAGATTGGTGGGTTGCAATACATTTAAGTTTTGTGATTGCGCATATTTTTTTACAGCACTTTCATTGAGCTTTCGGCCACGACCAGCGGGTTTGTCTGGAGCTGTAATAACACCCACAATAGTATAATTGTTTTCAACCAATCCTTTTAGGGTAGTCACAGCAAAATCTGGAGTTCCCATAAATACAATTCTTAAATCTCTCATTTTTTAGGTATGCTTTTCTATTTAATGTTTTTTGTGATAAAACTAGTCATGTTACATATGGCTTAGTTTGTATGTGTTTTTTGGTGTTAATACAATGATTTGATGTTCCAATAATAGTTTTAAAACCTGTTTTACCTGGTTTTCAGGAGCATTCAAATGTGCTACAAGAGCTCTTGATGATTGTTCGCCAAAGGCTAAATAATCAATAATATCTTTTTTTATGATATCTTGATTAACTGGGTTTATTTCCGATGGTTTTTGAGATATACACACAGAACAGATCCCACAGGGTTTTATATCTGTTTCGCCAAAGTAGACGAGTAGTTGAATGCTTTTACAGGTATCTTCATTTGAAACATAGCGCAACACGGCCTGAACTTGTTTTGCTTTTAATTGATTCTGTTGATTGATAACAGCAGCAATTCTATTAATGGTGTTATCATCTTCTCGGGGTTCAACAAAGGTAACTTGTGCATCAGTTTTGGTTAAATGCAGTGTGATAACGTTATCGTGTTCTAATTGTTTTAATGTGTTTACAAGGGTGTCTTCAGTAACCGAGGCTTTTGATGCGACTTTTTTTAATTCAATTTTTGTTAAATGGTCAAAAACACCGCCATACATTCTTAATATAGATTTTACAATAATATTTGAATTTTGATGCCTGTCTAAATAATTAAAAAGATTATGGTTTGATGTAATAAATTGAACCGTAACTTTATTTTTAAACTGTTTTGATAAATTAATAATGCTATTTCTGTCTAACACCAAAAGTGCATTGTAGCATAGTATTGAAGGGAAATTATAGGTTTTACAAAATGAACTGAAATCAAAGTCAAATGTTGTATAAGCGCCTTCTCCATAAGATATTTGAAAATAATTACACAACTTTCTATACACCTGTTTTATGAGGTTAACATCTGGTAATACGCTTAAAAACTGATTTTTAACTAAAGCTTCATCATTTTTGTTTTTTAGGATAATAGCAAAAGCTTTTTCATTATTCCTGCCAGCTCTACCTGCTTCCTGAAAGTAACTTTCTATGCTTTCTGGCAGATTTAAATGAATCACCGTTTTTACATCGGGTTTGTCAATGCCCATGCCAAAAGCATTGGTGGCCACCATAACTTGGTTTTGATTGTGTAGCCAGGAGGTCATGTGCTTTTGTTTTTCTTCAGATGATAAACCGCCGTGATAGTAGGTGGCTGATATGCCTTTTGATTCTAAAAACAATGTAATCTCTTTAGTAAGCTTCCTGTTTCTAACATATATAATTGATGACGCTGTATTCTTCTTTAAAATGGCTTCTAGCTTATAATATTTATCATCTTCATGAAACACCATATATGCAAGGTTGGGTCTTGAAAACGAAGTTTTGAATATTTGGGGTTGAATAAAATCAAGTTCAGTTATAATATCTTCAACTACTAGAGGTGTGGCCGAGGCGGTAAGGGCTACTACATTAGTACTAGGTTGTAGCCTACGCAGTATAGCAATGTTTTTATAGGCGGGTCTGAAGTCATTACCCCATTGCGAAATACAATGCGCTTCATCTACAGCTATTAAGTTAACGTTCATTTGCCTAATACGATCCTGAACCAGTTCTTGTTGCAAGCGTTCTGGTGATAAGTATAAGAATTTATAATTACCATATATACAGTTGTCAAGCAATGTATCAAGTTGGCTATTGCTAATACCACTTGTAATTGCCATAGCTTTTATACCCTTTTCCTTTAGTCTTTCAACCTGATCTTGCATTAAAGCAATGAGTGGGGAAATAACAATGCAAATGCCTGTTTTGGCAAGGGCTGGTATTTGAAAACACAACGATTTTCCACCACCAGTAGGCAGTAAAACAAAGGTGTCTTCGCCATTGATTACGGCGTTAATAATAGCTTCTTGTTTTGGCCTGAAGCTTGTAAAATTCCAATAACGTTCTAATATGTTAATGGGGTGTGTCATGTTTATAAACCCAAGGTATTCAATATAAAATCTGTTCTGTTTTCAACAGTATCAAAAGGGACATCAATTAACGTATAGTTATAAGCTTCATAAGTGTTTACCAGATGTTTGTGAATATGCTGTGCTTGTTCAAAATTTTCATAACGTTCATTATCACTGGTATAGATGTCTTTCCATGGTTTTAAAATGAAAACAGCATCGTATTTTGAATGCGAGCAAGCCTCCTTAAATCGTTGCGGATAGGTATCTCCAATATAGTCCATATACGCTAAAACATCATGCACTCCACGGTCAAAAAAAACCGTTTTATCGGCATGTTTTTCAGCAAGTTTATATTGTTCTAGACGTCCTTTTAAAAGTAAGTCACTAAACAACAACGGGTTTGTTAAAAACAACTGTTCAATGCCTTCTTTTTGAGCTTTTAAGGTAACCGCTCTTGAAATTTCTTCCAAGCAAATATGATTCCTTTTTATCAGTTCATTGATAAGAGATGATTTGCCTGTTCCAGGGCCACCCGTTATTACAATTTTATTTGTGGTCAAATTTTAAAATTTGCTGTAAAAATCGGAATTTACAAGCGATAAAAAAAATGAAGGTTTTGTCAATAATTTCTTTTACCTATTCTAGTTCGGCTTTCATGTTAATTATGTTTAGCGATACTGTTAAAAAGACACTAAATAAACAGATGAAACTGTATATTTGCAATACAAAAATGAATTATGAACGATACACCGAATTCAGAAGAATTTTATAAAAAATTAAAAAAGCAATTACAGGATACTGCCCTTTGGCCTTCAGAATATCTTTATAAATTTATTGTAGTTTCAGATCCTGAAAAAATCAATAAAATTGAAAACCTTTTTAATAATTTGGGAGCTGTTATTGATACCAAAGCCTCTAAAAATGGAAAATATACAAGTGTTTCCATTAATGTAACTATGAAAAATCCTGATGCGGTAATTGCCAAATACAAAGAAGTTGCAGAAAAAATTGACGGCGTCATAAGTCTTTAGTTTTTTTTTGTATTTTGCGCATGCAGAAATACTTCATGCATTACATTTTTTAACTCTACACATTTATTTTGATTGATAATTTAGAATACAACACAGAGCGTGAACATTTAATCATTCCAGAATATGGAAGACATATGCAGAAAATGATTAATCATGCCAAAACTATAGAAAGTAAAGAAGAACGCAATAAATTAGCCAAGGCCATAATTTCTGTGATGGGAAATATGCAGCCACATTTAAGAGATGTGCCTGATTTTCAGCACAAGCTTTGGGATCAGTTGTTTATCATGTCAAATTTTGAATTAGATGTTGATTCACCTTATGAAAAACCAACAAAGGACTTAATTTATGCGCGCCCAGAGCCCTTGAAGTATCCGCAGAATTTTCCAAAATATCGTTTCTACGGAAATAATATTAAAACGATGATAGATGTGGCCAATACTTGGGAAGAAGGTGATATGAAAGAGGCGCTATCTTTTACTATTGCCAATCATATGAAAAAGTGTTTCTTAAATTGGAACAAAGATACGGTTGAAGATGCTGTAATTTATGATCACTTGTATGAACTTTCAGAAGGCAAGATAAATTTAAAAAATTCTACAGAAGAATTATCAGACGCTACAAGCTTGATGCGTTCAAAAAATAAATTTTCTAGTAATAAAAAGGGACACCAGAAAAAGAATTCAAATAACCGACAAAGAAAACGCTTCTAGTATTTCATGGGAACATTTAAAATTGAAGGCGGGCATCAACTAAAAGGAAGCATTCAGCCGCAGGGTGCCAAAAACGAAGCCTTACAGATTTTATGCGCAGTTTTATTAACTTCAGAAAAAATAACCATTAACAACATTCCTGATATTGTTGATGTAAATAAACTCATTGCCTTACTTAAAAAGTTAGGGGTTAAGGTTGAAAAATTAAGCAAAGGTGTTTACACGTTTCAGGCAGATCAGGTTAATTTAGCATATTTAGAATCTGATCAATTTAAGATTGATGGTCGCGGTTTACGTGGGTCTATCATGATTGTAGGACCGCTTTTAGCACGTTTTGGTAGAGGCTACATCCCAAAACCAGGGGGAGATAAAATTGGTCGCCGCCGATTAGATACCCATTTTGAAGGTTTAATAAAACTTGGCGCTAAATTTGGCTACAGTAAAGAAGAACAGTTTTACGGTGTAGAAGCTGAACGGCTGAAAGGAACGTACATGTTGCTTGAAGAGGCTTCTGTAACGGGAACAGCAAATATATTAATGGCCGCTGTTCTTGCTGAAGGTAAAACCACTATTTATAATGCAGCCTGTGAACCATACCTGCAACAGTTATGTAAAATGCTCAATAGAATGGGGGCAAAAATTAGTGGAGTAGGGTCTAATATGTTGGTTATTGAAGGGGTAGACCGTTTAGGTGGTACCGAGCATACAATGCTTCCTGATATGATTGAAATAGGAAGTTGGATAGGTTTGGCAGCGATGACAAAAAGCGAACTGACCATCACCAATGTATCTTGGAATGATTTAGGGTTGATTCCTGAAACATTTAGAAAATTAGGAATAACCGTTGAAAGGAGAGGAGATGATATTCATATTCCTGCGCATAATGACGGGTATGAGATTCAAAGTTTTATTGATGGTTCTATTTTAACCATTGCAGATGCGCCTTGGCCTGGATTTACGCCCGATTTGTTAAGTATTATACTAGTAGTAGCTACACAAGCCCGAGGCAGTGTTTTAGTGCATCAAAAAATGTTTGAGAGTAGATTGTTTTTTGTGGATAAACTGATTGATATGGGCGCGAAGATTATTCTTTGTGATCCGCACAGAGCTACGGTTATAGGCCATGATTTTAAATCAACTTTAAAAGCTACAACCATGACATCTCCAGATATTCGTGCTGGGGTATCATTATTAATTGCTGCCTTATCGGCGAAAGGGACATCAACTATTCAGAATATAGAACAGATTGATCGCGGGTATGAAAATATTGACGAACGTTTACGCGCTATAGGCGCACATATTGAACGAATCGATTAAAATTCTATTAGAATAACCCCGTAATTTCACCGGCATCATTAATATCAATACCTTCAGATGAAGGATGAACTGGGAGTCCGGGCATACGCATAATGTCGCCAGTAATGGGAATTAGAAATCCTGCACCAGCTGCTATTTCAATCTCTCTTACGGTGATTATAAAATCTTTTGGGCGCCCTAATAATTTCGGGTTATCTGATAGAGACTTTTGCGTTTTAGCAATGCACACCGGTAAATCATTTAACCCTAAGGCCGATATTTGGTTCAATTGAGTCTTAGCTTTTGAGCTGTAATCAACATGTTCAGCTCCATAAATTTCAGTAGCAATCGTTTCAATTTTAGCCTTTACATCTGCTTTCCAATTATAGAGTGGTTTAAAATTAGACGCTTTTGATTCTACGATATCAATAACATGTTTTGCAAGTTCAATTGCGCCCTTTCCACCTTCTGCCCATACATTAGCTAAGGCTACTTTTATGTCTTTAAGTTGAGCAAAAGCTTTAATAAGTTCAATTTCGTCGTCACTGTCAGATGTAAAGCGGTTAATCGCAATAACAGGTAGTACGTTAAACTTTGTGATGTTTTCCAGATGTTTTTCAAGATTAGGTAATCCCTTTTTTAAAGCCTTTAAATCAGGAGTTGTAAGCGATTTTAAATCTGAACCACCATGATATTTTAGAGCTCTTATGGTTGTAGTTAAAACTACAGCTTTTGGGTTTAGGCCTGCACTTTGGCATTTGATGTCAAAAAACTTTTCTGCGCCTAAATCAAATCCAAATCCAGCTTCTGTAACCGTATATTCTGAGTGCGACATACCCATTAAAGTACCTAATACCGTATTGGTGCCTTGGGCAATATTAGCAAAGGGACCACCGTGTATTATAGCAGGATTCCCTTCAATGGTTTGCACTAAGTTGGGTTTTATAGCATCTTTGAGTAATACAGCCATAGCACCTTCTGCCTTTAAATCTCTCGCAAAAACGGGAACTTTATCATAAGTATAACCAATAAAAATATGGCCCAATCGGTTTTTTAAATCTGTCAAGCTTTCAGCTAAGCAGAGTATGGCCATGATTTCAGAAGCCGCTGTAATGTCAAACCCTGTTTCTCTTGGAACTCCAGAACTTGTGCCTCCTAACCCCACAATAACATGCCTTAAAGCACGATCATTTAAGTCTACTACACGTTTCCAACCTATGGTTCGTGGGTCAATTCGTAACGAGTTGGTTTTACTTTGAATATTATTATCTATAAGGGCTGATAATAAATTGTGCGCTTTTTCAATGGCAGCAAAATCACCAGTAAAATGAAGGTTAATATCTTCCATAGGTAACACCTGTGAATATCCTCCACCCGTGGCGCCACCTTTTATGCCAAAAACAGGACCTAAAGATGGCTCTCTTAATACCACGGTTGTTTTTTTATTGAGCTGATTTAGGGCTTCCGATAAGCCAATAGACATAGTGGTTTTACCTTCACCAGCGGGTGTGGGTGAAATGGCTGAAACTAAAATAAGATTGCTTTTATTGGCTTTTTCCCTGTCAATAGCGGTTAAGGGCAGTTTCGCTTTGTATTTGCCATACATTTCTATATCATCGGGGTCAATGCCAAATTTTTGGGATATGTTTGTTATGGGTTGAAGTGTTATGGTTTTTGCTATTTGTAAATCGGTCATATAAGTTGTTTTTATCTCTATCCTAAAAATATGAAATTTATAATCGATTACAGGTGATATATATCATACGTTAGTCATGGCCGCAAATATTATTTTATAACTCATTTATGTATATAGAATTAATTATTTAGAGCAACTTTATAAGTATTTAAACAACGTTCTCTAGCAAATTTATGGTCTACTATGGGGTTAGGGTAGGTTAGCTCATCAAACTCAGGAATCCATCGCTTAATGTATTTTAAATCTTTGTCAAATTTTTTGATTTGCGTTGTAGGATTGAAAATTCTAAAATAAGGGGCTGCATCAACACCGCAACCTGCTACCCATTGCCAGTTGCCTATGTTACTTGCCATCTCATAATCATGAAGTTTTTTAGCAAAATAAGCCTCTCCCCAACGCCAATCAATAAGCAGGTGTTTACATAAAAAACTGCCCACAAGCATGCGCACTCGGTTGTGCACAAAGCCCGTTTCATTTAATTCTCGCATCCCAGCGTCAACCAGCGGATATCCTGTTTTTCCTTCACACCATAACTTAAACTCATCGTTATTATTACGCCATACAATTCTATCATATTTAGGCTTAAAACTGTCGTGCGTTGTATTAGGAAAATGCCAAAGTATCTGCATGAAAAATTCACGCCAAATTAGCTCTTGCCAGAATATTTCATTCGTCTCAGATATGGCTTGTTTCATGGTTTTCCTGATGCTGATTGTACCAAAACGTAAGTGCGGACCAATTCTTGATGTGGCATGTTTCGCTGGAAAGTTTCTAAGCGCTTCATAGTTTTGAATTAAAGACGGATTCAATTCATAAGGAGCAATAGTTTGCGAGGATGGTTTAAATCCAATATCTTTTAACTCAATTGGTGCAGTTTCAATATTAGAAATAAGGTTATTAAGGTGATTTTTTGAAGGGAAGGGTTTTAAATTTACGTCCTTAAATTTGTTTTTCCATGCCTTCAAGTATGGGGTGTATACTAAATAGGGGGTTCCATCCGCTTTAGAAACTTCATTTTTTTCAAAGACTACCTGATCTTTAAAGCTTAGAAATGTGATGCGTTTCGATTTCAAAAATATTTTAATTTCTTCATCGCGTTGCTTAGCATAGGGTTCGTAATCATGATTGGTAAATACCGAGGCCACGTTGTAGTCTTTTACAATTTGCTTGTAAACATCTATGGGAGTACCATAAAATAGGTGAATCTGGCTATTCCATTTTGTTTTAAGTGTTTTGTTTAATGCATTTAGAGTGTCATATATAAAGGAAACCCTAGCGTCATCTTTTGGTAATTCATTTAAAATTTCAGAATCAAAAATAAATATAGGAAGCACTTTGTAATCTCCTATAAGTGCTTTATAAAAGCCGTGATTATCATCAAGCCTCAGGTCTCTCCTGAACCAAAAAATTGCTATAGTGTCTTTCATTATCTTTTGTAGGTTCCAAAGAGGGCTTCTAATTTTGCCATTCTGTAGTTAAAAATATTTTCAAGCTTGGGTTTCACTAAGAAGGGATGCACACATTGACCAAGCATTCCCATTGGCATTTTGTAATCAATAATATCTTCCATTTCAACACCGCCATCAATTTTCTTTATAAAATGCTTGTGATGCCATAAAGCGTAAGGGCCAAAACGCTGTTCATCTACAAAATATTCTCTGTTAATACAATGGGTAATCTCGGTTACCCATGTGGTTTTAATACCCAATACGGGGGTAACTATGTATTGAATGATTTGCCCTGCAAACATGGGTCTGTCTGCACCAGATAAGATATTGAATCCCATATAATCTGGGGTTATGATTTTTAGGTTTGCCGGATTTGAAAGAAATGTCCAAGCGTCATCAACAGAAATGGGCAATTTTTGCGTTTTGTGTAATCTGTAAATTTTCATGGTTAGTTGTGTATGTAAATATACATATTAAGTGAAGTAGCAATACAAAGCCAAATAAAGTACGGGGCAATGAATAGTGACTTGTATTTGAGCACATGAAAATATTTGAAAAGAAATATAGTTACTACTGCCGTTAACAGGGTTATTACAATTAATCCGGTACCTACTAGGTGTTGGTTGAAAAATACGTAGTTCCATATTACATTGAGTATAAACTGAATAGAAAACAAGAGAATAACTTTATGTTGTATGCTATCATATAGCCAGGCCATATATATGGAGAAGCAAATCATAATAATGGTCCAGGCTGCACCAAATACCCAACCGGGAGGCGTCCAAGACGCTTGATTCAGGTTTTTATACCAATCTGTTCGCGGGCCATTGGCCATTAGCAGGTTGCCTAGATACAAGGCTAAAAAATTTATAATTAAGAATACAACACTATATTTAAGCAACTTCATGTTTTAGTTTGTTTAATATTTTTGCAATCGCTTGTGCTTCGGCAAATTTTTTGTCACTTTCAGATCTATCTATTTGCGATAAGGCATGCCACTCCTGCATAAGTTGTTTGAACTTTTTTTCTAATTTTTGTTTTTTTGATTGTCTTTTTAAAAATCCGAACATAGCAATTTAATTTAGGTGTTTTAAAATTTTTGAACTATTAGGTTGGGTTATGGAGTAATAATAATCGATTAATTTCCCGTCTGGGCTTATCAAGTATTTTTGAAAATTCCAGCGTATCGAGGAAGATTTAACCTTATTATATTTTTTCTGGGTAAGCCATTGATACAAAGGGTGCTGGTTATTTCCTTTTACTTCAATTTTTTCGGTTATTAAGAACGAAACCCCGTAATTAACCGAGCAAAAGTTTTTTATATCTTCGGCATTTCCGGGCTCTTGACCACCAAATTGATTACAAGGCACGCCTATAATTTGTAATTTATCATTGTATTTGTTTTGCAAGTCTTGAAGCGCTTTATATTGCTTGGTAAAGCCGCATTGTGAAGCTACATTTACAAATAAAAGATATTTACCACGAAAGGTTTCTAAATGAACAGGCTGGCCATTCAGCGCGTTTATTTCAATATCATAAAGGTTAATCTCATTTGAAGCGTCATTAGATTGATTTCGATTTAGTTTTGGACGAAGTATAGCATTTAAACTCATAATATTATATTTTGAAACTTACAATACCGCAATCCATTTCAAAAACCTGACCTGAAATAGAATTCGCGTTTTCAGAAATTAAAAAAATTGCCATGTCTGCAACTTCTTCTGGTGATAGAAATTTTTTCAGAGGGTGTCTTTCTGTTATGTTTGCTATCATTTTTTCATTTCTTAAAAGCCTTGCAGCCAAATCTGTGTTAGTCACAGTAGGCGCTATGGCATTTATTCTTATAGATGGTGCTAATTCAGCCCCCAAAGATTTAACCAAGCCTTCAACCCCTCCTTTAGAAGCGGCAATACTGGCGTGGTAAGGCATACCTAATTTTGCGGCTACGGTGCTGAATAATAATATAGAGGGATTTTGCCCATCTTTTAAAAGGGGCAGATATTGTTGAATCGTTTTCACAGCCCCCAAAACGTTTATTTCAAAATCGTTCTTAAAGTCTTCTAAGCTTAATTTTGAAATGGGCTTAAGATTGATGCTTCCGGGGCAATAAATAAGCTGATCGGCATTATTAATTACAGGCAATTCATCATTGAGTATATCACACGTATGGTGTGTTAAATTGTGATGTGATTCAGCAGGTGCGGTTCTGCTGATGTTTATAACTTGATGAGTGCCAACAAGTTTGTTTAGAATGGCATTTCCAATGCCCTTACTACCACCTACAAGAATTACTGTTTTCATATGGTTTCAGGGCATTATTTTCGTTATGGCCTGCCCTTAAGCCTTTTCTCTATTTTTTGTTTTATCGCGGTTAAGCGTTTCATAAGATCCATGATTTCAGGATCTTTATTCTCTTTATAAATAGTGTTTAAACTAAGTATTAAGTCTTTAACTTCTCTAGAAGATTCAATGCGTTCGCTAGTTGTTTTAAAAGTGTGTTTGCGCTGCTCAAATTCTAAAGCACGTTCAATAAGCTCCATAGTGTTTGTTTAATCTTTATACCAATGTTTTATGTCGGAACAGAGATTGGTTCCTTTCATAATCGGACAATATAACAAAAACTATGTTATTATTAATTTTTACAATGTTTAATTAAGTAAAATTTAATACTTTAAAGAAAAAAAGAGGTCCCATTACCATTATAACAAACGCCCTTTTAATCGCTTTTCCACCTTGCGTTTTATTACTGTTAGCCTTTTCATGATGTCCATAATACGTTCGTCTTTTTTTTGTTTATAGATTTGGTTGAGGTCTAAAATCAAGGTTTTGGCTTCTCTTGATAGTTTTACGCGATCACTGGTTGAGAGTGATTTTGTCTTTCTTTGCTCAAACTCTAAAGCTCTGTTTATTACGTCCATAATTTTAATTATTTAAAAAGTTTTGTAATTCTCTAATTTTTTCAGGGCTTTTAAATTTTCCACTATAAAAGGCAGTAACCGTTGAAGATGTGTCATCTTTTATACCTCGTGATGAAACACACAGGTGTTTTGCATCTATTATTACAGCAATATCATTGGTGTTTAAAATATCTTGCAGATCTTTAGCTATTTGGTTGGTTAAACGTTCTTGAACCTGAGGTCGTTTGGCGTAATATTGCACCATTCTATTGAGCTTAGATAAGCCAATAACCTTACCCGACGAGATATATGCTACATGCGCTTTACCTATAATGGGAACAAAATGATGCTCGCAATTTGAATAAAACGAAATATTTTTTTCTACCAGCATTTGGTTATAGTTATATTTATTATCAAACAATGCAATTTTTGGTTTGTTTTTTGGATTTAAACCAGAAAAAATCTCATCAATATACATTTTGGCTACGCGTTCAGGAGTACCTTTCAAGGAATCGTCTGTCAGATCTAAGCCCATAACATCCATAATTTCTTGAAACAGTATGGCAATACGCTCTTTTTTTTCTGTATCGGAAATTTTGAAGGCATCTGCCTTTAAAGGAGTTTCAACACCAGTGTAAAGATGGTCATCTCCAATATCATCTATTGTAAAACCGTTTAATTTATGTCCGTTTTTTTTTGTTTTTAATGTTTCTAGTTCCATAGTTTCTTTTTGTGCTGTATTATTGATAGCTAATCAAAGCACCTTAGCGTTTTGATATTTTATTAATTGAAATATATCTTTGACGAGTACATTTAAAACACCCTAATTTAAAGTCTCGTTTTTTTGGTGTTTCGTTTTTCTATTCTGAACACGTTTTCTTCATAACTTAAAACTTGAAGGTTTTAATTCGGTACGCATCCGTTTTATGACCTCTTTTTCAGCCAACCCAAACTGAAAGGAGATGGCTTCAAATGGAGTGCAATCTTCCCAAGCCATTTCAATAATTCTATCTGTAGCCTGCTGAATCATAAATTTTGAAAATTATATTGTAAATCGTATTCAGTTTTTAAATCCATCAACTTGGTGAAAAACTTTTTATTCTCTTTAAAGGTTTTGTTATTCAAAAAATTAATAAACTTTCCTTGCGCATGAATGCTTGAACCATTGGTTTTGTAAATAACCAATTGAAAAAAGGGAATGGCCCAAGTGAAATTTTTCAGGCCTTTATTAATGTATATTAAAATGCCTTTTTTTCTTAATTCAATATTGGCATAATTGATATCGGCCACTTTATTTATGTATGGCTTTAGGTTCGGACTAACATCATTAATGATCATTCGTTTTGATCCTATACCACCTATTTTAATTGACTCAAAGAATGAAAAAGAATCACCGACCAGATCTTTTAAAATTTGCTTTTCTTCCTTATTGTAAAATGTTGAATTGAGTATCATACGTTTTCCATATTACTCAAAACTACAAAATGTTTAATAAATAATAAAAAAAATTAAACAAAATATGTAATAGCACTATTAGAAAAACTTATAATTTTGGATTAACCCTGTATTACTTGATACTTTTACTGTTGGTTACCGACCTATTTAAGGTGTGTTTTCTTAAATTCCAAAAGGTATTGCTAGCTGTTTTACGTGCCGCCTCTAAATCTATAATGGGAAAAGGGTAGTCATGACCTAGTTTAAATTGATAAAACGCTTGTTCCATTTTGGACATTTACATTAGACCAATTTTTATCCCATTTCTTTCGCCATGAAAACGGACGCTTGCAAGCTGGACAAATTTTTTGTGGTAAATGTTGTTTTCTCAAATCAAACAGCAACTAATTTATTAATCATACCATTAAAGATTAGACCATGAAATGGCAAGACTCCAAACCAGTATAATCTGCCCCATATACCTCGCGGCCTAAAGGTTGCTGTTTGCTTTAATACATTGTTTTCAATTTTAAATTCAAGCCAGGCTTCACCAGGCAAACGCATTTCAGCATATAATAGTAGTTTTTGTTGTGTTTTATCCGCAAAAATGACTCGCCAAAAATCAAGCGCATCACCAGCATCTAAATCTACTGGATTGGTTCTTCCTCGTCGTAAACCAATTCCGCCAAATGCCTTGTCTACATACCCTCTCATTCTCCATAAAATGTTACCGTAATACCAGCCTGTTTTTCCTCCAATCGCCCAAATTTTATCAAGAGTTTTTTCGGCATTATTTACAGGGAGCTCTTTGTAATCTTTGAAACAGCCAAATTTTGGCACATTAATGTATTTGTGAAGGTTTTTATTTAGTCTGCCACTACTCACGATAGAGTCTTTCCAGCTGGAGATAATACCATTTTGTTCTATTTTTTCAAACGCTAAGGCTACAGATTTTTTATAAGTTAGAGGCTTTATATTTAGTAGTTGATTAATGCTGCTGGGGTTGCCAATTATTTCTACGCCCATACTATCTACCAAGGCGGAGGCTAATTTGTAAGAGGTTGAGGTAACAAAATATAGCCAATACGATGATAATTTTGGAGTCATAACTGGGACGGTTAAAATGCGTCTTTTTAAATGCCTTACCTCGGCAAATTGTAAAAGCATTTGTTTGTAGGTCAGGGTTTCTGGTCCAAAAATATCATAGGCTTTATTATACAGTTCTTGATGGCCAGCCGCTCGATGTAAAAAATGAAGTACATCCCGAACAGCAATAGGTTGTGTTTTTGTATTGAGCCATTTAGGAGCAATCATAAAAGGGAGTTTTTCAACCAAATCTCTAATAATTTCAAAAGAGGAACTTCCAGAACCCACAATTATACCTGCCTTAAATGTTGTTAAGGCATATGTTTCAGACTTTAAAAGTTGTTCTACCTGTTGTCTTGAGCTAAGGTGTTCAGATAAATTATTATCGTTGGTAATACCACTTAAGTATATGACCTGTTTAACATCTGTTTGTTCTATATATGTTTTAAAATTTTTTGCACATTGGGCTTCTAAAGATTTAAAATCTCTTGAAGAGTTTGACATAGAATGAATGAGGTAATAGGCTACATCAATAGCATGAGGAATGTTTTTAAGAGTTTCTGGTTTTAAAAAGTCAACTTCTATGAAAAAAATATTTTCTTCGTCACTGTAATGTTTATCTGCACGCATGCGGTCTCTTATGGCACAAACCACTGTATGTCCATGGTGTAATAACATGGGGATAAGTCGCTTACCTATGTAGCCCGTGGCTCCTGTTACTAAAATAGTCATAACATTGAACTTAGTGCTTTGGGTCTTTGATAGCCAAAACGTTTGTTGCTCTTTGGAATGGCATAACCATCAAGACCGTTTATCGCTGCAATATTCCCTTCTGATAGGTTTACAAACCCATCTTCAGTAATTAGTCTATCTTCAACAAACAATCCTGTTATTTTACCTACAACTAGTATGGTGTTATTCGCTTTAATGGGATATTCTTCCACATACTGCATGGCCATTTGTACTGGACTGTATTTTACAAAAGGTGCAGAGTATCCTATTTTATATTCGGCTTGGAGATGGGTGACTTCAAATTCAGAAACATTGGCATCATATTTTGCAGAGGTATGGTGTGCCTCTTGTAGAACCCCTTCAAAAATGTGATTGATGGTGTATGAGCCTGTGGCTTTTATGTTTTCATAGGTGTTGCGTAACACAGTGGTTGGCCTGAGAAAAAAGCCTAGGAGTGCCGGGCTTGATCCTAAATGCGTTACTGAACTAAAAACAGCTACATTTTCAATATTATCTAAGGATTTTGTGCCAATAAGATTTGCCGATTTATAACCAGAACAACTGTTAATTAGGTTAATTCTGTATATATGGTTAAGCGCCTGTATATCTGAATCTGAAAAGAATGTCATTGTAAAGTGATGTAGTTATTGATTGTTATGTCATCTGCTTTCAAATCAAACATCAGGTTATACAAACCAAAGAAAGTTCGGTTGATGTAAATGAAATGTTTAGAACCTCTGTTACCATTCATCTTTTTTAAATTGGCACTTTTTGAATATCGTTCACCAAGTTGGACTATTTGAGAGAAAAAATCTTGGTCTGAAAAATCAAAAGTGTCTTTGTGAAAGGGCTGTGTAAATACGCTCAGCATATCATGAAACATGGTAGTGAAAAAAGCCTTTTCATCTTCAGAATCTTCTTCTTTTAAAATTTCTAATTCAAAAAGTTTTTGTTTGAAGTATCTCTTGTTTTCTAAGTTTTCTTTTTTTGCCAATTCAAAATAAGGGTTATAAAACGTGTTGGGTATTTGTTTCATACACCCAAAATCAAGAGCTATTAATTTACCGTCATTAGAAATGAGGAAGTTACCCGGATGCGGATCGGCATGTACTTTTTTAAGTTCATGAATTTGAAACATATAAAAATCCCATAGTGCTTGACCTAACAAGTTAGCCAATTCTTGATTTTTGTTACGCTTTGTAAATTCTGAAAGATGTTCACCATCCATAAAATCCATCGTTATTATACGCTCTGAAGAAAGCTCATCATAATAATTTGGAAACTCTAGATTAGGAATATGAGCACAAGCTTTAGAAATTTCTTTGCTTTGCGCTATTTCTAACAAATAATTTGTTTCTTCCGTTAATTTGTCTTCTACTTCTTGGAAATATTTATCAGAATCTTTACCCTTGATATTGAACATGCTTATTGCCACGGGTTTTACCATAGCCAAATCTGAAGCGATACTTTCTGCAACTCCTGGATATTGGATTTTCACAGCAAGTTTTCTCCCATATTTTTCTGCCTGATGCACCTGACCGATGCTTGCAGCGTTTACAGAAGTTGCATTGAAAGTATCAAATAGTTCATAAGGGGATTTTCCTAAATATTTTTTAAAAGTTTTGAAGACTAAAGGTGGCGATAAAGGAGGCACGGAAAACTGAGCTAATGAAAATTTTTCAACATAAGCTTGCGGTAATATACTTTTTTCCATGCTTAGCATTTGCGCTACTTTTAAAGCACTTCCCTTAAGTTGTTTCAAACCATTGTATATGTCATTGGCATTATTAGCATCCAGTCTGGATTTGGCAATAACATTATCGTTTACAAGCTTATCACCGTAATATTTTAAGTAATTCACACCAACTTTTGCTCCAGTTGAAACCAGTTTAGTGGCTCTTTGTATTTTGCTTGTGGGTATGGAATCTATGGTTTTCATGCAACAGGGGTTTTAATTCATGCTAAAGGTTTCTTTAAAAAGAAATTTACCTAAGTCCATCATACTTTCAAGGGGAGCAACGTTAAGAATATCAAAAGTGGTATTCACCGATTTCTCAATAAAAATGTCGGTTTTTTCAAAGGCATTAGAATGATCCTCTTTCCAGAATTTCATGGTAATAAGCAGTTGGATCCAAGCCGATTCTTTTAAGGTTCGCTGTTGCATACGCTCTAATTGTGCTTGTTTTATGTCTATCATTTGGATACCAAGTGATGCTACATATTGTATAAATACAAGTTTTAACCCCTTTAGCGCTGGTGCAAATTTTAAACTGTTGTCGTATTTTTTCAATACATAGAGTACAAAACTTCTATTCACTGATAAGATTTCAAAAAAAGTAAAGTAGAAAGCTAATAGCTTATTTCTGGCATCAAATGTTTGGTATTGTTCAGTTTGTTCCAAAACGGTCATACTGTTTTCAAAAAACGATGTGAATACTGCACTTTCTATGGCTTGAAAGGAGGCAAAATATTTGTAAAACTCGCTTTCGTCTGTATTATTCATTTTGGTGAACCCATACACAGACTTTGGATTCTCATTGTGTGTGAGCACAAAATCAATGTAAGCCGATAATAAATCATGTTTTGAGGGTGCTTTCTTCTTCTTTGCCATAATTCTTTATTTATGGTAAAGATACAAAATGTTTAACAAAAAAAGAAAAAAGTTAAACAAAAATTTTTATTAATATTTTTGCGGTTAACAACAATTGTTGTCTTTTACCAGTTTGCAACTGGAAACTGCTGCTATAGCGCCAGAGATAGGAGCTAAAATATAGAGCCATAAATATTGAAAATTACCTGTAAAAAGGGCTGGAGCTAAGGAGCGAATGGGGTTCATAGAAGCTTTGGTCATGGGGCCTGCAAACATGGCTTCTAAAAGAATAACAGCACCAATGGCTATGCCGGCCATAGTACCTATTTCTTTACTTCCGGTAGATACGTTTATAATAACAACCATTAAAAAGAAGGTTAATATAAACTCTAAAATTGCTGCTTTGTAAGCAGGGAAATTATCGGCAGGCGTGGTTTCTCCTAAATATTGGCTTTGGGGAAACAGGAACCACAATAGTGCTATGGCGGCGATGGCGCCTATAGCTTGTGCTAAAATGTAAGGTGGTACTTTTTGCCAAGGAAATTTTTTAGCTACCGCAAAACTTATTGTTACTGCGGGGTTAAAATGGGCCCCTGAAATTTCTCCGAAGGCATAAATCATACCCATAACAATGAGTCCCCAAGTTGCCGCCACGCCCACATGCGATATGGCCCCATTTGTAATTTCGTTGATGGTCATGGCGCCACAGCCACAAAATATTAAACCGAAGGTACCTATGCTTTCTGAAATATACTGTTTCATTTTTTTGTCAGTTTACCGTTAAGGATTGAGGCCTGTGTTGGAGCTCCTTGAAAAGAGCTACTGCCGAAATCCTGACCGTTAGGGAACGCCTAAATAATCTAATGGCAAATATACAATGTCTTATTTTAAGCTTTTGTTAACAATAAACAGATTTAGGTTGTTTAATTTTAGATTTATAAAACCAATAATTTAATATCTTTCAAAATGAAAAAACTACTATTACTTTTTATGGCTTGTGCTTCTACTTACATGGTGTCTGCGCAAGTGAAAACACCGCAACCTAGTCCTTTTTCGAAATTGGAGCAGAAGGTTGGCTTGACTGATGTGACATTAGAATACTCTAGACCAAGTGTAAAAGATCGTAAAGTTTTTGGCGATTTAGTGCCGTTTGAAAAACTTTGGAGAACAGGAGCAAACAAGAATACTGTGATTACATTTAGTACAGACGCAACAGTTTTTGGATCTAAATTAAAAGCAGGATCATATGCGATATTTACAAAACCGGGTAAAACAGCCTGGGAAGTATATTTTTATGGAGATACAGAAAACTGGGGAACCCCTCAAAAATGGGATGATAGCAAAGTAATGGCCATGGGAGAAGTACCATCTCATCCGGTACCGTTTAACGTAGAAACCTTTACTTTAGATATCAATAATATTACAAATAGTAGTGCTACAATTGATTTGATTTGGGAAAAAACCTATTTGGGCATTCCTTTTACTGTGCCTACAGATGATGCGGTTTTAGCAAGTATTAATGATGCGTTAAATGGAACACCTACTGCTAATGATTATTTTTATTCAGCGTTATATTATCTTCAAGAGAGTAAAGATATAAATCAAGCTAAAGAGTGGGTTGATAAAGCGGTTGAGATGACTTCTGGTGAGCCAAAATTTTGGATTTTAAGACAACAGTCATTAATTCACGCTAAAGCAGGGGATACAGAGGGGGCTATTGCTGCTGCAAAGGCCTCATTAGAACATGCTGAAAAAGCAGGTAATGATGATTATGTAAAAATGAATAAGGACTCCTTAAAAGAGTGGGGGGCTATGTAATTTAGTGGTTTGCAAAACTATTTTAAGGCGCAATTCTTAGGATTGCGCCTTTTTATTTGTAAATGAAAAAGTTAGGTTTTATTTTAATTGTTTAAAAATAAGTATCTTAGTATGTGTAGATCACAATCAAACCAAATTATAATCAAAAAATGTCAGGTCCAGCATCCATCAAAGATTCTTTTGTTGAAAACATTATCAGGCTTATTGACGATAATTTAGGCAATGAACAGTTTGGCGTTAATGACTTAGCAAAAGCGCTTGGCGTGAGCAGATCGCAGCTTCATAGAAAATTAAATGCGGTTGTTGGTAAATCAACTACGCAGTTTATACGAGAGTATAGACTGGGTAAAGCTATGGATATGTTAAAGAATAATGAGGCCACGGCTTCAGAGATAGCCTATCGTGTGGGCTTTAGTAGCCCTACATATTTTAATTCAAGTTTTAAAGATTATTTTGGGTATCCGCCTGGTGAAGTAAAATACAGAAGTTCAATACCTACCGAGCATAATAATGAGTCACATGTTGGGATAAATGGCGTTAGCGCATCAAGTTATTCTGGAACATTTGCCCGGAACTATGGCAACGTGTTTTCAAAACTTAATATTCTTGTTGTTTTAATTCTATTGATTACAGTTAGTGCTTTATTCTATTTTTTCTTTAATATGCCCAAAGAAAACAGCCTAACATCTGTTGGAGCTTATGACCTCGGGCACACCGCAATAGCTGTTATGCCTTTTGAAAATTTAAGTAATGATGAGGAGAATCAATATTTTGTTGATGGCATGCGTGATGATATTATTAATCATCTTTCAAAAGTTAAAAGTATTGTAGTGAAATCAAGACAGTCGGCAGACCGCTATGGCAGTAGTGATTTGTCTGGTCTTGAAATAGGAAAAGCGCTCAATGTTGATTATATGATTGACGGGAGTGTGCAAAAAAATGGAGATAGAATAAAGGTTATTGTGCATCTCATCAATGCTAAAAACGATACCCATTTATGGTCTAAAGATTTTGATCGCCCCTTTGAAGATGTTTTTAATTTAGAAAAAGATATTTCAACACAAATAGCCTCAGAGTTGGATGTAGTGTTATCGCCTATTGAAATTCAGAAAATTGAAAAAATACCCACGAATAACAAAGAAGCTTATAATCTTTATCTAAAAGGAAAATACTTTACCTATTTAGAAATGGGCGAGTATAAAAACCCTGAAGAGAATTATGAGCTTTCGGAAAAGTATTTTAAAGAAAGTATTGAGAAAGATCCCACTTTCGTATTGTCTTATGCTGGTTTGGCAGAGTTGCTCTTGTGTAAGGGGTATCCATCGGTGTCAGAAGCAGATTATTTAAAAGCTAAGTATTATGCCGCTCAAGCCTTGCAATTAGATAGTAGTTTAGCAGAACCTCACCGTGTTATGGGGCTCATCAACATGGAGTATGAATGGGATTGGAAAGAGGCCGAAAAGGAACTCCTTAAAGCATTAGAGATTGACCCAACCAATGCCAGTGTAAATATTGAGTACGCCCGCTATTTGATACATGTAAAAGGCGATTTTAAAAAAGGGCGTGAGTTTATTGAAAGGGCTAAAAAACTGGCTCCAGTAGCCTATTTTATGTACATTGTGAGTGCTGAGGCCTATTTGTTAACAGGAGAATATACTTTGGCGCTTCAAGACGCTAATGAAACTATTGAAATTAACCCCGAAAACTTATGGGGCTATTGGATTAAGTTTTTAGTTTATGTTAATCAAGGAAAAAATGATTTAGCTATAAAACAATTGGTGTATAGTTGGGGGCTACTTCCCAATACGCGAGTTAATATAGACCCTATGTTGGCGGTTTATCAAAAGGATGGGATACCTGGCGTTTTTAAATGGATTAATTATCTAGATATTGAGTATGCTGAAGATGATAGAACATTTCATAACGCGTATTGGATTGCCGAAAAATTTGCTGTGTTAAATGACCGGGAAAATACCATGAAATGGCTACATATAGCTTACAACAAAAGAAACTCTCAATTATATTCTGTGAAATTTAATCACTTTTTTAAAGGCATGCGTACACATCCTGAGTTTATTGAATTTCTGAAAAAAATGAATTTAGGTGGTTATGAAAACCATCACATCATTTAAAATGCCGATTCACACTTCAAACAACATGATTTAAACGCTTTAAATAATGTTTGTCATACTTAAAATAAAACTTTAAAACTATTGCAACATTGCTGTTAAGTACTGTGCTTACTATTGTTTCATCTTTGTGTAAAGATTTTAATATTAATCAAAACTACTATAATCATGAAAACAATTGTATTAACACTGGTCGCAGTATTTATGATGTTTAGCGGACAGTCTCAAATTGGGCATACACAATATGCTGTGTTAAAAACATCTGATGTGGAGGCATTTAAAACAAAGACTTCTTCACGAGCTTTAAATGCAAATTACTTAGATAAAGTTTTAGATCACTCCATGGCGGTGCATGTAAGTGCGCTTGAAAACCGAGTTGCTTTTTTTGATGTCACTAAATCTAGAGGCTTTAAAAAGAGTAAAGCACATCCTTTTAAGGTAAAATTTAAAACTGAAAAAGGCTACGTGGAAGTATTCTATGATAAAGATGGAACGGTAATAGAGTCTAAAGGGCGATATAAAGAGGTAAAGCTTCCCAGAGCGGTTAGAATTAGTTTATTTAAAACTTACGAAGGATTCATTTTGTTAGATTCAGACTATTTGGTGAATTACAAAAACGGAAGTGTTGAAAAGCTGTATTATGTAAAAATAGGAAAAGGATCGGACATTAAAAAGATTAAAATGCATGCTGATGGAACGTTTATTCAATAGAAAGCGACTTCTACAAAACAACTAGCGCAACCAAAAAGGTTGCGCTGTGTGCATCTAAAAGCTATAAATCGTTATTTATACAAAAAGGATCTTAAACTAGTATTTTAAATTAATTAAGCCTCTAACATCGTCGAGCAAGGCAATAAGTTGCTCACTAAACTGAAAAGTCATCACATCACTTTCTGTTTTACCTTCGCGAAGTAATGTGTTAAAATGAATCACTTCAAAGTTGTAACCAATAGTTTCGTATCCAAAATGGATGGTTTCTTCTTTATCTTCAGAAATAAGTGTGACTGTAGAAGGCTGATGAAACATAGTATTTATTTTAATCGTACCGCGCTCACAATAAAAAATAGCTTGGGTGGGTGTGTCTTCTAAAAGTGTACTTTTTAGGAAGGCTTTTGCTTCCTTTGGGTAAGTAAACATCATGTCACATGAAGCATCAGCACCATTATCAAAATACGTAGCATGAGCGGAGATATTTTCTGGTAGGCCTAAGGTTGATAATGCAACAAAAATAGGGTAGATGCCAATATCTAACAAACTACCTCCACCAAGGGATTTGTTGAACAAACGAGCGTCATTATTGAAAGCTCTGTAAAATCCAAAATCAGCTTCAACTTTTTTTATATCACCAAACATTTTAGTGTTTAAAGCCTTTAAAACATATTGATAATGCGGTAAGAAATACGTCCAAAGTGCTTCCATTAATAAGACATTTTTTTCCTTTGCTACTGCCAGCATTTCAGAGACTTCAGTAGCATTCATAGCAAATGGTTTTTCACATAAAACCGCAATACCATGTTCTAAACATAAAAGTGTATTTTCTTTATGTAGAGCGTGTGGTGTAGCTATGTAAACGGCATCAATCGTTTTGTCTTTAACAAGCGCTTCATAACTACTATAGGCTTTATTAGCCTTAAATTTAGTACTAAAGGCATTAGCTTTTTCGGCAGACCTTGAAGCTACGGCATACAAGTTAGCGCCTTCAACAGTAAGTAAATCAGTAGCAAATTTATGGGCAATACTTCCCAGACCCATAATGCCCCAATTAATGATTTGCTTTTGTGATTGTTTTGTCATTTGGATGTAATATTTGAATCAAACAAGCGGCGGCAATAACAATAATACAGCCTACAAAATTTAACCAAAGAAATGGCAGGTTGATGATACCATATTCATTGAGAAAGAATAGACCTATCACAACAACTTGAGTGATTAAAGCCGCAATAAAAACCGCATTACCTTGTACAAATTTAAAGAAAAAGGCCAGAAGAAAAATACCTAAAACGTTGCCATAAAAAATGGAACCGATAATATTTACCAACTGAATTAAGTTTTCGGCTAAATTGGCAACACAAGCCACACCAATAGCCATGATGCCCCAAGCAAAGGTAAACCATTTTGAAGTGTTTACCATCTGAGCTTCAGATTTTTCACTAACATTTCGCTTGTATAAATCAATGGTTGTTGTTGACCCCAAAGCATTGAGTTCACTAGCCGTACTAGACATGGCAGCACTTAAAATAACAGCTAATAATAAACCAATTAATCCTCTAGGTAAATTGTTTAAGATAAAATGGATGAACACATAGTCTTTATCATTACTTTCTACTTTTATATCTTTTTTTTCTGAAACTTTGTTAATAAGGTCTTGCGCCTTTAATCGCAATGCTTCATAAGTGATAGCGCTTTCAGCTAATTGTATGGAAGCGTCTTGATTTTCAGAATGAATCAAGGCGTTAATAGATTGTTGACGTTCTTTAAATAGGGTTTTTTGTTCTTCTTGAAGGCTTTTATAGTCTTCGGCATACTCTGAATTTAAAACCAGTTCTGTGGCGGTTGGATTAAAGTTTATTGGTGCCTCATTAAACTGATAAAACACAAAAACCATAACGCCTACAAGTAAAATAAAGAATTGCATGGGTACTTTTAAAATACCATTGAAAATTAACCCGAGTTGCATTTCTTTAACAGATTTACCCGATAAATAGCGTTGTACCTGACTTTGATCTGTTCCAAAATAAGACAACATTAAAAAAGTACCACCAATAATGCCACTCCAAAACGTATATCGGTTATTCAGGTCAAATGAAAAATCAAGAACTTCCATTTTGCCACTAGCGCCAGCAATTTGAAGCGCTTTTGAAAAGGTAATATCTTGGGGAAGTTGACTTACAATCAGGAAAAACGCAACAAGCATTCCTATAAAGATGACAACCATTTGATGTTTTTGGGTGACATTCACCGCTCTGGTACCACCCGAAACAGTGTAAATAATTACCAGTAATCCTATCACAATATTAAGCGTTAAAAGATCCCAACCAAGCACCACCGAAAGAATAATTGCGGGAGCAAAAATAGTTATTCCAGCGGCTAAACCACGTTGAATCAAGAACAATACTGCTGCCAGTGTTCTGGTTTTTAAATCAAAACGGTTTTCTAAAAATTCATAAGCTGTATATACTTTCAACCGATAATACAAGGGGATAAACACCATGCAAATCACTACCATAGCAATGGGTAAACCAAAATAAAATTGAACAAACCCCATGCCGTCATGAAACGCTTGCCCAGGTGTAGATAGAAAGGTGATTGCACTAGCTTGGGTAGCCATAACCGATAAACCAATCGTCCACCATTTTGATGTGTTGCCACCCCTTAGATAATCTTTTACATTTTTACTACCTCTGGTTTGAATGGTGCCATACGTTACAATAGTGACTAACGTAACGCCGAGCACTATCCAATCTACCCAATTTAAAATTTGCATGGTTTTAAAATGATTTGGTGATTATGTAAAAGATGATAAAATATATGGCATTCGCTATCAAGACTATGGAATACAACTTAAGCCAGGTTTGTTTAGGTGGTTGCTGCTCAGACATAGGCTTAGTCATTAAATTGTTTGTCTTGAAGCATCTTGTCTTTACCAAGAGAGAGCATATTAGCGAATAAGCGATAAGCGCCTGAAACACCTGCAGGAAACTCTCTAAAAAAACTTAAACCAGTATATATGTAATGGCCTTCTCCATATTTGGCTACCAATAAACTACCTTCTTTAGGCGTTTCGTTTTTATCATTCATGGATAGAATAGGCGTAAATTCTTTAGCCCAGGAATCAGGAAAATACAAACCGCGTTCTTGAGTCCATCCATCAAAATCTTGTTTTGTGATTTTATTGGGGTAATTCAAAACAGGATGGTTTGGGGTTAAAAATCTAACCTCGGCCTTTTCGTCGGTTACCCGATCTCTAGAAAGGTGTAAGTGATACGGGGCTAATGCTTCTGTTTTTAACCTGTAGCTTGTATTGTATTGCACAATCATATTTCCGCCATGTGCCACAAAATTAAATAAGTCATCGTGTTTGTATTCAAGATCCTCAATAACATTATAAGCTCTAACACCAATAACAATAGCATCAAATTTGCTTAGGGTTTCTGGCGAAATGTCTTCAGGAGATATCACCCTAACATGATAACCAATTTGCTCTAAACTTTCAGGGACTACATCGCCTGCACCTTGAATATAGGCAATGTTTTCGCCGCTTTTCTTTATGTTTAAACGCACCACTTTACTTTCGCTTGGTAGCAATACCGTTTGAAAAGGAATATGGTCGTAATCAATTTCAATAAGTTCCTTGGTAAATGTTTTTCCTTCAATACGTACTAACGGACTTATATAACCTTCGCTTTCATCTTTAGGTGGTGTAACATTGAAAGTAAAGGTTTGTTCTTCGCCTTTATGTGTGATATCAACCTTTTGATGTTTTGGAAAAACGTTCCAGTGGTTTGGAAGACATAATTCAACAGTACCTTTCAAATGGTCTTTACCAGCCTTTATTATCATATTTATATCATGGCTTTTGTCTGAATTGAAAATGATAACCTTTTCATTGATTTTGGCCGAAGCCTCTGGAATGATTTCAAAGGGGCGGTATAACTCTCCTTTATCTGGTTTTGAAAAACGGTGAACTATGGCTTTTGAAATAGTAAGCGGCACCTCATTAATGGTTAAATTAAATGCTATGCTGTATGCTCTGGGGGTTTCAGGTTGCCCAATAAGCTCAGGATTATTTACGGTGTACATACCTAAAGATCCTTTTTCATTCAACCAATAGGGAGAGGTTGGCTTTTGATGAGCCTTTACTTTTAAAGACGTTTCAAAGGTGTGTTTGATGTTATTTTTTAGCGCCATGTTTTTAGAAATATTTAAACCATTGGCGCTATTAATACTAACTAAGGTGATTGTAACATTGCTACGGTTTAAGGCTTCTAGTGTTACCTTTACTTGCTCATTTGGTGAAGCCCAATTGTTCTCTGCTGAAGCCTCTAAATACAAGCCTGCACACATGGCTATAATCGTTTTAAGCTCCTTAGATTTCTGAGTTTTCCAGTGTTCATCATCAATATTTTGGAGTAATTGGTAGGCATTGAGTAATTCTGGAATATGGGTAGATGGATCTGTGAAATTGAAATTCTTTTCAACTTGTTCTAAAATAGTGCCTATGTTTTGTCCGCCTTTTATACGATTCCATGAGGTATCAATGCCATCAAAAATATCCGCTTTATTTTGAATAGGTTTACCCTTTAAAAACTCAATGTATTCTCTTTCCGAACCACGTTGGGACAAGCGGCCAAAGCCTTGACATAAATGTTGACTACTAGCCAAAGCCGCCAACTCATTGTTTGATAACCCCTTTAAAGGGTAGTAGGTTCCAATATTAAAATGTAGCATTTGACTTTTATCAATTTTTTCAAAGGCTTCTACACTTCCATAGCGCCACCAACTGGTGTTGTAAAATATACGCTTGGGTTGCCATAAGCTAGTTTGGTTTAACTGGTCAGTATAAGCCGAATTATCGTTTGCTAAATCAAAAGCCTCCATGCTTAACATAGCCGAAGTAGTATGATGTCCATGAGTAGTTCCAGGTGTTCTATGATCAAACCTGTTAATAATCACGTCAGGTTTAAATTTCCTGATGGCCAAAACAACATCACCCAATACCTCATTTTTATTCCAAATATTTAAGGTTTCCTCAGGGTGTTTTGAATATCCAAAATCATTAGCTCTTGTGAATAGTTGCTCGCCACCATCAACTCTTCGGGCAGCCAAAAGTTCTTGAGTTCTTATAACACCAAGTAATTCTCTGATTTCAGGACCAATTAAATTTTGGCCACCATCACCACGAGTTAATGATAAATAGGCTGTTCTTGCCTTTACATGATTAGACATATAAGAAATTAAGCGCGTGTTTTCATCGTCGGGGTGCGCGGCTACGTAAAGAACAGAACCCAAAAAATTTAATTTTTGAATGGATTCATAAATTTGAACTGATGATGGGGTAGTGGGTTTTTGAGCTATACCATAACATAAGCTAAATATAGCTATGGTTAAGGAAAGTAGTGTTTTGTTCATAATGTTTTGTTAGCTAAAATCAAATATAAAAAAGAAACCAGCAGAACAGCTGGTTTTAATTTTTATTTAACGGTTACAAGGGGCGGTTTATATTTGTTTGAGTGCCATGTTTTTAGTGTTTGAACGACTTTTTTCTGGCTCGGCAGGAATGATTGGTTTTTGTTGTTGGTTGAAGAAGAGTTGCTGAATAGAGTCCATGCGACGCATCATGTTTTTTATGTGTTCATCTTGATTCATAAAACCATCATAAAAGAAATTTTCATAATCAAAATGGTTTGAAATGGAATCTTTTTGAAAGAAATCATCAAAGAAGGCATCATTAAAAAAAGAGTGGCTGTTGAAATGCTTCTGGAATTTTAGTTTTAAACTATCAGGTGTTTTTCCATTTGAAGAATAGCTGTATGAATAAATGGAATCATACTTGATGAGGTTTCCGTGTTCATCATATTCTTTGTTTACAGAAATATTTTCATCTGGAGAATTACCATTTTTGGCTTTAGAGTCTTTGTTTTGTCCAGAACAGTTAAAAAATAACAACAAACAAAACAAAGGCATATATTTCAATGTTTTCATCGGTTATATATTTTAAAAGTTATACGATAGTATTAATTTTTCAAAAAATATACCATTGGAAAAAAATGCCAAATTGACAGCACGTATTTTGAAGGTTGGTTGGAAGGTCAATAATTTATGTAATAACTAAAAACTTTTTTTTAACTATTATCAAGAGCCTAATGCGTCGGCTTATTTGCAAGTTTTTCTTGATGATATTCTTTTTACTCTCAAGATTAGATCTGTCATTCAGGAAAACATATTGCCAATACATTTTCTGTTTTTTTAAATGTCAATGTGTAATAATGCTTCATAAGGATTTCCTTTTAAGCCAAGTAATGTTGCAAATGCGGGTTCCGTTTTTATCCCTTCCCGCTTAAGTCGGATAACTTCTTCTTTAAATTTTTTACCATACGCTTTTAAAATTTTATGCTCAACAATCATATGCTTGTAAGCATTTTGATGTGTAGTTGAGCAATTTTGTCCGAACACCTCAATTTTAAAATCGCTACTGTAAAATGTTGCAATAGTTGATAGCACATTATTCTGGGGTTTAGTTTTAATGTTAAAATCAATCTTATCTGAATATAAGGTAGTTAGTGTTTTAGCAAATTTGAAATGGTTAGAACATTCACAAATAATATCTAAATCACTTTCGGATAAGTCAATACCAATAGGGATGGTGCCTGTTAAAATAGGATGGTATTCTGCTAGAGTTTCAAAAATGCCGAGTTCTCTTAGGCAAGAATAGGCTTATTGTTGGCGCTTATTTCCATTTTTTAGATATGTAATATTTGTAAAATCAATATTCAATGATGCACTCATGGTATAAAGCGCTAAAATTTATTTAACGAGATTAATACGTTACCCTTTTAAGCTCATTAAAAATTACAACCACTTTTTCTTTTTAAAGTAATAAAGCATCCCTAATACAATAAGAATCATGATACCCCAAACAATAAAATAAGCGTTTTTATAATGTAGTTCAGGGATGTTTTCAAAATTCATACCGTAAATACCTGCAATAAAGGTAAGAGGTATAAATATAGAAGCCATAATGGTAAGTACTTTCATGACCTCATTCATTTTATTACTAATGGTAGTCATGTACATATCCATTAAACTCCAGGTCATTTCACGGTAAATTTCTATGTTTTCAGTTACTTGGGTAAGATGATCTGCAATATCACTAAAATACGTAATTGTTTTCTTCTGTATGAGGTTGTTTTCGTTTCTATCAATGCGATTCAAAACTTCTTTCAGTGGAAAAATAGCCCGACGTAGTCGCAATACTTCGCGTTTTAAGTCTTGAATGTTTTTACTCGCGTCATCTTTTGTTTGACCTTCAAATACGGCGGTTTCAAAATCTTCAATCTTGTCTCCTAAAACTTCTACTATACTAAAGTAATGATCTACAATCGCATCCATAAGGGCATACAATAAATAATCGGCCTGCATGGTTCTAATTCTGCCTTTGGCTAAACGAATGCGTTCTCTTATGGTATCAAAAACATCTCCTTCAGATTCCTGAAATGAAAATACATAGTTACTGCCTAAAATAAAACTTACTTGCTCTGAAACAATGTTTTGCTTGGTGTCATAATACAACATTTTTAAAACCACAAAAATGTAGCCTTCATATTCATCAATTTTAGGACGCTGTGCTATATTTACAATATCTTCAAGTACTAAAGGGTGTAGACCAAAATGTGTCCCTAGTTTTTCAATTGAGGCCACATGATTGAGTCCGTTCAAATTTATCCAGGTAACGCTGTCGGTAAATTTAAATTTAAAGGTGTCTTCAACGGTTGGGAGTTCTTTTTCAAAAACATAATCTTTATTATAATCGAACGTTTCAATAAAGAGTTTGTCTTTTGATCGTTCCCCTGTGTAGATGACACTGCCTGGAACTTGTCCTAGTTTTTTCTTTGAACGGTAAAGTCTTTTTCTTGGCATTAAGAATAATTATATCCTAAAGATATGGAAATTTATACAGCTTCACCATCATCTTCATGAATCTCGTCTATGGCATCTTTTTCAACCAGTTTTACCGCTTTTTGAAGCATTAAATTATTGGGGTAGGTAATTAAATCGCCATTATCTAATCTTAAATGCAACTGAAAGGCTCTAATATCTTCAATAATCGCTTCAATAGGAAACTCTTTGTCCATAATGTTTATTTTATCTCCCACTTTATAAGGAAAAGAGAAAAACATTATGATGCCTGATGTTACATTACTTAAAATAGACCAGATGGCGAACAATGCAATGCCAAGTACCGCAAAAACTGAGGAAAAAACCACGGCCAATTCTTTGGCATCAGTACCAAAAATAAATGCCTCAATGAGCATAGCCAATAGGAATAAAGTAACGGTAACATATCTACATATCAATCGGATTCTAGCTTCATTAATTCCATTTTTCTTTGCCACTTTTGTAATGGTAAAGTTGACGATGTATCGAATAATAAGTAACGATAGTAGAACAATTCCTGATATTATAAGTTGGTCTTTATAAGAGGTAAAAAAATCTGATGTCATATATTGTGAATTAAATCAGGTACAAAGATACATTCAAAACTAATAGTTTATTCGTTTAGCATTAAGGTTTCTCTTAAAATTTTATCTTGATTTCTGTTCTTTTTCCAATATGGTGATTTTATAGATTTTAGCTTAGTGGCTTTTGTGGTTAAAACCTTGGACGTAGTTCCAAAACCACTGTTAAACGTTTCTTTCCAACCTAAAATATCATAAGGGAATTCAGGATTGAAATTAATGCTTAATGTTCTTTGTAGTTCGGGGTAAGTGATGGTATAAGTTCCAGTTTTTAGTGAGGCGTTTGCTTTAAATGCTTTTATAGGGATGTGTTTGAGTCTTGTATAAGCAAAGGCAGGAATAATGTTTATATTACCAACAGGTAAAGTACTTGGATTTACTCTTAATTGCACCCATAATTCGTTTTCTAAAACCGCTTTTTTAAGGGTAAACGTTTTATCGGCTTCACCTTGAAAATAAGAATGCGACATGATTTCAAAGGCATCATGGTTATTTAATTGAGTGTAGGCATGCCCGCACCACTCTTGAACCGAACTAGATACTTTTAAGGCGTGACCATTATTAGCCACAGGATAAAACGTACTTTGCATGATGCTATACGGATAAATACCAGTATTAAATGTTTTAGTTGCATTTAATTTTAAAACGGGAATGTTGTTTGGATTTGGGTGCTCAGCTTTAACCAGAGCATCTGGTAAAAAATCTTCGGTTACATAAATTAATACGGCTTTTCCTGTTCTTAGTTCGCCATAGCGTGCTTGTTCTAATTGATAGGACGAAATTTCGGCTTCACCAGTATACCAATAGGCCTTGAATGATTTAGATAAGGTTGGGGTAATGGTTTTTTTCTGAGCATGCGCCGCTGTATTTTTGACTAAGCTTGATGTCTCTGTATTATTTTTACATGAAACTATAAAGCATATACAACTTAAAATAATTTTTGATAGCATGCTCGTTTTTGCATGTTTTGTAAGTTTATTTGGTAAATACATACCTTAAAATTACAAAGCTAAATGGTTTCTGCAATAGCATTTAACGTTTTATAAACAAGGTGTGTAGGTAGCCCCATAACGTTGAAATAAGAGCCTTCAATTTTT
This sequence comes from Allotamlana fucoidanivorans, assembly GCF_045788535.1. Classification (GTDB taxonomy): domain Bacteria; phylum Bacteroidota; class Bacteroidia; order Flavobacteriales; family Flavobacteriaceae; genus Allotamlana; species Allotamlana fucoidanivorans. Next base: position 3,518,765 of record NZ_CP074074.1, on the reverse strand, counting down.
GTAACCGCTATTTGTCCAATCCAATCTTGAATGCCGTAAGCACCAGCTTTATCAAAAGGTTTGTCTTTTTGAATGTAGTAGGCTATTTCTTCATCGGTAAGCGGTTTAAAGGTTACTTTGGTAATACTGTGTAACGTTTTTTCAAAGTTGTTGGTTGTAAAACAAACTGAAGAAATGACTTCATGAGTAGCATTACTTAATGATTTTAGCATGTGAAAAGCTTCAGCTTCGTTGGCTGGTTTTCCTAAGGCCTTATCTTGATGCCAAACAATAGTGTCACTCGTAATAAGAATGTCATTGGGTTTGAGTTCATTTTTAAAAGGTAAGGCTTTTAACTGAGCTAGGTAATTGCTGATTTCAAAATGTGTTAATCGCGTTGGGTATTCCTCCTTAACAGGCTTTAACCTTATTTCAAAATCTAAACCTAAATGCCTGAAAAATGCTTGCCTTCTTGGCGAACCTGAAGCCAAAATAATATGGTGGTGTTTTAGCGTGTCTTTTAGCATTATGAAAGTATTACATACTTGTATAAAAGTAAAGAAAGCATACCAAAAAGCATCACCAATTTATACATATTGCTAATATGCTTAAAGTCTTTTTTTGTTTTGGCACTAAAGGTTTTTATGGATGTGTAAATGAGAGGGCCAATAATACACACCAAAAAATAAGTAACTACCCAATACTGGTTATATAAATTAATAATCACATAACGGGTAATAAGAGCCAGAGGAATAATGTTCAATACGCATAACATATGCTTGGTACGATCTCTCCCTAAAATAATAGGAAGTGTATGCATTCCTGTTTTGTAATCACCATCAATATCTTCAATATCTTTTGATATTTCGCGTAATACATTAATTAGGAAAGCAAAAAGAGCATAATCAAAAATAGTCTTGAAAAACACCATTTGAGTTGTATGGTTTATATGGGTCATTGAGGGTACTAATTCAAAAACGCCCACAATAAGAAGACTTAACCCAACTAGAATAGAAATGATAAGATTACCTATAAAAAAAGTTCGTTTTAAATAGCTAGCATAGAGGAATAGTAGCGCAGAGATTAAAACAAATATGGTAAAAAACGCTGGCTTTTCTACCAAATGAGAAAGGTAAAAGCCTAAGCCAACGCCAATAATATTTAAGCTGAAAAACAAATTAAAAGCACATTTCTCTGAAATAGATTTACCAATAATTACACGATGCGGTTTATTGACCAAATCAGTCTCTATGTCATAGATGTCATTGATAATATTCCCCGCTGCGGCAATGCATATTGTGGCTAAAATCAAGATACTAATACCTAAACAATTTAAAGCGGTAGCAACACCAAAAGGTTCTAAAAACGCATACTTAATTAATAATTGCACAAAAGCAATCATTAAAAGGTTTTTCCAACGGATAAGGTTGAGCACGTTTAAAACCATAATATTTAATCCTCTAAGGGGTATGATTAATCGTATTTAGCCCCAAAATTACCGCTCCATTTATTTTGAACTTTTAGTACTTGTTCTATAACATCGCGCACGGCACCTTTACCGCCTTTTTTATGTGAAATATATTTTGATATAGTTTTTATCTCAGGTACAGCATCCTGTGGGCAACAAGGTAAACCAATGCCTTTCATAACAGGGTAATCAGGGATGTCATCACCCATATAAAGTACATTTTCCGATTTAATGTCTTTTTTAGTAAAATAATCATCCAATTGCTCTATTTTATTATGAGCCCCTAGGTAAATATCAGAAATTCCAAGACCTTGCAAACGTTTTCTCACGCCTTCATTAGAACCTCCTGAAATAATACAAACATTAAATCCTTTGTCAACCGCTGTTTTTAAAGCATACCCATCCTTTATATTCATGGTTCGTAGCATCTCACCCGAAGTTGTTACGGTTACAGAGCCGTCGGTTAACACCCCATCTACATCAAAAATAAAGGTGGTAATGTGTTCTAAATATTCTTTATAACTTTTTTCTTCCATGGGTTTGTTGAATTGCATCTGTTAGCAAATTATAAATGTCTTTATGCTGTGGGTTGTTCAATAATTTTAAATGTACATTAATTGTTTTTTTGTCATTGCGCAGGGCAGGACCTGTTTGCGCCATGTATGGCGACATGGTCTGAATTTTGTTTGCTGTTTCTAAGATAAGCGGTTTTAGCAAGTCAAATTCTGCGCCTTCACTTTCTGTAATTTCATGACCAATACGGTATAATTGGTTGGTAAAATTATTTACAAAAACGGCAGCCAAATGTAAAACGCGGCGTTGCGGACTGTTTACACGTTTAGTAGGGCTTCCCATACTTGCCGCTAATTTTTTTAGTAACGGATAACTTTTTTTATCAAGGGTTTCAATACAAATAGGGACGTTAGAAAAATCTATTGCTGCGTCTTTACTTAAACTTTGTAATGGGTATAAAACGCCACGTTTGTGTTTTTTATCTAAATCTGAAACATTAACACAGCCCGAGGTATGTACCACCAACCTATCATTAAAAGGTAATTGTGAGGAGAGTTTTGCCACAACATCATCACTTACGGCTAATATGTAAACATCGGCCTGTTTAAGTTGTGCTAGGTCATTAGTAATAGCAACCGTGTTTTCAAAATGTTTAATAGTGTCTAAACTTCTGTTATACCATTGAATGACAGAGGCTTCTTCGCTTTTGCGTAAAGCTTTAAAAAAATGCGTGGCTACATTGCCTGCGCCCAATATTACTACTGAAATCATAACCGCTAAAATAGTCATAAATAGCCTATTTAAAAACCTATTATTTTATCTTTGTTGGTATGGAGAAAAAAGATTTAAAAACCAGAGCTGATGTTTATTTGTTAGTGTCTTCATTTTATGATAAGATAAGAGAAGATAAAGAATTAGGCCCTTTTTTTAATAATCTCATTCAGGATTGGCCTGCTCATATTGAAAACCTTACCGACTTTTGGGAATCGAGTTTGTTTTTAAAAACACGCTATTTAGGAAATCCTCTTGAAGCTCATGTTAAGGTAGATCGAGAGAACAATCATTGTATTACAGAAAGGCATTTTGGTTTATGGTTAAACTTGTGGTTTGAAACCATTAATGAACTTTTTGAAGGTGATTATGCTGAAAACGCAAAGCATCGTGCGCGTAAAATGGGTACCTTCTTATATATGAAGATTTTTGAAGCAAGACAGCAATGATGCTTAGTATTCTAGCCGTAATAGCATAGCTTTTCAATGCTGGCTTTTTTCACTACTTTAACATTTGCCAATAAACTTAAATCCTTAAATTTGCACGACCTCAAACAATGGGTTGTAATTATGCAAAAAAAAATCGCTAACATTCTTTTTTCTACGCGTCTAACTGCCGTCTTATTTATTGCTTTTGCTGCCGCTATGGCTATAGGTACTTTTTTAGATGCAGGACAGGACACCTCACCAACACCTTACACTAGAAATCTTATTTATAATGCCTGGTGGTTTGAAGCCATTATGGCATTTTTTTTAATAAATTTCTTAGGCAATATTTACCGTTACAGATTATTTAGTAAAGAAAAATGGGCTACCCTTGTTTTACATGTGGCTTTCATTTTTATTTTATTAGGTGCTTTTATTACCAGATATGCAAGTTTTGAGGGGATGATGGCCATTCGTGAAGGTGCTACAGAAAATACCTTTTTATCACAAAAAACATATATCACCGCACTTATTGATGGCGATTATAAAATAAATGGTGTGCCACAACGCTTGCCTATTGAGCGAGAGGTGGACTTTTCTGGGCGCTTGGAGAATGAATTTAAAGTTGAAACAAAATACGATCAGCAAGCTGTAACGATTGAATTAGAAAAATTTATTGTAGGAGCAGAAGAAGACATTGTTCCAGATGAAAATGGAGAGGAATACCTAAAAATTGTGGAAGCAGGTGGCAGTGGTCCGCATTCACATTTTTTAAAAGTGGGGCAAATACAGAATATTCATAATATTTTATTCACCCTAAACAAGCCTACAGACGGAGCTATTAATATTACTTATGATAAGGGAGAATTAAAGATAAATTCACCTTTTGAGGGAGAGTATATGACTATGGCAACCAGAGCACAAGGAAAACTCTATAAGGATAGCTTACAGCCGTTGCATTTAAGGTCACGGTATGTAATTGGTAATATGCAATTAGTGATGCCAAACCCAGTAGTAAAAGGGGTTTTTGATATCGTTAAGCCTTCGGGTATGCTTAAAAGCAGTAATCAAGATGGTGTGAAATTAAACATTACTACGGGAGGAGAAACTAAAAGTGTGAGTCTACTGGGAAATCAGGGAAGTAGCGGTATGTTTAAGCAAATCCATGTTGGGGGTTTAGATTTTGCCTTTAAGTATGGTTCAAAAGTATTAGAACTTCCTTTTTCTATCAAACTGAATGATTTTGAAGCTGAGCGCTACCCAGGTACAGAACGTGGATTTTCGGCCTATTCTAGTGAGGTTACCGTGATTGATGATAGAACTGGAGATTTCGATTATAAAATTTACATGAATAATATTCTAGATCATGATGGCTATCGCTTTTTTCAGTCGAGTTTTGATCCGGATGAAAAAGGTACCGTCTTGTCAGTAAATCATGATTATTGGGGCACTTTAATTACTTATATAGGTTATCTTTTGCTGTATTTTGGTTTAATGGCTATACTATTTGTTAAAGGATCTAGATTTGGTGATTTAAAGAGGCATTTAGAAAATGTAAAAGCTAAAAAAGCTAAGTTAATTTCTGTAATAGTATTGTGTTTTGGTTTGTCTGCTATAGCACAAGAGCATAACCATGCAGACCACGGTGAAAATGATGGACACAATCATTTTGAAAGACCTTCGGTAGAACAGCTTGATTCTGTTTTAAAGGCCAATATTACACCTAAGGAACATGCCGATAAGTTTGGTCATTTAGTCATTCAGGATTTAAGCGGTAGAATGATGCCTGTAAATACCTATGCTTCTGAAATGCTTCGGAAGCTAAGTAAAAAAGATACGTATTTGGAGTTTGATGCGAATCAGGTTTTTCTATCCATTCATGAAAACCCTATGCTATGGCAAAGCCTTCCTGTTATCTACTTAAAACCTAAAAAAGGCGATTCTATAAGAAGTTTAATCGGGGTGCCTAAAACACAAAAATATGTAGCATTTACAGACTTTTTTAATGAAAAAGGTCAGTATAAATTAGGTCCTTTTTTAGATGAAGCTTATAAGGCTCAAGTGCCCAATGGTTTTCAAAAGGAGTATAAAGAAACAGATCAACGTGTGAGCTTGTTGTTTAATGCTATTGAGGGCTCTTCATTGCGAATATTTCCAATTCCTGAAGATTCCAATAATAAGTGGATTTCTATTCAAGATTACAGACAAAATATAGCCATAATAAAAGATTCTTTGTATGCTAATTTTGTTAAAAATGGGTTTAATGCCTATTTATACACCTTAAATCAAGCGAAAAAAACAGGTGATTTTAGTGAAGCTGAAAAACTTTTAGAAGCCTTTAAAAAGACTCAACAACGCTATGGTAGTGAGGTGATGATTAGTGACGATAAGGTGAAAACTGAGATTTTGTATAACAAATATGATATTTTTAAAAAATTATTCAGTTGGTATTTGTATGCGGGTAGCATTATGTTTGTTTTACTTGTTGTTCAAATATTTAGGGATAAAAATAAAACCCTTGATATATCTGTAAATGTGTTTAAGTGGATAATAGCTGGGTTATTTTTGTTGCACACTGCAGGCTTAATTGTACGCTGGTATATCTCAGGGCATGCCCCATGGAGTGATGCTTATGAGTCCATGATTTATGTGGCTTGGGCTACTATGTTTTTTGGTTTGGCCTTTGGAAGAAAAAGTAACTTAACTTTAGCCTCAACGGCTTTTGTTACGGCTATGATTTTAATGGTTGCCCATTGGAATTGGATGGACCCTGCTATTGCCAATTTACAACCTGTTTTAAATAGTTATTGGCTGATGATTCATGTGGCGGTTATTGTAGCCAGTTATGGGCCGTTTACCCTCGGTATGATTTTGGGTATTGTATCGTTATTTTTGATGATTTTTACTAACAAATCCAATAAAATTAAAATGGATTTGAATATTAAAGAGTTAACCATAATCAATGAAATGTCTTTAACCGTTGGTTTAGTCATGCTAACCATTGGAAACTTTTTAGGCGGTATGTGGGCCAATGAAAGTTGGGGACGTTATTGGGGTTGGGATCCTAAAGAAACATGGGCACTTATTAGTATTATGGTTTATGCTTTTGTTATCCATATGCGATTAGTACCAGGTTTAAGAAGCCGATGGTTCTTCAATTTAATGTCTATTGTGGCTTATGGTAGTATTTTAATGACCTATTTTGGGGTGAATTTTTACTTGGCAGGATTACACAGTTATGCTAGTGGCGATCAAATAGTAAGTGTTAAGTTTATTGGTATAGCCTGTGCTATTTTAGCGGTTGTAGGGTTTTTTGCCTACCGTGGATATGCTAAGTTTTATAAAAAATAAGACTTAAATATACCTCACTAAATAGTTGTATCCTAAACTAAAAAGGATAGCAAGGCCGAAACTGAGCAAGGTACCAATAAGTATGTATTCTGTTAGTTTTCGGTCTTTTGCTTTTGATAAATCGCCAAAACGGAACACAGATTTAGCCGCAATTAAAAAACCTACACCCTCCCAATGGTTGGTTATAATAAAGGCAAATACAAATAAGCGCTCTAGCATACCAATATAAGCACCGGCGTTGTTTAGAGAGGCTTCGTTGGTGTATTCTTTTAAATCCCATTTAGATATTAAGGTTTTCATAATGATGGAAGATACCTTTGTAAGGCAGATGATGCAGGTTAGTAGGAGTAGGGTTTTCGAATTAAAAAGTTGATTGAAATTAAAGGAATAGGGTTCGTAAATTTTTACTACAACAACTAAGATTACTATATGTGCTAACTGGTCTAGACCAAACAATAATCGGTTATTCATTTTTGATTGAAGATTAACTTTTAGCGCATCAATAAAAAAATGAGAAATACCAATAATAATAATACCTAACCAGTATTTAAAGCTAAATTGTAATACAACTATCAAGGTTATAATGTGTATAAGAATATGCCAGTAGAGGTACTTTGATTTGTGTTTGTAGGTTTCTTTATGAATCACCCATCTTTGGGGCTGAAATAAAAAATCTCCAATAATGTGAGCAAGGAAAAGTTTAATGGCTAGAGCTAGCATAAAGTACGTATTTGGGTATTATAATAGGTTATGAGTTTTGATACTTCATCAAACCCCGCACGCTTTAAACCTTGGCTGATGTTGCCTTGTGTTTTGTTTAATAAGTTTGCCAGTTCTATTTGGTTTAAATCAGGGTGCTCTAAAGCAGTTTTAACAAGTGTGGCAGTGGTGCTGGTCCAATGATTTATTGTTAATTGAGCGAGGTCTAGCATAATATTGATGGTGGTATCAAAAGTACTAAAAGGAGAACGTATAGCTAAAGTCGTTTTTTTTAAATTTTCAAAACATTCTCCAGAATGAATAAAGGCACTACCGTTCGATTCGGTAATTGAATTGGCAGCATAGGTTTTTTCGCCAATACCTATGGCTAATCGCACATCCATGGTTTTAAATTGTTTAACAGTTGCCTTTATTAATATGCAAGTTTTTAAAGCTTGTTTGGGGGAGACTTCTAATTGAAAGCTATCACCCCTATAAATCTCCCAGATTTTTGGAGGATCACCATATTGACTAAACACAAGTTTTAAAGCCTTAAGCCATGGTTCAGGAGAACTTCCTTTAGAGTTAATAATGTCACCAGTTATGATGCTAGTCATACAAAAAAATCAGTGTTATATTCAAATGTAAAACTTTTAATGTAAAAAATCAAATTATTATTAAAAAAGCTAATATTTTAAATTATTAGTTATTTGAATAATATTTTAAAAAATTAATATTTGAGCAAATAATAATGAACATGTAGTTAATGCAAGTTTATTAAATAATGAAACTAATTATCTTTACAGTTAAAAACAAGATGTATGAAGTTAATCAAAGAATTTAAAGAGTTTGCAGTAAAAGGAAATATGATGGATATGGCCATAGGAATTATTATAGGTGCTTCCTTTAACAAGGTTATTGATGTATTGGTGAAAAAAGTGTTTTTACCTCCTTTATCGTTGTTAACGGATGGCGTTAACTTTCAAGATAGAAAAATCATATTAAAAGAAGTAGTAAAAGATGGTAGTGGTACTGTACTTACCGATGAGGTGGCTATTGGCTATGGCGCATTAGCTGAAGCATTTTTAGATTTTTTAATTATAGGATTTACGGTTTTTATAGTGGTTAAGTTTATGAATCGCTTAAGAAATAAGGCGCAAGATCCCAAAAATAAAACCGTGGCTACACCTAAAGACATAGAATTACTTACTAAGCTTAATGATTTAATGGAGGAGCAAAATCAACTATTAAAGTCAAATAACACATGAAATAATGGCTAAAACGGGCAAAGAAAAGAACACAAAGAATAAGGCTAAACATGCCAGACTAGTAGCGCAGAAGAAAAATAAAAAGCGCGATGAAGTGCATTCCAGAAAAGAAAGGCTTAGAAATATTATTAAAAAGTCGAAAGAAAATTCATCTAATTCAAAATAAAGGGTATTTTTAGGTTTTATAACCTACTAAACCTAAAACTATGAACCGACTTATTATTACTTTGGTGTTGTTTTTTGCAACGCAAACTTATGCTCAAAATGACTTAGACTCCATTAGTTTTGATACTAACCAGTATCAAAAAATTATAGATAGTATCAATAATTCGTTTACGTATCAAACAGGAACCGTAGAGCTGAAGGATGGGCTAGCAACAATAAATGTTCCAAAAGGGTTTAAGTTCTTAGATAGCAAACAGAGCAAGTATGTGTTAACAGATTTATGGGGAAATCCGCCAGGAGAAACCTTAGGTCTTTTATTCCCTGATAATATGACACCTATGCATGATGCTTTTACTTATGCCGTAGAGATTGAATATGCAGAGGAAGGCTATATTGATGATGAAGATGCTGAAGATCTTGACTATGATGATTTACTTGAAGAGATGCAGGCCGATATCATTTCGGCTAATCCACAGCGTATCGAGCAAGGTTACCCTACTATGGAGTTAATAAGGTGGGCATCTGCACCATATTACGATCAAGAAAACAAAAAATTACATTGGGCTAAAGAATTGAAGTTTGAAGATGCAGAGGTGAATACACTAAATTATAATATTAGAGTGCTTGGGCGTAAAGGCTATTTAAATCTTAATGCCATTGGAGATATTAATATGCTTGAGACTTTTAATCAGGATAGAGATGAAATTATTCAAAGTGTCGAGTTTTCTCCGGGAAATAGGTATTCTGATTTCAATCCTGATATTGACCAAGTGGCAGCCTATGGAATAGGAGGGTTAATAGCTGGAAAAATTTTAGCAAAAGCGGGCTTTTTTGCATTGCTCTTAAAGTTTTGGAAATTTATAGCCATTGGAGCTGTTGCTTTATTCAGCGGTTTTAGAAAGAAACTTTTTGGAAAAAAGAGCTGAACCTAAATAAAAAAGAGTCGTTTTTTAAGCGACTCTTTTTTATTTATAATATGTTTACTAGATTTTGATAGCGTATTTCATTAAAATCTTTTATAACTAAATCAGCTTTGCTGTAATCTTGATTTTTAGAATGAAAACTGTCATATCCCACACAGTAAATACCCGCCCCTTTTGCAGCTTCAATGCCATTTGTAGAGTCTTCAATAACCATGCATTCATTTTGTGAAAAACCAGAGGCTTCTGCAGCTTTGATAAAAATTTCAGGATGAGGTTTTGAGTCCTTTAAATCACCACCACTAAGTTTTGCAACAAAATATTGATTTAAATCAAACCGATCAAAAATTTGATTAATACTAATCATCGCGGCCGATGAGGCTAAGACTAATGTAAGTCCGTTATTGTGATAATCTTTTATTAAATCTAAAACACCATCAATTAACCCCAAATCCGAATTATGATCAAAAAAATGTTTGTAATGCTTACGCTTGATCTCTACTAATGTTTCAGGGTTTTCTTCTAAATTAAAATGATCGCAAAGTCGCTTACATATATTTATAGTTGATTGCCCTGTAAAAGACTCATAAAGTTCTGGAGATACTTCAATGCCAACCTCATCAAACATATCGTGGTAAGCTTTATTATGCATGGGTTCACTATCAATAATTACCCCATCCATATCAAAAATAACAGCCTTTAGCATTTTATATTTTTTTTGCGAAGATATAGATTTCAAGGCAACTACCCAATCGGTATTATGAATAGTAATTTTGTACTTTTACAAATGATAATTTTAAAAATACATTAGGCTGTTATCAAACAACATATAAATCTCCATAGAAACAATAAGCATAAAAACGGATATAATTTAAAGGCTTTAAGTAGTGAATATCTGCCATTAAAACCATTTGTTTTTGAGAATGCTTATGGAAATTTGAGTATTGATTTTTCAAATCCTAAAGCTGTGAAGGCTCTTAATACCGCTTTATTATTTAAAGATTATAATATTAGGTATTGGGATTTTCCTGATGATAATTTGTGTCCGCCAATTCCAGGAAGAGCTGATTATATCCATCATTTAGCCGATTTTTTAAAAACAAAAGGCATAACAAAAGGTATAAGGGTTTTAGATGTTGGTACTGGAGCAAGTTGTATTTATCCGTTGCTAGGTCAAGCGGAATATCAATGGACTTTTGTAGCTACAGATGTGGACAACATGTCATTGAAATGGGCACAACGTATTGTTGCTAAAAATCATTTGAAGGATACTATTGAGTTGAGACATCAACCCGAAGTTGATTGTATTTTAAAACATATTGTAAATACAAATGAGTTATTTACTTCATCTATGTGTAATCCGCCATTTTATAAATCTGAACAAGAAGCTTTAGAGGCCACGCAAAGAAAACTAAAAGGTTTAGGAAAAAATTCAGAAGAATTCACTAGAAATTTTTCAGGGAAACATAATGAATTGTGGTATAAGGGAGGAGAAAAAGCTTTTATACATAACTATTTGTTTGAGAGTATGCTGCATTCTAAGCAGTTTAAATGGTTTACTACTTTAGTGTCTAAAAAAGACTTGGTGAGAGGTATTAGGGTATCACTAAAAAAATTAGGAGCAACAGAAGTAAACGTTATAAATATGGGGCAAGGGAATAAGGTGTCTAGATTTGTGGCTTGGACGTTTAACTAAAGGGTTTATACTTAAAGAAAAAGGAACCCATTAAAGAGTCCCTTTTTCAGATTGAATTTCTGCTAAGTATATATAAATGATTTTCTTTATTTATGATAAATTACTGTTAAAATGGCCATATAAGTGGTACAATGAGTAATGAAATTAAGAAGAATACAAATAGTAGTGGTGCACCAACTTTTAAGTAATCCATAAATTTATAGCCACCAGCTGTCATCACCATAGCATTTGTTGTGGTACCAATTGGTGTTAAAAATGCTGTTGAAGCACTAATAGCAACAACAATCATGAATGGAGCAGGAGAGAGGTTTAATGATTCGGCAGCCAAAATAGCAATTGGTGCCATCAAAACAGCTGTTGCAGAATTACTAATAACCTGACTAAAGGTCGTGGTTAATAAAAATACGCCTCCAAGTAATAAAACAGGGTGAATAGCACCTAGGTGCTCAACTAGTGTGTTGGCAATTAATTGCGCCGTTCCTGTTTTTTGTAGAGCCACACCCATAGGAATCATAGCGGCAATCATAACAACACTTGTCCAGCTAATACCTTTATATGCTTTTGAAATAGGCACACAACCAGTAAGCAAAACAACACCTGCTGAAATTAATGCGGCAATTGAACCTGGTACAATCTTGAATACCATGAGCAAAATCATAAGTAATAAGGCGCCCATTGCAATATAAGACTTTGAATTCAAGCTGTCTACATTTTTAGCCATCCCCTCAGGACTACCTATTATTACAAGGTTTTCATGTTGTTTTTTCAGGTCATCAATGTTTTCCCAGGTACCTCTTAATAGAAATGCATCCCCAGCTTTAACTGTAATTTCTTTGTCTTGTAAAGGGGTATTATTTCTTGAAGCAGCAAGTAACTGGATTCCAAATCTACGGAAATAGTCTCCAAGTTTATATTTTCTCCCTACCAAGATAGAATTAGGGTTTACAATAACTTCTGTCATTCCTACCTCTTGGTTAATGAGATTGTTTTTAAGTTCATCTGTAATGGGTTCTAACGGTAGCAGCCCCAATCTGAATTTAATCATCAATTTATTAATTGCTTCAGTTTCACCTTTTACAGTTATGATATCGTGATAGCGTAACTCTGTTCCCATGCTAGGAAACTCTTCATAAGCTGGAATACCTTTTAGAATATTTGGATGTCTTCTTTTTAATCGAATGATGATAACATCATAATCTCTTTCAAAATGCCAATCTTCAAGTTTTGTATTGATAAGCGGTGAAAGACTTCTTATTCTTAGGCGGTAATACCCGTCATCAACTTTATAAGCTCCAATCCAATTGTGAAGTGTAGATTCAATATTTACAGGTTTATTATTTGTTCTGTTACTAGGTAATAGTTTGTAACCAACATATCTAAAATAGAGTAGGGCAACAATTAATAAAGGCACACCAATTAATGAGAATTCAAAGAATGAAAAGCCCTCAAATCCAGCTTCAACCAAAGCATTACTAGCAATAATATTTGGTGGTGTTCCTGTTAAGGTTAAAAGTCCACCAGTATTAGATCCAAAGGCCACCGGCATAAGCATTTTTGAAGGCAAAGTACCTATGCTCCATGCAGATGATATGGTTAAAGGCATCAAGGTTGCAACAGTACCTGTATTACTTACAAATCCAGATAAAACACCAGCTCCAAGTGATACAATAACCAGAAGTTTAGGGACACTTTTGCCTGCCCATTCTACAAACTTTTTACCAGCCATAGCGGTCCAGCCAGTTTGGGCAATGCCCTCTCCTACAATAAATAAGGCAGCAATCATAATAACTGTGGGGTTGCTAAAACCACTTAAGGTTTCTGTAGGAGTTAAAATACCTGTTAAGAATAGGGCTAGCATAGACATGAGTGCAACAATATCTGGGGTGAATTTTCCCCAAATAAAAAGCCCAATTGTAATGACTAAAATAGTGAGCATTAAATAGATCATAATATATAATTCTTTTAGCTAATACACTCCCTAAGAGTGCTTGATTGTTTACGGTGTAAAACTACATGCGATAATCTCCAATTATTATGATATTAGTCATTATTTTTGCGAAGCGCTCATTTTTTAATAATTGTGATATTTTTACAATTTTATTTATAAATGACATAAGCGAAAACGTGATAGTAATTTTGCTTATTTAGATATTCATAAAAAAGCACACATTTTTATGATTTAGATTTTTGTAATTAACGTAATTCATCTAAATTTTATTAAAAAAACATACGAAATTGTAGAAATATGAAATTAGATATTCTGGCAATAGGGGCTCATCCTGATGATGTTGAATTAGGCTGTGCGGCCATAATAGCCAAAGAAGTGACCAAGGGAAAAAAAGTAGGTATTTTAGATTTAACACAGGGAGAGTTAGGTACTAGAGGTACTGCCGAAACCAGAAAAAAAGAAGCTAAGGAAGCAGCTGATATATTGGGTGTATGTGTTAGAGAAAATTTAGGCTTTGCTGATGGGTTTTTTATTAATGATAAATCGCATCAATTAGAAGTTATAAAAGTTTTAAGAAAATACCAACCAGACATTGTATTGTGTAATGCTATTGATGACAGGCATATTGATCACCCTAAAGGAAGTAGGCTAGCTAGTGATGCTTGTTTCTTAAGCGGATTAATAAAAATAGAAACCTATTTAGAAGATAAATTACAGCAATCTTGGCGGCCAAAACAAGTATATCATTATATGCAATGGAAGAATATAGAGCCCGATTTTGTGGTTGATGTTTCTGGATTTATGGATATTAAAATGAAGGCCGTCCTGGCTTATAAAACACAGTTTTACGATGCCAATAGTAAGGAACCTGAAACCCCAATTTCAAGTAAAAATTTTACCGATAGTGTTATCTATCGAGCTAGAGATTTGGGTAGATTAATAGGTGTGGAATATGCTGAAGGTTTTTCGGCTGAACGTTATGTGGCTGTTGATAGTTTATTTGATTTGAAGTAGTTATGAACACTAGAATTTTAAATTTACTTTTTTAAATAAAATATTGAAAAAAGTCTTTGTAGATAACGTTGAAATCGTTTACATTTGCACACGCATTGCAAAAATGCCAAAATGGTGGTTGTAGCTCAGTTGGTTAGAGCGCCTGATTGTGGTTCAGGAGGTCGTCGGTTCGAGACCGATCTTCCACCCAAAAATACCAAGCCTTTCAATTTTTATTGAAGGGCTTTTTTTGTTTTTAGACTCTCCTTGTTTTATGGAAACTTAGTGCAAGTTCATAATTGTCTATTTTCTTTATAAACATTATTTTCGGGAAAAATATAAATGCTTAATCATGCATGACTATTCATGTAGGAGGTTAAGTTTAAACTAGACTAATTAAACTAAACGTAAAATATGGCAGTTAAAAACCTCTTAGGTATACTTTTTATATGTTTTATACATTCACTATCAATGGCTCAAATAGTATTGTTAGGAGATAACGCACCTTTTGATAATGTTTATGACGGTGATTTTTCAATGGTTTGGGGATATTGGAGACGAGCAGAGCAATCGCCATATTGGAAAACTTCCATCATCAAAGGAGAAGATGAAAAAGCTATTGGGCTTCATCAAGGTAGCTTGTTTTCAATGTGTGAAGAGTCCATTGCGGAATCTAAGGTTTTAAATTCTAATCCAAAATATCAAGAGCCAAAAGTTGGTGATATTATTAATTGGAGCTTTGGTGCCGATTTAGAATATATTAGTGAAGGTACGTTATCATTAAGTTTAGTTTTTGGTGATTATGAGCGGGTATTGGCAAAAAAAGTAAAATTAAAAGGATCAGATAAGATCACAGAACATTTTCAAGGTATTTATAGGATTAATAATCAGGATGCCTCACAAGGACTTCCTTTTGTTAGAGTAAGGTTTTATTCTCAAAAAGATATAAAGGTTTATTTAAACTATGTCAATATAGCGGTTCAAGCACCAGAGTTTGCGGGGCCAAAACTTAACGGAAAACAAAAGCAGGAAACTATTGCTTTAAGTTGGACTGATGTTAATGCAGATAGTAGTTCTATATTTAAAGTTTATAGAGGCCAGGCCAGTTTAAAAGGAAATATGGTCTACCATGTAATTGGAGAAACACCCAATAACTCGCTTATTGATAGTAGTTTTATACCAGGAGTAGAATATACTTATGTGGTAACGCGGCTTAATAAAGAAGAGTCTGTTGGTTCTAATAAATTGACAATTAGGCTTAAAGATGGTAGTCAACCGCTCCCTCCATTAAATGTAGCTACTGAAAGTTTTGATGCAGAAGTAAAAGTTTCTTGGGATAAAAGTCTCAGTAAAGATGTCTCCTATTATTCGGTATATCGAGGTGATGCACATGGACAAAATAAGGAACCCATTGCCTATCATTTGAATGCAACGAGTTATTTAGATTTTACACCATCCAAAGGTGTTGAAAATACATATTGGATTTATGCACATGATTACAGCGGAAATAGAAGTGAGGCTTCTAAATTAAGTAAAGCCAAAGTGAAAATGGTAAAAGGCGCTTCATTTAGTGATTTAATTAAACCCATGCCCATATTTAAAAAGTTGAGCGCTAATACTTGGGGAGCACCAGGTGTTGTACCAAGAGATATAGACAATGGTATTGAAGATCCAAACTGGAGCTATTGGGGAGGAAGACCTGTTAAAGATAAAGACGGCAAATACCATATGTGTGTTACCAGATGGCCAGCAAATGCTACAAAAGGACATTGGGAGTGGCCAAACTCAACAGTTGCCCATGTCGAGTCTAACGAACCTACTGGTCCATACAAAGTTAAAGATAGTATCGCTTATCAATTTGCTGACGGTTTTGGTCATAATCCAGATATTGTTCTTTTAAATGATGGGTCTTATTTGCTGTATTCTTTAATCGATTGGGAAGCACATTTGTTTAAATCAAACACTATGAACGGACCATGGAAACATTTAGGTATTATGGAAGTAGATACTGAGGGGGCTCCTGAAAAACCAGAACTTTTTTATCGCTTTTATAGAAACTTGTCTGGAGTGCAATTGTTAGATGATACTTTTTTATTTGTAACCAAAGGAGGAGCCATTATGAAGAGTAAGGGAAGCAACCCATTGGGGCCTTATAAAGTTATTACCAAGCCAATACAAGGCAATATAATAATACCCGAGAAATATAGAAATTCAAATTATGAAGATCCTGTTTTGTGGAAGGATGATGTGCAATTTCATATGATTATAAATGCGTTTTGGGATTATAGGGCTATTTATTTAAGATCTCCAGATGGAGTAAATTGGAAATTTAATCCAGGTACGGCCTACACTGCTAATAGCACAATGTATGAAGACGGTACAAAAACATATTGGTATAAATTAGAAAGACCTCATATACTTCAAGATGAATTTGGTAGAGCAACCCATTTATCACTGGCAGTTATTGATGTTCCAAAGGCTGATGATTTGGCGAGAGACAACCATAATTCAAAGAATATAATAGTACCCTTAACTAAACATAAGCGATTAAAATTATTAAATAAAGACTTGATAACGAATACTACAAAGACCATAAAAATTCTTGTAATTTCTGAAGACGGATTTGATGCTCAAAATGATATAAATTTAGCCTCCTTAAAATTTGGAGCACCAGAAGTTGTAGATTTTGGAAAAGGAGCTTCTGTAAAAAAAGTGAGAAAACAAGGTAACGACTTAATAATTGAATTTAATGGACAAGGAAATGGTATTACGAACGCTAATTTTGCAGGAAAATTGCTAGGTAAAACTACATCGGGAGAGCTTATAATTGGGTATGTTAAATTAAAAACTAAATCAAAATAAAAAAGCCCAAAACTAACGTTTTAGGCTTTTGGTGACCGGGCTGGGGCTCGAACCCAGGACCCTCTCCTTAAAAGGGAGATGCTCTACCAACTGAGCTACCAGGTCAATATTTTTTCGCTATCCTATTGCGGTTAGCGGGTGCAAATATAAAACCTTTAATCAATAAAACAAGGCTTTGATAATCGAAATTTTAACCCATTTTAAAAGTTGAGGTTAACGTGTTGATAATTAGTGTTTTGTTTGGGTTGTTTGTAGAATAAAAAAGCCCGAAACTAGAGTTTCAGGCTTTTGGTGACCGGGCTGGGGCTCGAACCCAGGACCCTCTCCTTAAAAGGGAGATGCTCTACCAACTGAGCTACCAGGTCAATATTTTTTCACTATCCTAGTGCGGTTAGCGGGTGCAAATATATAATCTTTAATTAATAAAACAATGCTTTTTTTGAAGAAATTTTTGTTTTTTTGCACCGCTTTAATCTATGTTTTTAATAATCAATTTGTAAGGTAATAATGATCATTGTATTAATAGGCTATATGGCCTCAGGAAAGACATCAATTGGAAAAAAACTAAAAGATAAATTAAATTACAATTTTATTGATTTAGATGATTTAATTGAAGAAAAAGAAGATATGTCTGTTACCAATGTTTTTAAAACTAAAGGTGAAGTATATTTTAGAAAGCAGGAAGCTTATTATTTAAAAGAGGTTTTAAAATCTAAAGAAGATATCATTTTGTCAGTGGGAGGAGGAACGCCTTGTTATAGCAACAATATGAATACTATTTTAGAAGCCCCTCATGTAAAAAGCATTTATTTAAAAGCCACAATTCCAACGCTTGCAGAAAAGCTTTTAAGAAAAAAAGCAAAACGTCCTTTAATTGCTCATATCAAAACTTTAGAAGAGATGACCGAGTTTATAGGTAAGCATCTTTTTGAGCGTATATCGTTTTACAATCAAGCCGAAATTCATGTCTCAATTGATGGAAAGGAAAAAGATGATATTATTGAAGACATTCTATTAGAGCTATTCTAATACGGCCTCAAATATTTTTCCGTCTAAGATGACATTAACGTGTTCATGTAAAGAAGTTGATAGCGATATTCCTTTGAAATCAGCTTTTACTGGATATTTTTTATGATTTCTATTTACTAGTACGGCTGTTTTGAATTGTTTTAAAGGTACATCCAAAAAATGTCTTACACCATAAATGAGGGTAGTCCCAGAATTTAAAACGTCATCAACGAGAACTAATGATTTGTTTTGATACGCTTCAGAGGATAAAGACGTTGTAATTTCTGTCCAAGGTTGTTTTTTATCAACATGAACCTCACAAAGAATAGGCGTTATATCTGAAATCTTTTGAAGCACCTGCTTTAATTTTTTAGCTAACATATAGCCATTGGTACTAATTCCTGCCAATATAACTTCCTTTTCGTCCACATTACTTTCATATATCTGAAAGGCAATACGTCTTATTTTATGATTAATCTGCTGGTGATTTAGTATGACGTTATTTTCAACATCCATAGTGTTCGTTGTAAAATTAAAAGATAAAATTACTCATTTTCATTCGTAAAATCATCAATATCTCGTCTATCTTTTTTTGTAGGTCGTCCGGTACCTTTTTTTCTGTAATAGTCTTTAGAATATTTTAATAATTCTTTGGCTTCAAAGGCTTCTTTAGGGGTTTGATCGGTTCTATAAATATCTACCAGTTTGGCTCCTACACGATTAGGCGGTAAGTCATTAATCTTAAGTTTATACCTAATTTGGTCTTTGCGTAGTTCAATAACGTCTGTAGCATAAACTTCTCTGCTAGGTTTTGCAACATCTTCATTTACACGTACTTGTCCTTTTTTGCAAGCCGCAGTTGCTTGTGTTCTGGTTTTATAATATCTAACGCACCATAAGTACTTGTCTACCCGCATGTAATTATTAATAAAACTTAGTTAATCTTGTTGCACAACTTTACAATTATATTGTATCTTGCGACCTCAAAAATAAGGAATAATATAGATTCCTGCCTATAAATCTAAATTCAAAATTTGCAGGCTAAAATAGCAATAAATTTTAGGCAAAAATAAATATTGAAAAGAATGAAGTTCAAGATATTAAGTTTAGTTTTCTTGTGTTTTAACCTATGTGTTGTATCATGTAAAAAAGATGATAATGATATTCCTGTAATTCCAGAACGAGATAGAACAGAACAGCAAGAGGAGGATAAACAGTTGTTAATAGACTATTTAGAGACCCATTATTATAATGCCAGTGATTTTGATGGGACTAACCCTAATCCCAATCCTAGTATTTCAGACCTTATTATTACTAAATTAGAAGAGGGAGAGAGTGTTCCTGAAGGAAGCAGATTGTTAGTAAATGATACATTGATGAAGCTGGTGACTTTTGCGGAAACCAAATATGAAGTTTATTATTTAGACTTAAATACGAATGTAAACCCAGAGGCACCATCACCAACTTTTGCTGATAATGTGGTGGTGAATTATGAAGGGTTTACTTTAGATAATAAGGTTTTTGATAGTGCTGCTACACCAGTAACTTTTGATTTAACCTCATTAATACCTGGATGGAGAAAAGTAGTACCTGAGTTTAGAACGGCAGAAGATTTTGTAGAAAATGAGGATGGAACGGTTGACTTTTTAAACCATGGGGTAGGTGTTATGTTTATACCTTCTGGATTGGCCTATTTTTCAAGTGGAACAGCCGGGATTCCAGCGTATTCTCCTATTATTTTCAAGTTTGATTTGTATCAGATGTCTGAAAATGATCATGATGAAGATAATGTGCCGTCTTATAAAGAAGATATTGATGGTGATGGCGAACTTACAAATGATGATACAGATGGTGATCGTATACCTGATTTTTTCGATCCTGATGATGACGGTGATGGTGTAAATACAATAAATGAAGATCTTGATGGACCTGATGGAAAAGGGGATGGAGATCCTACAAACGACATTGGTAAAAATGGAATTCCTAAGTATTTAGATCCAGAAGAAACAGAGTCTAATCTTAACTAAAATATAAAAGCCTCCCGATGTGGAGGCTTTTTTTAAAGTTTATAAAATAAGCGATAAACTCAAAATTAATTGATTGGGCCTAGTATCAATGCGGCTTTTGGTGTTTATAATGTTATTGTTTATAAAAGTAGCTTCATTTTCGTTAAATCCGCGTTCATATCTTAAATCTATACCTACTTTATTAAGGTTAAAACCAATCCCAAAATTGAGTCCAACTGTAAAATCATTTTCTATATCTCCTAAGGTGATACCATTAAAATCAGAGTCAACAATATATTGAAAGGATGGTCCGCCAAAAACACTTAAAGGGCCTATAACATCTATACCAACAAGTACGGGAGCATCAAGTTTTTGAAGCTTAAGCGTACCACTATCATATCTACTCTTGGTGCTGGTATATACTAATTCAGGTTTTAAAAAAACTTTAGAACCTACTTTTCCAAATATACCCAAATGGAATCCTGCGTTGGCGCTAGGCTTTTCGGCGCTACTTTCAATAGATTCAAAATAATTTCCATTAGCATTATAATTTAAACCACCTTTTAAGCCAAACCCTTGGGCTTCTTGAGCTATTAAAAAACTAGGAAAAGCTGTAAGTAAAAGAAAGCTAAATAATAGTTTTACGGAATGTCTCTGCATGTTTTGACGATTGTAAACTGTTTTTTCGTGTTTCATAATGTTCAGAATTTTTTGAGGTTTTCAATATATAATCAAAAACGTTGCCAAAGCGTTATTATTTTCTAAAGAGGGTATCATTATCCTATTTGAGTTATTTATCTTTGTCCACTTAAATGGTAGGAATGAAATTTGAATTAAAGTCACAAGATACCCAAAGTAAAGCCAGAGCTGGAAAAATAACTACAGATCATGGTGTAATTGAAACCCCAATTTTTATGCCTGTAGGTACATTGGCTACGGTAAAGGGCGTGCATCAAAGAGAACTGAAAGAAGAAATTAATCCGGATATTATTCTAGGAAACACCTATCATCTTTATTTAAGACCTTCAACAGATATTTTAGAAAAAGCTGGCGGTTTGCATAAATTTATGAATTGGGATAGAAATATCTTAACAGATTCTGGGGGCTATCAAGTTTACTCGTTATCGGCTAATAGAAAAATAAAAGAAGAAGGTGTAAAATTTAAGTCGCATATTGATGGGAGTTATCATGTGTTCACACCTGAAAATGTAATGGAAATTCAACGTACCATTGGAGCTGATATAATTATGGCATTTGATGAATGTACCCCGTATCCGTGTGACTATAATTATGCAAAACGCTCTATGCATATGACCCATAGGTGGTTAGATAGATGCATAAATCATCTGGAAAAAATACCAGTAAAGTATGGTTATAGTCAGGCTTTTTTTCCAATTGTTCAAGGAAGTACTTATAAGGATTTGCGTCAGCAATCTGCAGAATATATTGCTAATTCTGGAGCGGTAGGAAATGCTATAGGAGGTTTATCGGTTGGTGAACCAGCTGAAGAAATGTATGCCATGACCGATGTGGTTTGTTCTATTTTACCCGAAGATAAACCAAGATATTTAATGGGAGTTGGCACACCTATTAACATTTTGGAAAATATTGGATTAGGTGTTGATATGTTTGATTGTGTTATGCCAACACGTAATGCCAGAAACGGTATGTTATTTACGGCTCATGGTACCATAAATATAAAGAATAAAAAATGGGAGGCCGATTTTTCACCCATTGACGAGATGGGCATTACTTATGTTGATACCGAATATTCAAAGGCGTATTTAAGACATTTATTTACTGTTAATGAGTTGTTAGGTAAACAAATAGCTACTATCCATAATTTAGGATTTTATTTATGGTTGGTTCGTGAAGCAAGAAAACATATATTAGCTGGTGATTTTAGAATGTGGAAAAAAAAAATGGTTAAACAGATGGATAATCGTTTATAGTAAATATGAAAATCTTAGACTGGTACATACTCAAACGCTATTTGTTTACATTTTTTATGATGTTATTGTTGTTTATCCCTATTGGGATCACCGTACATCTTGCTGAAAAAATTGGAAAAATACTCGAGAATGAGGTGCCTTTAAATGAAGTGCTTCTTTATTTATTAGATTTCACTATTTACTTTGCTCATTTATTATTTCCATTATTTCTTTTTTTATCAGTAATTTGGTTTACGTCTAAGTTGGCAAATAATACAGAAGTTATTGCTTTTCTAAGTTCAGGTGTGTCGTTTAGTCGGTTTTTAAGACCCTATATGATAGGTTCTTTTATAGTGGCTGTTTTGGCGATTATTTTAGGATTATTTCTTGCGCCAAAGGCCAGTGAAGGGTTTAATGATTTTAGTTATAAATACTTTAAGAAAGGAAAAGTTGCAGTAGAAACAAGTAACGTATTTAGGCAGATTAATGACAATGATATCATTTATGTGAGTAACTTTAGTGTAAAAAACAATACGGGGTATAATTTTACACTAGAACATTTTGAAAATAATAAACTGGCTTATAAAATTTCAGCATCAAACATCAAATATATTGAAGCCGATAGCACATATAAATTAACTAATTATTTTAAAAGAGATATTGGGGAGAATGAAGATACCCTTGAAATAATTAAAGAAAAAGATACTGTTTTTGATTTTGAAGTAGATGATTTAATTCCTGTTATTTATGCAGCTGAGACCAAAATGTATGGCGATTTAAAAGAATTTATTGCCAAAGAAGAAGAACGTGGCTCCTCAAACGTAGGAAGGTTTAAACTTGTGCTTTACAGAAAATGGAGTCTGCCAGTATCTGTATTTATACTTACTATTATAGCCGTAGCAGTGTCCTCAATGAAACGAAGAGGTGGTATGGGTGTAAATCTGGCTGTTGGTATTTGTATAGCCATGGTTTTTGTTTTTTTTGATAAAGTATTTGGTGTTATGGCAGAGCAATCTGATTTCTCACCGCTTGTTGCCGTATGGTTTCCCAATGTTATTTTCGGAATTTTAGCTGCTTATCTTTTGTATAATGCCAAACGTTAAGTTTAAAAATTATTTACACCTCCACGTATTAGTTTTTATAGCTGGTTTTACGGCCATACTGGGAGAATTAATATCAATAAATGCGGTAAATTTAGTTTGGTACAGAATGCTCATGGCATCTATATTAATGTTCGTCTATATTAAATTAGCTAAGATTAATATCAAGATAACGTTAGCATCTGTAATAAGGCTCTCTATTGCAGGTGTTATTATAGCTTTGCACTGGATTACTTTTTTTGGAGCCATAAAAGCATCTAATATTTCCATTACTTTAGCTATGTTCTCTACTGGCGCTTTTTTTGCCTCACTAATAGAGCCCATTATTTACAAACGAAAAATCATTTGGTATGAGATTCTATTTGGTCTATTTGTGGTTTTGGGCGTTTTTGTAATTACGCAAAGTGAAATAAAATATTTAAAGGGCATTATATTAGGGGTTTCGTCTGCTTTCTTTTCCTCGTTGTTTGCGGTTTTAAATGGTCGGTTTTTAAGGCAGCATACAGCTACAGTTATTTCTTTTTATGAATTTTTAAGTGGTGTTGGCTTTATTTCTATCTATATCTTGTGCTGTAGTGGAGGTTTTTCAGAAACATTCTTCCATATTTCCTTTTCAGATTTAAAGTACCTGTTTATTTTGGCATCGGTATGTACAGCATATGCTTTTATTGCTTCTGTGTATGTTATGAAAGTAATTAGTCCGTATACCGTGGTATTATCGTACAATTTAGAGCCTGTTTATGGTATCATTATGGCTGTAATTTTGTTTCCCGAAAAAGAACGCATGACCCATACATTTTATTATGGAGCCTTGATTATTATTGGCGTTGTTGTATTAAATGCCGTATTGAAAAATCGAAGAAAATTAAAAAGAAAGAATTCTTAACCTGTTTACATAATTAAAGTTTTTATATTTGCATACTAACCAAGATTTAAATAGCAACACTAAATTTCAATGGAATATTTAGAATTTGAACTCCCAATAAAAGAGCTTGAAGACCAATTACAGAAGTGTAAAATAATTGGTAAAGAAAGTGATGTAGATGTTTCTGAAACTTGTAGTAAAATTGAAACCAAGCTAAAGGAAACTCAAAAAGACATTTATAAAAATTTAAGTCCGTGGCAACGCGTTCAGTTATCACGTCATCCTGATAGACCATATACTTTAGATTATATTAAAGCAATTTGTGGTGATTCTTTTCTAGAATTACATGGTGACCGAAGCTTTAAAGATGATAAAGCCATGATTGGCGGTTTAGGTAAAATAGGAGACCAAAGTTTTATGTTTATTGGTCAGCAAAAAGGCTATAATACTAAAACTAGACAATATAGAAACTTTGGAATGGCAAATCCTGAAGGATATAGGAAGGCGTTGCGATTAATGAAATCGGCTGAAAAGTTTGGTATTCCTGTTGTAACACTCTTAGATACACCAGGTGCTTACCCAGGTTTAGAGGCAGAAGAACGCGGACAAGGTGAAGCTATTGCCAGAAATATTTTAGAAATGACCAGACTAAAAGTACCGGTTGTAACCGTAGTTATTGGGGAAGGAGCCTCTGGTGGTGCCTTAGGTATTGGCGTAGGTGATAAGGTATTGATGCTAGAGAATACATGGTATTCAGTGATTTCACCTGAATCATGCTCATCTATTTTATGGCGTAGTTGGGAATACAAAGAACAAGCGGCCGAAGCTTTAAAATTAACAGCTTCTGATATGAAACGATTAAAACTTGTTGATGGTATTATTAAAGAGCCTCTTGGAGGTGCGCACCGTGATAGACAAAAGACCTTTAAAGCGGTAAGCGATGCTATTGAAAAATCATATGCAGAATTAAAAAACTTATCACCAGAAGATTTGGTTTCTCAACGTATGGATAAATATGCAAATATGGGTGTATTTAAAGGCTAAGTCTTTAAGACACTAGTATGTAAAAAAACTGAAACAACTTGTTTCAGTTTTTTTTGTACTTATTCACAATTTTTATAACTTATTAACAGTTAAATTGTTAATTAGTAGTTGACAATGATAACTACTTTTAATAGCTAAAACCCTTTCTTTTTAATTACATTCGTAGTTATGAAACAACCTAACCAAGTAGCAGGATACAGAGTAGATAAAAGTACCCTGATTAGCCTAGAAAAAGGTAAAATACCGCCTCAAGCCCTTGATTTAGAAGAGGTTGTTCTTGGGGCTATGATGATTGATAAAAAAGGTGTTGATGAAGTTATTGATATTTTAAGCGCCGAGGCTTTTTACAAAGAAGCGCATCAACATATTTTTGAAGCTATTTTTCAATTGTTTGAAAATAGTGAGCCTATTGACTTATTAACCGTTTCTACCCAGTTAAAGAAGAATGGAAAATTAGACGTGTCAGGTGGTGATTTTTATCTGATTTCCTTAACTCAAAAAGTATCGTCATCAGCTCATATTGAGTTTCATGCGCGTATCATTTTGCAAAAATATATTCAAAGAAGTTTAATCAAAATTTCTAGTGAAATTATAGAGGATGCGTATGATGAAACGAAAGATGTTTTTGATTTACTAGACAACGCTGAGTCTAAATTATACGAAGTTACCCAAGGTAATATTAAAAAGTCTAGTGAAACTGCTCAAGAATTAGTAATTCAAGCAAAGAAGAAAATTGAAGAAATTTCAAATAAAGAAGGACTTAGTGGTATTCCAACAGGATTTCATAAATTAGATAAACTTACCTCAGGTTGGCAACCTTCAGATTTAATTATTGTTGCAGCACGTCCTGGTATGGGTAAAACAGCTTTAACCTTATCGATGGCACGAAATATTGCTGTAGATCAAAACATTCCCGTTGCCTTCTTCTCGTTAGAGATGGCATCTGTGCAATTGATAACACGTTTAATTTCTAGCGAAACAGGCTTGTCTTCAGAAAAACTTCGTACAGGTAAACTTGAAAAACATGAATGGGAACAACTTAATGTTAAAGTAAAAGATTTAGAAAGAGCACCATTATTTATTGACGATACACCATCTCTTTCTATTTTCGATTTAAGAGCAAAGGCTAGGCGTCTAGCATCTCAACATGGCATTAAAATGATTATGATTGATTATTTGCAGTTAATGACAGGAGGTACTAGTCATGGAGGAAATCGTGAACAAGAAATTTCTATGATTTCTAGAAATTTAAAAGCTTTGGCAAAGGAGTTGATGGTTCCAGTCATTGCATTATCACAATTGTCTCGTGCCGTTGAAACCCGTGGAGGCAGTAAAAGACCGTTATTATCTGATTTACGTGAATCTGGTGCTATTGAGCAAGATGCAGATATTGTATCTTTTATTTACAGGCCAGAATATTATAAGATTGATGAATGGGATGATGAAGAGCGTTCACCAACTGAAGGACAAGCAGAATTTATTGTGGCAAAACATCGTAATGGTGGTTTGGAGAATATCCGTTTAAAATTCTTAGGACATCTTGGTAAGTTTGATAATTTAGATGATTTTGATTCGCCTTTTGAATTTCATTCTAAGATGAATAGTGCAGTTCAAGAAGATTCTTTTAATGCAGATAATTTTAAGGCAAGTCCAGATCAAGCTTTTGGAAGTGCATTCAATGATGATGATAACGAAGTTCCTTTTTAAAGACTTAAACCATAATTTAATTATTAAAAAGGAATCAGATTTTAATTTTTGAGTATCATTCACAATTATGAAGAAAGCCCTATTCATTCTGTTACTTTTTATATCCTCTCAGGCTTTTGCATCTTATGTGTTAATTCCTATGGATATTGATAGTCAAAAAAATCATTTAAAGGCATATGGTATTGCTTTTTGGACACTAAAAAAAGAACTGAAAATAAAATGGTTGCTTAATTACAGAGGTGGTTCATTTTTATTACCAGATACAGATTTTATTCAGAAAGAATGCCAGATACGAGGGGTGTCATTTGAAGTTGTCTCGGCGTCAAAAGCTGAAGCTATTCTTCAAGAAATAGGCAGCCCGAGTAAAAATATGGAAGCAGTAGTTCTTGAGAAAGCGCCCAAGATTGCCGTGTATACACCTAAGAGCAAACAACCATGGGACGATGCTGTGACCATGGTGCTTCAATATGCCGAAATTCCTTATGAAACTGTTTATGACCAAGAAGTTTTAAATGACGGGTTGCTCGCTTTTGATTGGTTGCATTTACATCATGAAGATTTTACAGGCCAATATGGTAAGTTTTATGCACAATATAGAGCCAGTGCTTGGTATATTCAAGAAAAGAAAGATGCCGAAATTTTAGCACATTCATTGGGTTATGATAAAGTATCACAAGAAAAGTTGGCGGTGGCTTTAAAAATTAGAGATTATGTTATTGGTGGAGGTTTTATGTTTGCTATGTGTAGTGCTACAGATAGTTTTGATATTGCCTTAGCTGCTGAGGGGGTTGATATTTGCGAACCTATGTTTGATGGAGATGGCAGTGATCCTGGGTATCAAAATAAAATTGATTACAGTAAAACATTTGCTTTTACTGATTTTTTATTGGAAAGAAATCCTAAAATATATGAATTTTCGTCTATTGATATGACGAATAAACGGATGGTTTCAAAAACTATTGATTATTTTTCGTTAATGGAGTTTTCTGCAAAATGGGATCCTATACCCACCATGCTCTGCCAAAATCATACAGCACTTGTAAAAGGGTTTATGGGTCAAACAACTTCGTTTACCAGAGATGAAATAAAATCGAATGTATTAATTTTAGGAGAAACAAAGTTTAACGGTGAAGCCAAGTATATTCACGGTATTAAAGGAAAAGGATTCTTTACATTTTACGGTGGGCATGACCCAGAAGACTATCAACACAGAGTGGGTGATGCTAAAACAGAATTAGATTTGCATCCTACATCGCCAGGTTATAGATTAATACTTAACAATGTCTTGTTTCCTGCAGCTCGAAAGAAAAAACAGAAAACCTGATTTCTTTACTATTCTAATGGAACAACCATGCGTTCAAAGGTATATATATATCCATCAGAACCCTGTTCTCCATTACTTCTATTGTTTTGATTGATAACCAATTTATCGTCGTTAGAATAAATAAACTCCCCATATTCTTCTGAATCAACAAATAGGAAAATTTTGTCTCCAGCTATGGTTGTTGATGTAGGATAAGGCCCATGGTCTAAACCGTCCTCAATCGTGTCATCTTCATTGTTATTTTCAACATATAGCAAATCTGTATAGTTATTTGGGTTAATATCAAATATCCAAATAATAGTTCCCAATTCAAAATCAATATTTACCCCAGAAATACCTCCAGACACATTTACCAAGTGCCATTGTGTAATAGTTGGTTTTTGCGTTTCTCCCTCTAATGGCGTTGTATTAGTACAATTGCTGAAAAATAGAAACATAATTACTATAGTAAAATATTTTGTCTTTATGTTTTCAAGATAGGTTTTCATGAAATGTCAATTTTATTTTATGAGGTGAATATAGTAAATATTTGAAATAAGGGAAGAAGGTATTTTTAATATAATTGATAAATTAGCTAGCAACAAAAATATAGAGTAATGCTATTTTTTCAGAACGAAATAAAATTAAAATCTTACCCCAGAGGGTTTCATCTCATAACAAATGAAGTTTTAAGTGCTATTCCTGAAATTAAAACAATTAAAATAGGGCAGTTACAAGTTTTTATTAAGCATACCTCGGCAAGTTTAACTATTAATGAGAATGTGGATTATACGGTAAGAACCGATTTTGAAAGCCATTTTAATATGATGGTTCCTGAAAATGCATCATATTACGAACATACTTATGAAGGATCTGATGATATGCCAGCACATATTAAAGCTTCATTACTTGGGGCATCGGTACAAATACCAATTACCAACGGGAAACCAAATCTTGGCATTTGGCAAGGGGTTTATTTATGTGAGCATCGTGATTTTGGAGGGTCAAGAAGCTTGGTGATTACGGTTTTTGGTAAGTAAAAATAGTGTAAAACCATCAAATGTGTTTGAGCGATAATAGTTCATGTTAGTAAGTAATATAATAGGCTTATTGTTACGTATTTGATAGTATAATAACATAGAATCCTGTAAACTGGTAAAATCATGTTATAAGAGGGTAAATTTTATCATTTATCCTTAAATCTTTTGTTCTTCTTTTGTGTACGTGAGGTGTTCTTGTTAATAAGGAAGAGCCTACATGTTTAAAATTGTCAAAAAAAAAGTTGAAATGAAGATTAAATATTGCCTGTATAGTGTGCTTGTAGTTCTTGCGTTAACAATGGCATCTTGTTCAAGTTCTGATACACCTCAAGAGATTGTTGAAACTGAAAATCCTGAAACAGAGAATCCTGATAATGGAAATGAAGGTGGAAACTCTGAACCCAATCCAGACTATCCGTTATCTGATCAATCAAACTCAGGGAATTGGGTGTTAAACCAAGATATGAGTGATGAGTTTGAAGATGGTACATTAGATGAGTCAAAGTGGCACATTCAAGGAAAAGATGGGATTTACAAATCAAATTTCATAGGTAGAGCCCCGTCTCAATTTTCTATAAACAATGCTGTTGTTGAATCTGGAAAATTGAAAATTGTCTCAAAATGGGAGCCTGACTTTAATTTTAGTGATAAAACCCAAACAGTTGGGGGTACGGTTTATAAATATGAAAACATCACTACAGCCGCTGTGATTAGTAAAAATCAGTTTCAGTATGGCTACATGGAAATAAAGTGTAAGTCTGCCAAGGCACCTGTAACCAGTTCGTTTTGGACAACGGGCACACGTTCCTCAGAATTAGACATGTTTGAAATGTTTGGAGGACACAAAACTAGTGGTACTTGGAGAAAAAGATTGAAATTTAATATTATTAGTTGGGATCCTAAAAACTACTATTATTTACCCGATGGCAGAGGGCCTGTACATACTCGAAACATTCAGGTAGACCATAATACAGCTGATGATTTTCATGTGTATGGTTATGAATGGACTGCTGAATACATAAAAATTTATGTTGATGGTGAATTGCACCCAGAAGGAACTATTTTAAAATCGGTTTTAACCAATAATGGTGCAGATCCTGACCGATGGGTTACCGATGTGCCTTATTGGATTTGGTTTGATTCTGAAACATTTCCTTGGTTAGGTATTCCAACTGAAGAAGATTTGCCAGCAGAATATCAAATAGAGTATTTAAGAGTATGGCAACAAAGTGAAAATTAATATGCTAAATAAGAATATGAGAAAATTAGTAAATAAAATAGTTTTAGGGGTTATTGTGGTGAGCGGTATTGGAGCACTCTCACTAGGGTGCAAAGGTAGTCAGGCAACTGTAAATAACATTAAGGTAGTCCCTTTTTCTGATCCAAATAATACAGGTAATTGGGTGCTGAACACTGCAGTAAGTGATGAGTTTGATGCAGAAACCATTGATGAAGATAGATGGTATATTGTAGGAAAGTTTGAAGATGGAAAACCATTTTATAAGCATCCAGATAAACCTAATAAAAAAGTTTGGAAAGGTAGAGCGCCATCCCAATTTTCAGGAAGAAATTACCGGTTAGTAGATGGTAAACTTATTCTTGAAACACGATGGGAACCCAATTTTCCATTTAGCGATGAAATTAGAAAACCTGTTTTTGGTGAAGCCATGCCATATGAAAATATTACTACAGCATGTTTTATTGGTCGTAAAGAATTCAAATACGGGTATATAGAAATAAAAAGTAAAGCAGCAGATGCTCCTGTTTCAAGTGCTTTTTGGGCCATGGGAGAACAACTAGAAATTGATTTTTTTGAATTATACGGCGGTACTGGTAATGAAAAGAAATCACATTTAGATAGTGAGTTATGGTGGTCTATTAGAGATTGGAGCAAACCAGTAACAGGAAAACCCACTTATACGGAAAGAAAAGATCTTGGTTTTAGAGTAGCGGATGATTTCCATGTTTATGGTATTGAGTGGAATGAAGACGGTATGAAATATTTTGTGGACGGTAAGTTGTTCTCTGAAGTTACAGCAGAACAAGTTACAGCATGGGCAAAAGAAAATAGGAAAAATTTAAATCTTCCAGAAGATTATAATGGGTATGTGGCCGACAGACCGATTAGTTTATGGCTAGACCAAGAAACATTTCCCTGGCATGATGTACCAAAATCAAAGGAAGAACTTATGGCAAAAAGTCCAGATGAAAAAAAAGAAGCAGGAGTGGTTGATTATGAAATAGAATATGTGAGAGTTTGGCAGAAAAAATAATTAATAGACATAAATTAAGTTAAATTTAAAAATTGAGAATTATGAAGAAAATTGTATTTACATTATTATTGATAGTAGCTTTTGCTTCAAGTTACGGGCAAAGTAAATGGCATAAACAACAAAACCAAATATTTGTTGATGCTGCAGCAAAAGAATATGGTTTAGATGATAGTCAAAAAGAAAAACTTTATGATGTTAGACTTGATATGGTAACCGCTTATATGGACTCTAATAAGGCTATGAAAGCTGGTGATATTACAAAGGAAGAAATGAGAGCTAAGAACAAAGAGGCTAGTGAAACATTTCATACGGAGTTAGCAAAAATTACAGGAAAACCTTATAAAGAAATGAAGCCTTGGCTAGACGAGATGCGAGAAAAAATGAATAAAAAATAGAACAAAAATCAAAATTCTCATGTATGTTCAATGCATGAGAATTTTTAGATTAATTTAAAACGACTACTAAATAAGAAACTATGTATTCTTCATTATATTCAAAACTGTTATCTGGTCTTGCTGTGTTTACTTTGATTAGCTGTCATTCAACAAAAAACAATAGTACGTCTCAACAAGCTGAAGTTCAAAAAATCGTTACGCCAGAAAGACCAAATATTTTAATGGTGCTTTGTGATGATTTAGGGTATTCAGATGTTGGTTTTAACGGATCAAAAGATATTACTACACCGGCCTTAGATAAATTGGCTCATAACGGTACTATACTTACTTCGGCTTACGTATCGCATCCTTTTTGTGGTCCGAGTAGAGCGGGGTTAATGACAGGGTTGTATGCTCATAAAATAGGCGCTCAATTTAATTTACCTCCTAATAGTGAAACTATAGCTCAAGGAATTTCTACTAAAGAAACTTTTATTAGTAAAGTGCTTGATGAATCAGATTATTACACAGGTTTAATTGGGAAGTGGCATTTAGGAGCTACGCCTGAATTTCATCCAAATGAAAGAGGCTTTGATGACTTTTATGGCTTTTTAGGAGGGGGGCATAAGTATTTTCCAGAGGCATACCGTGAGGCGTATGCCAAGCAAGAAAAACAAGGCAACAAAGTAATTTGGGATTATTTATCTCCTTTAGAACACAATGGTAAAAAGTTACATGAAACAGAATATTTAACAGACGCTTTTTCAAGAGAAGCGGTTCGTTTTGTTACAGAGGCTTCAAAAAAAGAAGAGCCATTTTTTTTATACCTTTCATATAATGCACCACATACACCATTAGAAGCAAAAGAAGAAGATTTGCAAAGATTCAGTCATATAAAAGATGAAAAGCGTAGAACTTATGCAGCGATGGTATATGCTGTTGACCGTGGCATTGAAAGAATTACTAAAGCCTTACAAGAAACAAATCAACTAGATAATACGCTTATTGTATTTTTTAGTGATAATGGCGGTAAAACTACAGCAGGAGCAACTAATTTTCCATTGAAAGAAGGTAAAGGAAGTGTTTATGAAGGCGGTCATAGAGTACCTATGTTTTTTCACTGGCCCAACGTTGTTCCGTCGGGAAAAAAATATAACCATTTAGTTTCGGCTTTAGATTTTTATCCAACGTTTACGCGATTGGCTGGGGCTAAGGTTCCAGAAGGAAAGCAACTTGATGGTAAAAATATTTGGGAAGATTTCTTAGCAGGAAAAAATGCACATGCTGATGATAATATTTATATTATGAGGCATAGAAATGGTTTTAGCGATGTAAGTGTAAGAAGAAATGAATGGAAAGCGGTTAAAGCCTATAATCAAAAATGGAAATTGTTTAACATTGAAAACGATATTAGTGAAAATAAAGATGTAAGTGCTAAGCATCCTGATGTTGTTAAAGAACTAGTAGGTGAGGGTGAAGTTTGGAGCAGGTTCCATGTGCAACCGCTTTGGTGGCATGATGTAAAAACTGGAGAAGAGTGGAAAGCTGATGGGATGCCTAAGTTTGATAAAACTTTTAGTTTGAACTAATTACCATATTACAATTTAAGATAAAATCACCAGTACTTGTATTGGTGATTTTTTCATAAAATTCTGTGATGATTTGGCTTGTAACGATTTGTTAATTACACTCATTAAGTTTTACGCGCGATAAAAAAATGTTATATTTGATTAAATGAAACTAGTACTAAAAAATTCAGATAACCCTATAACTAAGAAGTTAAACATTCATAGAAGGGATGTCCCTTGTTTGGATGCGGCTTGGCATTATCATCCCGAAATTGAGTTGTTATACATATCACAAAGTAATGGTATTCGTTTTGTAGGAGATAGTGTAGAACCATTCTACCCAGGAGATTTAGTATTAGTAGGTTCTTATTTACCTCATTTATGGAGAAACGATCCTTCGTATTACAAAGAAGGCAGTGTTCAAAAGGTGAAAACAATTGTTACTAAATTTACTAAAGACTTTCTAGGAAATGATTTATTTAAAGTTCCTGAATTTGCTGAAATTAACAATCTTTTAGAAGAAGCTAAGTTTGGTATCTGTTTTGGTGAAAATGCGGGAGAACGTCTTCATAGTGACATTATAAAGTTGCCGGAATTACCGCCTATAGAACAACAATTAAAGTTGTTAAATATTCTGTATGAGTTGTCAAAAGTAAAAGAAAAGAAAATACTCTCGTCTTCAGACATGCGACAATCTACAACCGAAAGTTCTGAGCGTATAGATACTGTGTTAAAATACATTTCAGATAATTATGCATCAAACATCAGTTTAGATGATATTGCAAATGTGGCTTGTATGACCACCAATTCGTTTTGTAGATTTTTTAAAAAGACTACAAATAAATCTTTTACACAGTTTCTGAATGAAATTAGAATTCGTAATGCTTCGAGATTATTGATTCAAGATAATTCCCCTGTTTCAGAAGTTTGTTATATAGTTGGCTTTAATAGTATTACCAATTTCAATAAGCAATTTAAGCAAATTATGGGAGTTACGCCTAAAGGGTTTAGGGAGGCCATATAAGAGTATTTTAAATTCCAATTAGAAAAATAGGTTAAGTCAGTGTTAATCATGGTTAATTTTTAACCAATGATACTTAGTTGTGACTATTATTTTTGTTTGTCTAAACTAAATAATAGCTATAATGCGTATTAACAAACTTAAATTTATTTTTCTTTTTATTACTTCCATTATTTCTTCAAAGCAACTTCAAGCCCAAACTGCCAATACGAAACCTAATATAATTGTTATTTTGGCAGATGATTTAGGTTATGGTGATGTTGGTTTTAATAGAGAAGCTGGGTTTCCCGCAGATTTGGGAATTATACCAACACCAAATTTAAACACATTAGCAGATAACAGTGTAATTTGTAAAAATGCACACGTGGCACATCCATTTTGTGGCCCCAGTAGAGCTGCTCTATTAACGGGAATGATGCCTCATAGAATTGGAGCACAATACAATCTTCCAAACGATATAACCAGTGATTTAGGTGTGCCTGTTAATGAAACTTATTTCCCTAAACTTTTGCAAGATGCAGGTTATAATACAATTGCTGTTGGTAAATGGCATTTAGGTTTTGAAGAAGGCTCGTATCAACCATTAGATAGAGGGTTTCATGAATTCTTCGGATTCTTAGGTGGTGGAAAATACTATTTTGAAGAGCGTTATGAGGATAACTTTTATAACCGATTGGGTGGAAGTAACCCAGTAACGAATGAATATCAAGATCCTTTATGGCGTGATCGTGGTTATGTGGCTGAAAGTGAGTTTAGCGATGCTGCAAATGAAGATTACTTAACCGATGTTTTAACTGATCAAGCTATTTCTTACATAAACACTTATGCACCTTCTAGCGATCCATATTTTATGTATTTGGCTTACAATGCACCGCATACACCTTTAGAAGCACCCGATGCTGAAATAGCTCAGTTTAAATCCGATAACCCAGATTTTGAAGACTTGGTTAGAAATAGTACCTATATGTCTGAAGCAAATCAGGTAAGTGATGATAAAATGGAAGATGAGGCAAGAGCATCTATGGGAGATGCTGCTTATAATGCCCTAACACCTCAAGAACAACAAGATGCTATAGAGGCCGCAAGACAAGCTAAAATTGAAGAATTTACTCAAGCTAGAATCACTTATGCTACTATGGTCACTAATATGGATAAAAATATTGGTCGCCTTGTCACAGAGTTAAAAAAGGATATGAATGAATTTAATAATACGGTCATTATATTTTTAAGTGATAATGGGGGGTATACTTATAGTAAAGGAGCTGTTAATTATCCTTTAGCGGCTTTAAAGGGTAGTGTTAATGAAGGCGGGCATAAAGTGCCTATGTTTGTGCATTGGCCAGACCAAATTACGTCAAAAGCGTATTACAACCATCAATTAAGTGCTCTTGATATTTATCCTACACTGGTAAATATGGCAGGAGGAACTATTCCAGAAGAAAAGGTATTAGATGGAGTAGATTTTATGGATGATTTAATAGCAGGCACAGATCCAAGAGCAGGTGAAAATATTTTAATTATGAGACCATATAATGGTTTTCATAATGGTGGTATTGCTAACGGACAATGGAAAATTGTAAAGACTGGCGGTAACGGGAGCTGGCGTTTATATGATATAGAAAATGATCCTGGCGAAACGACCGATTTAAGAGCTTCTGAACCTAATGCAGAGCAAATTATTCAAGATATTCTTGATAAAGCGGTGGCTACAGTAAAAGAGTTTAAAGATGTAAAGCCACAATGGTTTGATAATGACGATGGTGGTGCAGGGCACCCTCATAGCTTTTTATGGGATGACGGTACATTGCCAGGTTACAATAGGTTGTTTGAAAGTAATGAATTGCTCTTAGAAAGTGAAATTAGTGAAATTAGTATAACAGGTGAAACGGATGCTATTGAAGGCGATGTGAATGGTGTGTTTAAGGTGAGCTTGCCAGAAGGGATTCTAGCATCAGAAGATATTGATGTTACCTACACCGTAAGTGGTGAAGCCACAGCTGGTAACGATTATACCACCCTTACAGGAAATATAACCATCGCATCAGGAACCAATTCATCTGAAATTACTATTGTAGCGGGAGATGATAGTATGGAAGAGGCAAGTGAGTCAGTAACCATAACATTGCAATCTACCACAGTCGGCTCTGTGAATTCTACCCCTGCAAGTATTTTAATTTTTGATGTGATTTTGCCTACACAGTTAACTGCCGGTGATGTTGCCATTGTAGGATATAAGGCAGCAAGCGGAAATGTGGGTGAACTAGCTTTTGTTATTTTAAAAGAAATTACCGCAGGAACAAGTTTGAGTTTTTCAAACAGAGGTTGGAATACCGATGGTAGTTTCAATGAAGGTAATAGTGGTCCTTATTCCATTGATGATGTATTTAGTTGGACAGCAACAGATACTCATGAAGCAGGGACTATTTTTAAATTACAACGAAGTGGTGTAGTTACTACGGTAATAGCGGGAATAGAAACACAGGTAGGTAATATATCGCAAACCTTTGGAACAGATGGTGATTGGGATTTATCACCTGCTGGAGATACTGTATTAATCTATGCGGGTGATTCAGCCATGCATCCTGCCGATAATAGCGATTTGTGGTTAACAGGATTAAATACTAATGGAATTGATAATGGCGGAAGCGTTCAAGTAGCTGGATGGGGTATTGGTGGCGGTAATTCCTTTTGTGATTTGCCAACAGCTTTGGTTGGTTTTAATATAGACGTAACGGGTGGAGATATAGCGCTTAACAAATGGGATAAAAATTACGGCGTATATATAGGTGGAACTTCAGGCACACCAAATCAAGTAAGAGCAAGTGTTTATAATCATATCAATTGGAATGTAAATGAAGATAATGCTTATGCCCTTTGGAATAGTTCAAAATCGGTAGGAGGAATTGATGGAGATATCATCTTAGGAGGTGTAACCTTATCTTCAAAACCTATTGAAAAAAGTACTATCGGATTACAAATTTATCCAAATCCAACAAGAGATTATATTACACTAAAGTTTTCAGAAAAATATACCAAAGTAAGTGTGCAAGTGCTTTCAAATACAGGGCAGTTAGTTAATGAATTTAATTCTCAGGATTCAGAAACCAATATCAATTTAGTTTCATTACCAACAGGCATGTATTTTTTTAAAATACAAGCAGATAGCACTCTAATTATAGAAAAAGTGGTCAAATTATAATATCAAACTTACCTCTAAAAGAACAGTCATAAAAAGTTAGTTTAGTTAATAAATCGTTTTTTTAGAAATAGAAACCCGTTGTTTTTTTGGCAATGGGTTTTCTTTTTCTGATTGCAGTAAAATGATGTATATTCAAAGATAAAATTGAGTTGATACTTGGTAAAATATATCAATAAATGGAAGTGAATTTAAATTAATTTTGGTTTACTAATAATTCATGAAAAAACTCAATAGAAAGGGTTTAAAAGAAGATTTGCCAAGAAGGAAAGCAGCAAATCACTTATAAACATAGTTAAATTAAACAAACTAATTAAAATAGTTACATAATAACGAAAGAATAATAAAATGAGTACGTATAAAAAACTAAAGGAAATAAACATCGGGTCATGTAATTGGACTGGAGGTTTTTGGGCTGATAAATTCAAAAAATGTGAGGAGGTTATGGTGCCATATATGGGAAATGTTTTGTGTGGCGATGTGGGGCATGCGTTAAATAATTTTAAAATAGCAGCTGGAGAAAAAGAAGGAGAGCACAAAGGTATGTTTTGGCATGATGGTGATTTTTACAAGTTTGTTGAAGCAAAAACATGTGTATATGCGTATACAAAGAATGAAAAACTTCTTAGCGAGATTGATGAATATATTAGCATTATTGGGAAAGCACAAGAAGATGATGGATACTTACAAACTCAAATACAATTAAGCAATGATGCAGATAGGTATGAGAACCGTAAATACCATGAAATGTATAACAGTGGGCACTTATTAATAAGTGCTTGTATACATCATAAAGTAACAGGGCAAAGAAACTTCTTAGATATTGCCATAAAACATGCCGATTTGATGTATGTGATTTTTATGCCAGAGACCAAACATTATGGTCGTTTCGGGTTTAATCAAACACAAATCATGGGCTTGGTTGAGCTGTACAGAACAACAAAAGATAAGCGTTATTTAAGCTTAGCTGAAAAATTTATTAATAATAGGGGTAAATATGAAGTAAAACACGACTCTACCACAGTAGGTTATCCTATTGGCGATATGGTTCAGGAAAGAACGCCACTAAGAATTTCAGAAGAAGCGGTGGGTCATGCTGTATTAGCGTTGTATTATTATGCTGGTGCGGCCGATGTGTATTCTGAAACTGGAGAACAGGCCTTAATAGATGCTTTAGATAGATTATGGGAAAATGTTACCGATAAAAAAATGTACGTAACAGGAGCTGTGGGGCAAGCACATTATGGGGCTTCTACCAACCTTGATATGATAGAGGAAGGTTTTATTGATGAGTACATGATGCCTAACATGACTGCCTATAATGAAACTTGTGCCAATTTATGTAATGCCATGTTTAGCTACCGTATGTTAAATATTCATGGCGAATCTAAATACGCAGATATTATCGAGTTGGTATTATATAATAGTGGATTGTCGGGTATTAGCGTTGAGGGAAAAGATTATTTCTATGCCAATCCACTTAGAATGGTTAATAATACAAGAGATTATGAGGCGCATGCCGATGTTACTGAAACACCAAACAGACAGCCTTATTTAGAGTGTTTTTGTTGTCCGCCAAACTTAGTACGAACCATTGCAAAAGTATCAGGTTGGTCTTATAGTATTGCAGAAAATGGTCTGTCAGTCAATCTTTTTGGAAGCAACCAATTAGAGACACAGTTAAAAGATGGTTCAAATTTAAAACTTACTCAAGAAACCAATTACCCATGGGATGGTTTAGTAACCATAACAATTGAAGAGTGCAAATCATCTGCGTTTGATATTAAACTGAGAATACCAGGATGGACTGAAGGCGCTTCCATTCAAGTGAATGGCAAAACGTTGGATCAAGATGTGCAATCTGGTCAGTTTTCAACTATTAATCGTGTTTGGACTAAGGGAGATGTTATTACTTTAAATCTTCCAATGCCTATAAAACTTATTGAAGGGCATCCAAGAATAGAAGAAGTAAGGAATCAAATTGCAGTAAAACGAGGACCTATAGTATATTGTATAGAATCACCTGATTTACCTGAAAACACTGAGATACTTGATGTGTATTTTAATGGAGATTCAAAACTTAAGGCGGTTCATAAATCAGATTTCTTAGGTGGTGTAACTGTAATTGAAAGCGAATTGCTATTAAGAAAAGACAATAAAGCAGGCATGTATAGAAGTGTAAGTAAGCCGCAATGGGAAGCTTACCAAACACAGTTGGTGCCATACTTTGCTTGGAGCAATAGGGGGCAGGCAGAAATGACTGTTTTTATGCCAATTGTCTGGAATTAATAAATATATCTTATGAGATCAAGAAATAGATATGATGTTTTAAAGCAATTACCTTTATTGGTAATTGCTTATTTCTTTTTTTTTAACGTGTGTACTGCTCAAACCAGTACAGGTTGGTTTGTAGAGGCTAAGAAAGATTTTCCAAGACAGGAAAAAAATCTTAGAAAGTGGGATGCACCTGTGGTGGCAGACTTAGATCAAGATGGATATTTAGACCTGTTAATTAATGATCATGGTTATGGTATTCAGGTGTGCTGGAATAACAAAGGTAAGTTTGCTAAGCCCTTCGATATTATTATGGGAGATTTACATGGTGTTTCAGCAGGCGATTTTGATTTAGACGGTAACATAGAAGTTATTATGTCTCGTGGCGGTGGTTCTGGTAGTAATGCTAGAAATTCAAAGATGTATCGTGTTGTAGGAAGAGATTTTGTACCTATGAAGGATTTTAAGGAACCTTTAGCATTAATGAGAGGAAGAACCGTTCAATTTGTTGATATTAATAATGATGGTAACTTAGATCTCCTGAATTTTGCGTTCCCTGATGCTTCAAAAAAAGGGAAAAGCGAAAATTACATCTATAAGAATAACGGCCAAGGCGAGCTCGTTTTACAAGATACTTTGGCACCAAGTAAAGCAGATGGACAAAAAGTTTTAGTGACAGATTATAACGGAGATCAAGTTTTAGATCTTGTTATGTACGGTCATGGTAAGGTTAAAATATATAAAGGAGGTGACGGTTTTACCTTTGAAGATGTTACCAAAAAAGTACTGCCTTTTGATATTGATAATGTAACAGGAGTTGCCGAGATTGATTTTGATAATGATGGTGATTTTGATTTGTATTTTACCCGAGGGCATGACTTTGAAATAGGTGAAACATTCTTTAATTCAGAGACCAAAGACTTTGGGTTTTTTACTAAACGGGGTAAATTTCAGTTTGAAGATTTAGAAGCCGGAGATATTCTAAGTCTTGAAAATTTTCAATCGCAGTGGCCAAACAACGATACCTATTTTATTGGCGAAGCTTCATATGATTATGAGTTTGAAGGAGAAACACATTCAGGAAAAGACATTCGATTAGTGAATAGTAACGCACTAGGTTTTCCTGACAACACTAATTATGAAGACAAAAAAGGTTGGTATATTGGGTTTGTAGGAAATAATAGTTGGCGCATTGCTGGGTTTCTTTGGGCACCTGCAACAGGTGTTGTTCATGGTGTTAAAAATTATCCAGCCTACAATCATAAAGAAGGACTTCCTGATATGTTATTAGAAAACAAAGGAGGTAAATTTCATGATGTAACAAAAAAGGCAGGTGTGTTTTTTAACGATAATTCGAGTGCTGTGGCTATTGCAGATTTTAATAATGATGGGTTTTCAGATATTCTCGTTGTACCAAGAGGTAATTTAGTGTATAAGAATAAAGCCATCATTTTTGCTAATAGAAATGGCGAAATATTTAAAAAGCTTGAGAATCCTAATATCATGTCCCCAGAATTAGGAGCTATAGGAATGGCTGTAGAAACATTAGATTACAACAATGATGGAAACGTTGATGTTGTTGTGGGTAATGAGCGCGGTAAGTGGCATTTATTCAAAAATGTGTTATCAGTAGCAGACATAGATAATAAGTATGCCATTGTAAATATTGGATATGCGCCATCAAAAAAAGTATCAGCTTTGGGAGCTATGGTAACCATAGTATATGGAAATCAAAAACAACAAAAACGCGTAGGTTCTACAGCAGCTCAATATTCATTGAGTTTTAATAATTTAATCCATTTTGGTTTAGGTGCTGATGTGAAATCTGCAAAAATTATTGTTACTTGGTCCAACGGAGAAACTGTTGAACATAAAATAAGTAAATTTAACACCCAAATATCTGTGGGAAAAAAACGAACTAACTAAACTAAAACCTATGAGTTCATATAAAAAAAATGCGTTTACCTATTCCACCATTGTAGCTATGGGTGGCTTTCTGTTTGGATTAGATGCAGCA
Source organism: Allotamlana fucoidanivorans (assembly GCF_045788535.1). Lineage (GTDB taxonomy): Bacteria > Bacteroidota > Bacteroidia > Flavobacteriales > Flavobacteriaceae > Allotamlana > Allotamlana fucoidanivorans. The sequence goes on along the minus strand of NZ_CP074074.1, from coordinate 3,476,980 downwards.
TTAATTTCTGGAACAACTAAATTCATTTCAAAAGAATTTGCGTTATCAACTTTAGAGTTGGGCACAGTAGTAAGTGCTCCAGCATGGGGTGTATTGTTAGCCTTACTTTTTGCAGGATGGGTAAGTAATAGATTTGGAAGAAAAAGAGCTATTCAAATTATAGCCATTCTGTATATTGTTTCAGCCGTTTCTTCGGCGTTTGCACCAAGTTATGTGATGCTTGTTATAGCCAGATTTTTAGGAGGTTTGGCATTTACATCAATTTCAATGGCCTCCATGTATATAGGAGAGATTGCTCCTCAAGAATACCGAGGAAAATTAGTTTCCATGATTCAAATTAATATTGTGATAGGGCTTTCAGCTGCTTATTTTTTAAACTATTTAATTATTGATTTAGTCAGTTCAGGAGCGCCATGGGTTTCGGAATGGGGTATTGATACTAATACATGGCGTTGGATGCTTGGTACTGAAATTATTCCTGCCATACTATGGCTTGGATTATTGTTTATAGTTCCTAGAAGTCCGTCTTGGTTGATGTTTCAAGGGCGTATAGATGAAGCTAAAATAACATTAAAAAAACTTATTCCCGAAAATCAAGTAGATCAACATATTGACGATATGCAAGATAGTTTGAGCAAAAGTTCAAGCGATCATTCATTAAGAGCGCAGTTTAAAGAAATTATGGGTAAACCTATGCGGGTTACTTTAATTATTGCTCTAACCATTGCTATTGCACAACAAGCAACAGGTATTAACGCCATTCTTTTTTATGCCCAAACAGTTATTGAGCAACTAGGTATAGGAAGCGATGCCTCATTCTTGCAAGCTATTTGGATTGGTCTTACTAGTGTAGTATTTACCATTTTAGGATTACTTCTTGTAGATAAATTAGGCAGAAGGCCCTTAATTATTTATGGCATGATATGGATTGTTTTAAGTTTAGGATTGTGTTCATTCGGCTTTTACCAAGCCAGATATACCATTACTGCCGATGCTGTTTCTGAAATGAAAGAGATACCAAATGCAGAGCGTTTAAAAAAAATGGTTGATGTAGAATATAAAAGTGATGCAGAGTTTAAAAATGCACTAAAAGAAACTTTAGGTGAAGCTGATGCTCGTGATTTTTCTGGGTTGTTAATTCAAAAGTCAGCCACTATGAATGCCATGCTAATTTTCTTTGGTATTTTGAGTTTCATTGCGGCTTTTCATTTCTCTGTAGGGCCTGTTATGTGGGTGTTGTTTTCAGAAATATTCCCCATATCTATTCGAGGTATAGCCATTCCTGCTATTACGTTAATAACTAGTTTGGTTAGTATGTTAGTACAACAGTTTTTTCCATGGCAATTGGATCAATTCGGTATAAGTACTACGTTGTTGATTTATGCTATTGTAGTGGCCATAGGTCTTATAATATTATTTAAATACCTAGTAGAAACTAAAGGGTTAACTATAGAAGAAATTCAAGACAAGTTGCAATCTAAATAAGTAGCCTTCGAGAAGTTAGGTGTAGCCTATGTAATATTACAGTAGGTAAGAATAAAGAATCTAAGTCTATCAATGTATTGAAGTACATGTGTTAGGATGTGATTAATATTAATCCTTGTATTAAGAGTTGACATAAGATTATTTCCGTTATATAATTTCAACATTTGTGAAAGAGAAGAAGTTGATCTGATTTTTAAATTAATCATTTCTTTTTCATTCAATCTAAAAGCTAAATATTAAAATGAATAAGAATAACATATGTTATTTAACCTTGGCACTTTTGGCTATGTTGATGCTACCAAGTTTTATAAGTGCTCAAAATGATGATAATAATATGCCTGAATTAAGTTTTTCAGAAGACAAGGCTATTTTTCCAGGCGAGGAGCGTTCACGAAGAAAATTTGATAACGCTGTTATTGCAGATTTAGATCAAGATGGTTATATGGATATGCTGCTAACTGAACATTCAAGACGTGTTGAATTGTTTTGGAACAATAAAGGTGTTTTTGAGCGGGGAGAACCGTTTATTTTTGGGGATACCCATGGTATAGCTATTGGTGATTATAATGGCGACGGTCTGTTAGAAGTTTTGGTTCAACCAGGCGGCGGTGATGGTAAAAACCCTAGAAAACTACGAGCCTATACTGTTAATTTAGATAGAAGTGTTTCAGAAGAGAAAGAATTCAAGCATTTTAAAGCAAGCCGAGGGCGTGCGGTTAAGTTTATTGATGGCAATAATGATGGTAATTTAGGATTGCTACTAACAGCGTTTCCTCCCAAAAATCAAAACGATAAAGCCCATTTTTTATATTTAAAAGATGAAGAGCAGGAATTTAAATTTTCTAAATTTTTGCCTTATGCTGATCGTTTTAATGACCGTATGACGTATGTTGATTTCAATAACGATAACATCACCGATATGATTTTCTATGGAGGGAGTAAAGTTATAGCTGTTCAGGGAGAAGCTAATAACAAATTTACTGATGTGACCGAAACAGTACTAGGCGATTTAACAAACACTAATTTGACCACGAGTGTTTCAGAAATCGATTTTGATAATGATGCTGATTTCGATTTGTTTTTAACACGATCAAAACATGCTTTTGATGCTGAAAGTGATTATGATACCGAGAACAAAAGATTTTACTTCTTTGCACGTCGTGAACCGTTTAAACACGATAGTATAAAAATTAAGGGTGATTTTAAAATTGAAAACCTACAAATGGCCTTTCCTCATTTTGATGTGTTTATTGGAGCCAAAAAGAAATTGTTTAAGCGTAAATTAGACAAGCATGGGCATCAAGATTTTACTTTAACTCAAAAAGAAGCCGAAGGTTGGCCAGAAGATACCTCTAAAAAAGGATTGTATATAGGTTATTTGGGAAATGATTATTGGCGTATAGAAGGTTTTACAAATGCGCCAACATCAGGAGTGATACATAACGTGGTAGAAAAACCAGAAACAATTGAGTTGAAGAATTTACCCGCTAAATTATTGGAAAATCAAAACGGTACTTTTGTGGATGTAACTGCAAAACTGGGTATTGATATTTCTGAGCAAACCACCAGTTCTGCAGTGGGTGATTTTAATAATGATGGCTGGTCTGATCTATACATTGTGCGTTACGGTCATTCTGCGTCACAAATTGAACAATTCTTATATCTCAATGATGAAGGAAAGCAATTCAAAAGAATTGAAGGTCATGGTATTGTTAGAGAAGAAGTCGGTTCAACGGGTATGGGAGCTGATGCGTTTGATTACGACAAGGATGGCGATTTAGATATTATTTATGCTAACGAACGTGGCCGCTGGCACTTGTTTACAAACCATTTAAAATCAGATAATAATTATGTGGTGGTAAACGTAGGCAACTCGCCTTCAGGAAAAGTAACTCCTATTGGTGCTATATTAACGTTAAAAGCGGGCGGTAATATCTATAAACGTGTGGTTGGTGCTACATCGTCCTATTTTTCACATCCTTTAAACACCAATCTTCATATAGGTCTTGGCACATCTACTAAAATTGACGAGGCCGAAGTGTTATGGAGTAATGGTGAAAAGCAATCATTAGATATCGTAAAATTAAATACCACCTATAACGTAGGGAAGTCTAATTAAATTATAGTAAATTAAATACTAATAAAAAATGAAATCAGTATTAGCAAAGTCGTTCTTATACCTGTCAGTTTTCCTTTTATTGGCTGCTTGTAAACAGGAAAGTAAAGTATTATCTCTTGAAGAGGAAGCAAGAGAAAAGATAGAAACCTTAAAATCCTTAATGGAAGATGCGCAGTCTAAATCTATTGATGTCACTAGAGAAGAGACCATAATTTGGTTTTCAGAGCAATTTTTAAAGTTTGCCAATTGGGATGAAGCAAATCCAGAAGCCATTGCCATGGCATTTGGTTACGAAAGATATTATGCGGACAATAAAGACTCATTAGCAGCCAAGTTACCAGATTTTGAACGACAAAAGGTGATTCAAATTTTAGATAAAGGTATTGAAACATTAAATCAAGAACTGGCGGGAGACATTAAGCGTCGTCCTGTTAATAAGGTAGATTGGCAAAATACCAAAGCGGGTAATAATATGTTTGTGAGCAATGGTAAACCATCTTTTCCCTATGATTACTTTTCAAAAACAGTAGGGCAACCACTAACCAATAAAGATATTTATAATGATCACTTAGGGGCGTTATACCACGGAGGTGAGAATTTATACCCTGTTGACCATGATCGCGCGATCAATTCATTTCTATTGAAAGAGGATGGTACTTTCGATGAAGAGTTAATGAAAGAGCTAACAGGCATTCCCGACACCAATATTGGGTTCTTAATCTATTGGTCTATGGGTATACCAGAGTGGGTAGAAAAGAAAGAACCTGAGATTCGTAAAGGACGTTCTTTATTTACGGGATTTGATATTGACAACCCCGTAGCACGCGATTTATGGGGTAAAATCATACGCCGTACAGGTGAGCTTACAAAAGGTAAAAAGGTTACAGAATTAGGCTATATTTTTGCTAACGAACCACATTGGTATTCTGAAAAGAATCATTGGACCTATCGTTTTAAAGAAATGAATGGTATTTCATCATATACTTTGAACAATTTCAGAAATTGGTTAAAAAACAAATACAATAACAATATTCAAAAGCTAAATGCCAACTGGGATTCGTCATTTAAAAGTTTCAATGGTGTAGAAATAGAAATTCCAATTGATACGGCGCTTCAAGGTAAACCTATTTGGTATGACTGGAACCGTTACCACATGGATAGAAGTACGTCTTGGTTTAAATTTATGCAAGATGAATTACATGCTGTTAATCCTGATGCTAATACTCATATTAAACTATTTCCAAGAACATTCTATGAAGATTCTCGTTCACACGGTATGGACTTTGAAGCTTTAACTGAATTGACAACAATGATTGGTCATGATGCAAAAGCTTTAGGAAGCCCAAGTATTAGGCCTCATATTAATTCAGATTGGTATAAAAATTATGCTTATAAATGGGATGGTATGGCTATTCTACACGATTTTTTAGAGTCGGTAGGCCCTGATAAAATTAATGTAAACTCTGAATCTCATTTCCTTTCTTCAGGTATGTGGAGAGATTTAGATTCGCGTACAAGTTATGTTCGCAATGTGTACTGGTTGGCAACTTTAATGGGCATGGATGCTAACATGGGCTGGTTTTGGGCGCGTGACCCAGATGGTTCTCCAGAAGACCGTCTAGAAGGTGAATTAGATTTCTTTGATCCTGGTTTAGGAGGTGCTTATGCAGGTTCTAACAATATGCAGCCACATATAACTAATGAAGTGACTCAAGTAATGTATGATTTAAATAGTTTTTCAGAAGAAATTGTAGCCTTAAGAAAACAACCACGCCCGTTACGTTTATTCTATTCGGAGACCTCGGCTATCAATACGTCAGATTATATGACACAAACTGGTAAATTATACAAATCTCTGTTTTTTGAAGGGTTATCCTTAGGTTTTGTAACCAAAAATATTATTGAAAAACAAGATAATAGTACATGGAATACCGTTGTAGTTTATAAAACAAAATATATAACGGATGCTGAATTTAATGCATTGCAATCGTATTTAAATAATGGCGGCACTGTAATTATTGATTCAGAAGAAAGTTTGTCTATGAACGAGTACGGTAAAAAACGTAGCAATAAGTTAACGGCAGGCAAAGGCAAACTAATGGAGATGAAGAATGTTGATATGGCAGAAATTAAAAAAGTAGCTTTAGAAGAGGTGGCTGATTATATGCCTGATGTTATCATTGAATCAAACAATGGAAAAGATTATAAAACAACCATTTCACGCGTGGTTAAACAGGAAGATGGAACCTACCTAGTAAATTTACTTAATGTAGGGCATGACACTGCAAAGATTAGGCTGTCATTGAAGTCTGGAACCCCTGTCACTATTCATGATTTGATGACGGAAAACCCTGTTGATGCTGAATTTGATTTAGCGTCAGAAGAGGTGCTATTGCTAAAAGTTAAGTAATGCCATGAATAAACTGATAGCCCTATTAGTTTTAGTGGTATTTGTTCCAGTGCATGGGCAAGTACCTGTTAAAACTTCAAATCCTAGTGACTCATGGCAATTGGTTAAGAGTTTGTCTGATGAGTTTGATGGAGCCAAGTTAGATTGGGGTAAATGGTACAAAGAGGATAAGTTGCCTAATACTACAGGTTGGAAATGGAATAATAATGCCAATGCTAAAATTGAGAATGGTGTAGCAGCTTTAACAATGCAGCATAATGCGGATAATGAATCTGATGATGGCACGTATTTTAAATCAGGAATTTTAAAATCGAAAGCCACTTTCACAACGGGCTATGTAGAAGCAAGAATAAAAGGGGCGGCAATAGCGGTTTCTGGACCTAAAAATGGTTATGGCGTTTGTCCTTCGTTTTGGCTTTACAGTGATTTTGATAGAGACGTGGCTGATGGAGAAGTGATTTACTGCGAAATTGATGTTGTAGAATTACAACAATTCGATTGGCATAAAGGACATCAAGATGACATTATGGATTCAGATCACAACCTTCATTTGGTTAAGAAAGAAAACGGAAAAGGCGTTTGGTATAGACCCAAAAAGTATCCAGAGGCCCAATTAAATAAGTTTAGGTTATCTGATGATCCTAGTAAAAACTATCATATTTACGGTTGTGAAGTCAATGAAAAAGAGATTATTTGGTATGTTGATGGCGAAAAAATAGGAAGTAAACCCAATACTTATTGGTATAGACCAATGCATGTTACAGCTTCTTTGGGCTTACGCAGACCCTTTGTGAAATTCTCTAATAATGCTAATAGGGCTGTAAATCCTCTGGTTGATGAAGAAGCCAAAAAACAATTGAAAGGCATGCCTACAACCATGTATGTTGATTATATTCGGGTTTGGAAGAAAAAGTAATCAACAAATTCTATTAAATACAGGTAATATATTACAAAGGTTAGATAAATGTGAGCATGTGAAATTTCTGGTTATTGACGAATTTTAAAGTCAATATTGAATCCATTTATCTAATGAGCACTACCCAAGTTATATGTATTGTTTTTGTCTTATGTTTTAGCTGTAAAAATTTTGAAGAGCCCATAATTCAACAATCGAAGCAACCAAATATTTTATTCATTGGCATAGATGATTTGCGCCCTGAATTGGGGTCTTATGGTTCAGAGATAGCAATGTCTCCTAATATGGATAAATTGGCAAGTCAGGGGTTACAGTTTAATCGTGCCTACTGCCAACAAGCTATTTGTGGCCCTTCGAGAGCAAGTTTGTTAACTGGAATTCGTCCAGAATCCAGTGGTGTATTTCATAACTATATAAAGTTTAGAGAGGTTAACCCAGATGTAATAACACTGCCACAGCATTTTAAAAATAATGGATATGAAACGGTTTATATGGGAAAAATTTTTCATCACGGTGATTTAGATGATGAAAAATCTTGGAGCCGATTACCTGCTGTTGATAGCATGACCCTTAGAGGTATTAAAGAACCTGTGGGGTTTGCTTTAGAAAAAAACATTAAGGAGCGGAATGAAACGCGAAAAGCCATGATTAAAAAATATGGTGATGTGGCTAAATATGGATTAGCTATGGGGCAAGCTTATGAATGTGCTGACGTTCCTGATAATACCTATAGTGATGGATATAACACCGAGCTGGCTATTGCAACCTTGAAAGAGTTAGTGGCAAAAAATGATAAACCTTTCTTTTTGGGGTTGGGTTTTAATAAGCCTCACCTTAATTGGGTAGCTCCAAAAAAGTATTGGGATTTATATGATAGGTCTCATATAAAAATCACACCACAAGATACCATGCCATTAAATGGTTCTCAAATGGGCTTACATCCTTCTTTTGAGTTGCGCGTACGGAGTGGTATTCCTAAAAAAGGCCCCATAGATCATGAACTGGCTATTACATTAAAGCATGCTTATTTGGCTTGTGTTAGCTATGTTGATGCTCAAATAGGTAAAATGATTGAAGCATTGGATGAGGCAGGTGTAAGAGATAATACTATCATTATTTTGTGGAGTGATCATGGTTGGCATTTAGGCGATATGGGCATTTGGGGTAAAGCCACAAATTATGAAATTGCTACACGTGTGCCTATGATGATCTGGATACCCAATATGCCAAAAAACACGCAAGGTAAAGCCACAAATGCTTTAGTAGAGTTAATAGATATGTATCCAACACTTGCTGATTTAACAGGTTTAGAAATACCAGATCATGTGGAAGGAACAAGCTTTAAAGCATTAATTGAAAATCCAGAAATAGCATGGAAAAATGCTGTGTTTAGTCAATTTCCATCACCGGCATTAAGGGAGTGGGGAGCTTTTCCTATAAGACCTGCAATGCGAGAAACGTACTTCGGACCATTACTTGAGGAAGTGGAAGAACGCATTATAGCACAGCAAGGCAAAAAATGGGATAGAAATCTTTTTGAAAATGACTTAATGGGCTATGCCATGCGTACAGAGAACTATAGGTTTATAGTATGGAAAGATAGAATACATCCAGATAAAGCTCCCGTTTATTTAGAACTGTATAATCATTTGAAAGACCCTCACGAGTCTAAAAATATTGCCGATGAAGAACCAGAATTAGTAAATAAATTACTGGTTGAATTTAACAAAGGCTGGAAAGGACACACACCTGAAATAGTACAATAACACCCACTAAACGAATAAGAACCATGAAAAGAAGAGAGTTTTTTAAAAAAGGATCAAAAGCAGCAATTGCTGCTGGAGTTATACCAATGGTAACCACATCTTGTGGAAGTTCACAAAGTATGGCTTATGACAAGGATAAAGATAAATGGTATCACTTAGGAACTGGAAAATCAGGCATGCCTAATAGAAAAGAAACGGTGGGATTTGATGTGGCTGTTATAGGTGGAGGCGCAGCAGGAATTTGTGCGGCTGTAGCAGCAGCCAGAAACGGCTCTAAAACAGTTTTAGTACAAGATAGACCTGTTTTGGGTGGAAATGCGTCTAGTGAAATGCGGGTGCATTTAAATGGTGTAAATAATATTAAGGGCAAAGCAGAACGTGAAACAGGTATAATAGAAGAAATACTGTTGCATAATCGATTTGAAAATGAACAAGAATCGTTTCCTGTATTTGATCATGTTATGTATGATTTTGTGGTACGCGAACCAAACTTAACTTTAATGCTCAATACACAAGCTATTGAGGCCGTAATGGAGGGGAATACTATTAAATCGGCATTATGCTGGCAGGCTACAACTGAAAAATTAATTACTATTAATGCGCCCATTTTTATTGATTGTTCAGGGGATGGCTTGTTGGCAGCTACGGCTGGTGCAGAATACAGAACAGGTCGTGAAGGGAAAGCTGAATTTAATGAAACTTATGCGCCAGATGAACCCGATGGATGGCAAATGGGAGCTACCTTGTTAATGTCCTCTAAAGATATGGGAAGACCTATGAAATATTCTCCGCCATCATATGCCATTAAGTATTCGCATGAAGGCGCTAGCCCTCGACGAAAATTTGCAGGATTTCAAGATGGTATCTGGTGGATTGAAATAGGAAGTGATGATGATATCATTGCCGATGCAGAAAAAAATCGACATAAGCTTATGGGATATTTGCATGGTGTTTGGGATTATATAAAAAATTCAGGTCATTTTCCAGAAGCGGAAAATCTTGCATTAGATTGGGTAGGTTCATTGCCTGCACGTCGTGAATCGCGCAGATTTATTGGAGATTATATCATGTCTGAAAAAGATATGACAGGGCATAAACATTTTGAGGATGCCGTGGCTTTTGGAGGTTGGTCTTTAGATGAACACAATCCAGGAGGTATTGAAAATATTTCAGAACCTCCTAGTTATTTTCACTATCATTTTGAAAAGATTTATGAGTTCCCATTTAGAAGTTTGTACTCTAAGAACATTTCAAATTTAATGTTTGCTGGTAGAAATGTGAGTCAAACGCACATTGCATTATCATCATCAAGAATCATGGCAACCTGTGCGCTTCAAGGGCAAGCCGTGGGTACTGCCGCAAGTATTTGCAATAAGAACCGTATTTTACCTCGTGAAGTAGCGCAGAAACATATCAATGCATTACAAGAGCAGTTACTAAGAGACGATGCTTTTATACCCAATAGACCTGCGAAAGACCCGTTGGATTTAGCAAGACAGGCGAGCCTCATATTTGCGTCAACTACCACGACAGGTGATGTTAAAAATTTAACCAATGGTATGTCTAGAGATATTGATAGTACTATTAATCATTGGCAATCAGAAGGGTTGGGGGCACATGTTCAATTAGAATGGGAAACCCCTGTTAATTTAACAAAGGTTGAATTAAAATGCGATACTAATGTGAAGCGAAACATTATGATGCGAAAAGATAGTAAAAATGACGATTTATATGGCAATAGTGTGCCAAAAGAGATGTTAAAATCGTTACAACTTCAAGGACGTGTTGATGGTGCTTGGGTTAATCTTGGAGAAATTTCTGAAAACAAAACACGGCTTATTAAGTTTAGTTTTAATTCTACAAAAGTATCTGCAATCAAAATAAACATGACTGCTACTTACGGTGCAAAAAACGTAAAACTTTTTGAAGTACGTTGTTATGCTTAACTATGCTTAAATCTTTAAAAACATACGGGTGGTTAATACTCTCTTTTTTATTGTTAAGCAATATGAAGAGTCATCAAAATACATTTAAGACTATTAATCATGAGGTAGTTATTAAACACCCAGGAGAAGAAGATTCTGTTAGAGCTATTTTAACTGAAAGGCAAAATGAGGCGGGATTACCTGTTGGGTATAGCATGAATGTGTTTTCGGTTATTTGTTTAGAAGAGGTGTGTAAAATAATACCCGTTAAGCTGTTTTGGAATAATATTGGAGTATATGAAAGGTATGAGCTGGAGGCTGGAAAAACCTTAGAAAAGTATGAAGCAGATCTATTTGAACCTCAAGATTATGAAAAACTAAACTATATTTTGGCCGATGACAATTCGCCTTTTAAAGATGTTTACTATGATGACATTTTAACTGCTCCAGATGAACATGGTGAAGAAGGAGTTGATGCCCTTTCTGGTGCAACAGCGTTAGAACTTGACGACAAAGATACGGTACGTGGTGCGGCCTTAACCTGTTTTACTTTATGGCATTGGGCTAATGGAGAAGTGGTGTCTATAATAAAAAATCAGACAGGGAAATCGGTTTCTTTAGAACAGTTGAAAATGTTTATTCTAAATGAGAATAACACCTATTTTCATATCGCTTTAAAAGAATTAATCAATAGAAACATCTATTCAAAAGAAGTTCTAAATACGGTAATAAAAAAAGTTTTAAAAACCCCTTCTTTGACAAATTCAGCATTCAAATATGTAGATAAGGCTCTTCAAGAAAATTATTTCTACGCTGTAAATCGTTTATTTTTTGAAGGGGGTAAAATACATAGGTTAGCCGCAATAAAATCTTTAGTAGATACCGACTATAGTATTGAAAAAGCATACTTAGATAATTTTGGTAAGCAATTAACACAAGTAGATTCTTATCAAGAAGTGGCAGCACTATTAGATTTATTGGAACTTAAAAATAAAAATTCAGCGTCTGTTATTGAAACAGCAATACAACTCTTAGATGAAGATTTTTTAAAAGCGAGAAAGGCGTATTGGGTTTTAAAAACCAAATCACTAACCCCAACACAGCAAGCAAGGGTAGATAAATTTTATGAGAAATATCAAAGTCGTTTGTAATCTTTTTTTAAACTAACACAACTTAATTTATATGAAACACATAGTTGATCTTACCGATCGTTCTTCTGACAATTGGATACAAATGGGAAGTGACGAAAAGCGCACGCCCAAAAGAGATAAAGCAATAATCACGCAGGTTGTTGTAATAGGAGGAGGAATGGCAGGAATTTGTGCAGCTGTTGCGGCGGCTAGAAATGGATCTCGTGTGGTTTTAGTTCAAGACCGTCCTGTATTAGGCGGCAACGCCTCTAGTGAAATACGTGTTATAGTACATGGTGTTACCAAGCTTAAGAGCGGCTTGCCTGAACGAGAAACAGGTATTTTAGAAGAAATTTTATTACTGAACCGTTTTTATAACGAACAACATTCATTTACTGTTTGGGATCATGTATTGTATGATTTTGTTACACGGGAGCCCAATATCACCTTGATTTTAAATACACAATGTGTTCGTGCCATAACGGTTGATTCTACCATAGAATCCGTTTTATGCTGGCAATTATCTACAGAAACGTTGTTAACTATTCAAGGAGAACAGGTTATTGATTGTTCTGGTGATGGCCTAATGGCTGCAACTGCTGGAGCAATTTATAGAACAGGAAGAGAAGGAAAAGAAGAGTTTAACGAAAAATATGCGCCTGATGAACCAGACGGATGGCAAATGGGAGCTACAATTCTTTTATCTTCAAAAGATATGGGAAAACCTATGCCCTATAAAGCCCCGCCATTTTCTATTAAGTTTGATGCTGATAAAACACATCCAGACCGAAAAATAATTCCATTTGTTGAAGGATTTTGGTGGGTAGAAGTAGGTAGTAATGACGATATAATTGCTGATGCAGAAGTTGATATGCATCGATTAATGGGCTTTGCTTATGGCGTTTGGGATTATGTTAAAAACTCAGGAAAGTTTCCTGAAGCTGATACTTTTGTTTTAGATTGGGTTGGGTCTTTACCAGGAAGACGAGAATCTCGTCGCTTCATGGGCGATTATATACTTTCTGAACCAGATCAAATAAATCATAAAATACATGAAGATGCGGTAGCCTTTGGTGGTTGGCCTTTAGATGAACATAATCCTGGAGGTATAGAAAATTTGGCTGAGCCCCCAAGTTTTTGGCATGAGCATTTTGAAAAAGTTTATCAAATTCCATTTAAATCCTTGTACTCTAAAAATATTACTAACCTGCTTTTTGCTGGTAGAAATGTAAGTCAAACCCATGTAGCTTTATCCTCATCCCGTGTTATGGGAACTTGCGCGGTTATGGGGCAAGCGGTTGGTACTGCTGCTGCGCTTTGTATCAAAAAGAATGTAAATCCAAGAACTATTGCCAATCAGCATATTGTGGAGTTACAAGAACAGCTATTAAGAGATGATGCCTACATCCCCGAAAGACCCGCTAATGATGCTTTAGATTTGGCCAAAACGGCTGATAAAATTTATGCATCATCTATATCGTCTGGAGATGTAAACTTGCTAGTTGATGGCGTACCTCGAGATGAATTAGGAGAAACACATCACTGGCAATCAAATGGTTTAAACGCTGAAGTGGTTTTTGAGTGGCATAACCCTATTGCCTTAAAATCTGTTGAGATTAAGTGCGATACAAATGTTAAAAAGAACATCATGATGCTAAAAAACACCAGAGAAAATCAAGCTTATACTACAATAATTCCTCCCGAACTTTTAAAGTCTGTAAGTCTAGAGTTAAAAATAGATGGGGAATGGGTGGATTATGGTACTCAAGATAACAATCAAAAAAGATTGATAAAATTCAATTTTGAACAAGTGGAAATAACCGCCTTTAGAATTACATGTCATGAGACCTATGGAGCTAAAAACGTAAAGCTTTTTGAAGTGCGTTGTTATAATTAATAGGCAAACTAACTAACTAACTAACTAACTAACTAACTAACTAACTAACTAAACTTAAACTAAAATGCAAACGGCCGACTATGTAGTCATTATTCTATATATGCTAGGAGTAGTAACGGCAGGAATGATTCTTGCTAGTAAAATGAAAAACTCTAAAGATATGTTCGCAGCAGGCGGGCAATCCCCTTGGTGGGTATCTGGATTATCTGGCTTTATGACAATTTTTTCAGCAGGTACATTTGTTGTTTGGGGAGGTATAGCGTATCAATATGGTTTTGTTGCTGTAGCCATAAATATGTGTTATGGTATTGCCGCACTTCTGGTAGGGTACTTTTTAGCAGGTTATTGGCGTAAGCTTGGTGTAAATTCAGCTTCCGAGTTTTTACAATTGCGCTTTGGTGGTTCTATTGTGCAATTTTACACATGGTTTCAAGGTACCTTTGGTATATTTGCGGTTGGAGGGGCTATATATGCACTTTCAAAAATTGTTTGCGCTTTGATGCCATTGCCTGAAGGCCATTTATTGGTTGATCCTGAAACGGGATTACTTTCTGTGCCATTTACATCGGTGGTTTTATGTTTAATTGTTATTGTAATCACCTTTTCTGGTGGACTTTGGGCCGTTTTAGTGACAGACGTGCTACAGTTTGTAATTCTTGTTATTTCGGTCATTTTTGTAGTTCCTTTAATTTTATCTAAAGCAGGTGGGTGGAGTGCTTTTCTTGATAAGGCTCCCGAAGGCTTTTTATCTCCTGTAGCATCCGATTTTACATGGTGGTTTTTAGCAGGGTGGGTTATAATTCACTTCTTTAAAATAGGAGGCGAGTGGGCATTTGTACAGCGTTATACATGTGTACCAAGTCCTAAGGATGCTAAAAAGGCAGCTTACATTTTTGGTGCTATGTATTTAATCAGTCCTATTTTTTGGATGCTTCCTGCATTGGTGTATAGAACTATTCAACCTGGGCAAGATGTAGAGCAGGCCTATATTTTGGCTTGCAACTTAGTACTTCCTGCTGGTATGATGGGATTAATGATAGCTGCAATGGCCTCGGCTACAGCCAGTGCGGCTACATCTCAACTCAATGTATTTGCGGGCGCCTTTACCACAGAGGTGTATCAAAGAATGTTTAATAAAAACGCCAGTGAAAAACAACTGGTTTTTGTTGGCCGAATTTTCACCATTTTATTAGGGGGTATTGTTATTGCAGGAGCTTTGCTTATCCCTAGATATGGGTATGCGCGATTTATAATTGATTTAACCACATTACTCACAGGTCCATTAGTGTTACCTACTATTTGGGGATTATTTTCAAAGAAAATAGGAATAAAAGCTGTGTGGGGAACCACAATGATAGGTTTTTTAGCGGCCGCAGTGGTTAAGTTTGGATTGACTCAGGATGGTTTTCTATCAAGTTTTGAAATATTACAACCAATTTCTAAATGGGTAGTTAGTAACATGAGAATAGCAGATTTAACGGTTGGAATTTTAGTTCCGTTAATTATTCTCATTATTTTAGAATTTACAATAAAAGAGACCAATCCAAAAAGCATAAGTGTTCAAAAATCTAAAGATAAATTTCAAGCCTTAGAGGTTGTAGAGTCTTCTAGTTTGCCTACCAAGATGGTTATGTATACGTTGGCAATCATAGGATTTATGATGCTTATTTTAGCATTCATTAATACCACAGAAATGAAAGTATTGCTCATTTTTTCATGCCTGCTTTTTGGGTTATCGGTAGCAACTTTTTTTCTGTTAAAAAGAAAACTTAAGCAAGATAAATTATGATTAGTTTTATTACAAGTATACTGGTTTTAGTATTAGGCTATTTTATATATGGCAACTATATAGAGCGCAAATTTAATGCGGACCCAAACAGAGTTACACCAGCTATATCAAAGGAGGATGGTGTTGATTTTGTACCATTACCGTTAGGAAAAATTTTTTTGATTCAGTTTTTAAATATTGCTGGTCTTGGACCTATTTTTGGAGCCATTGCAGGAGCCCTATGGGGACCCGTAGCTTTTTTATGGATTGTCTTCGGATCTATTTTTGCTGGTGCCGTCCATGATTATTTTTCAGGAATGTTGTCTATAAGACATGGCGGTGAAAGTATACCCGAAATTGTAGGGCAGTACCTTGGAAAAGGAATAAAATACTTCATGCGTATCTTCTCTGTAGTGTTATTAATTTTAGTTGGGGTTGTTTTTGTGAAAGGACCAGCTACTATACTGCAGGAGCTAACAGGTGTGAGTGGTACAATTTTAGTTCTAGTTATTTTTGTGTACTATTTATTAGCCACTCTTATTCCAATTGATAAACTTATAGGAAAAATATATCCGCTGTTTGGTTTCTCTCTTTTGATCATGGCTTTAGGGTTGTTTTTTGCGCTGCTTTTTCAGGAATATACCATACCAGAATTGACAATTCAAAATTTAAGAAATCTACACGCAGATCCAGAAACCTATCCTGTTTTTCCACTACTTTTTATCACAATAGCCTGTGGTGCTATTTCAGGATTTCATTCTACACAATCGCCTTTAATGGCACGATGTGTTTCTAATGAGTTGCAAGGAAAAAAGGTTTTTTTTGGTGCTATGATTACAGAAGGCATTGTAGCCTTAGTTTGGGCGGCTATTGCTATGTCATTTTTTGGAGGTGTTGAAGCACTAGGAAAAACTATGGCCGAAGAAGGTCACAATGCAGCTTGGGTAGTCAATATAATATGTAATACTACTCTGGGGAAAATAGGTGGTATATTGGCAATTTTTGGTGTCGTGGCCGCACCTATTACATCGGGAGATACTGCCTTTAGAAGTGCGCGATTAACCATTGCAGATTCTTTTGGTTTTAACCAATCTATAATATGGAAGCGTTTCTTAGTTACCATTCCAATCTTTATAATAGCATTTGGCTTAACTCAAATAGATTTTGCTATTATTTGGCGTTACTTTGGGTGGTCTAATCAAATGCTTGCTACTGTTGTACTTTGGGCTATAGCAGTTTATGTAAAGCAAGAAGGAAAAACAGTTTGGTTTATTTTAATGCCTTCAGCATTTATGACAGCAGTTGTGATTACCTATATTTTGGTTGCTCCTGAAGGTTTTAGGCTTCCTTATAAATGGTCGTGTTTAGTGGGTATATTGGTTGCGTTAGTTTTATCGTTATGGTTTTTACGTTTTAAGTATAAAAGTTAGTTTTTTAAGGTTTACTTACAAGGTTAGTAAAACAAGGTAAATTAGTGGAGGTTTAAGGTATAATAAAGTAATTTGTATTGTCCTTATTTTTATAATTTGCGGTAAGGTTATTATAGAATAAAATTAGAAAACACATATTTTATGAAATTTTTTAAAATCATAGTAGTATTACTCATTGTTTTGAGCGGTTGTAAATCAAAACAAGAGCAAACAGAGGTAGTTTCCAAAAAACCAAACATATTATTTATAGCCATTGATGATTTACGTCCAGAAATTGGTGCTTATGGTTCCGAAATTGCCATAACGCCCAACCTAGATGCTTTGGCAAGTGATGGCCTAAAGTTTAATAGAGCCTATTGTCAAGAAGCCATTTGCAGTCCGTCAAGAGCTAGTTTAATGACAGGAGCAAGACCAGAAACCATAAATGTCATTGAAAACTTTACTTATTTTAGAGAAGCTAACCCAGATATAGTAACCTTGTCTCAACATTTTATCCAAAATGGATATGAAGCCGTGCATACAGGTAAAATTTTCCATAAACCTGCTTTTGCAGATTTAGATGTTTCTTGGAGTAGAACACCAGCAGAGGATAAAATGACTGTAGAGATGTCTAAAACACCAGGTGGTTTTGCTTTAAAGGAAAATCAAGAGATGTTTAGAAAAAATCAGGCTGATATGATTGCTAAATATGGGCCGAATGCGCCACGTAATGGTTTAGGAAAGGGACCTGCTTATGAAAAGGCAGATGTTCCAGATACGTTTTATGAAGATGGGTACAATGCTGCGTTGGCTATTGCGACACTTAAGGATATGCTAGAGAAAAATCCTGATAAGCCTTTCTTTTTAGGAATGGGAATGAAAAAGCCACATTTAGATTGGTTAGCGCCTAAAAAATATTGGGATTTGTATAATCCAGAAAACATCACGTTGGCAGATCAAACGTCTGGACCAGAGAATGGAGCTGCTATGGGCTTGCATCCATCCTTTGAATTACGTGCCAGATACGGAATTCCGAAAAAAGGACCTATTGATGATGACATGGCTAGAACTCTAAAACATGCTTATTTAGCTTGTGTGTCTTATGTAGATGCTCAAATAGGTAAAATGATTAATGCGCTTGACGAAGCTGGAGTGAGAGATAATACTATTATTATGGTTTGGAGTGATCATGGTTGGCATCTTGGTGATATGGGTATTTGGGGAAAAGCTACAAATTATGAAATAGCTACACGCGTTCCCTTAATGATTTGGACACCCGATATGCCAAAAGGAAGTCGAGGAAAAACCTCAGAAGCCTTAGTTGAATTGGTAGATATGTACCCAACCCTTTGTGAGCTTGCAGGTCTTGAGCTGCCATCACATTTAGAAGGACAAAGTTTTATGCCCTTACTTGATAACCCTGAAAAAAAATGGAAAAAAGCGGTGTTTAGTCAGTTTCCAAACCCAGCTTTAAGAGAATGGGCAGCAAATCCGCTATCTCAAGGAATGCGAGAAACCTATTTTGGCCCACTTATTGAAGAAGTTGAGGCTAAAATTAAAAAACAACAAGGTGATAAATGGAATAGAGATTTGTTTGAAAAGAGATTAATGGGATATGGTATGAGAACAGACAAGTACAGAGCCGTTATTTGGAAAGATTATATAAACCCTGAAAAAGAACCTGTGTTTGTTGAGCTTTTTGACCATGAAAATGATCCAAAAGAAACAAAAAATATTGCTGAAGATTATCCAGATGTAGTTAAAGAGTTAATTAACCAGTTTAATAAAGGCTGGAAAGGAAACTTGGCAGAGATATAGTTTATATTCATAATTATTTAGTTTAAAGTTGTAAGGTGTCTTAATTGGTTAAGGCGCCTTGTTTGTTTTAAACCCAACACTAAATAGTCTACTTTTTTTTGAAAAAAATAAGTAGACAAATAATCTTTTGTGTCATAATTCTATCCATAAAATTTTAATGTTACTGCTCTATTTTGCCATGCCATATTTATGTCAAACCACAAAATTTAACATTTGGTTAAGATATAGGATAAAATAGGGTAAGAACAGGATAAATGCCATAAAAAGAAATCTTCTGTTTTGTTGTCTCTTTGTATAGTCATGTCATAAGATATGATAAAATTAACTACAACAATATAAAATGAAAACTAAGCTTAACTACGTTAAAGCCAATTTTTTGAATACAAGCTAGAAGCTTTTTCTAATTCTTGATATTCAATGTAAAAGGAAGAACTAAATAGTTTAAGTAAAACAAATTAACTAAATGAAAATTAATCAAACATTATTTAAAAAAAGCATAGTTAAAAGCGGGCTTACTTTGATGCTAGCATTACTATGTAACCTAAATGTATTTGCGCAGTCGGTCACTGTTAGTGGTACCGTTACTGGAGCAACTGATGGCATGCCAATTCCTGGTGTTACGGTTTTGGTAGAAGGAACTAGCACTGGAGCGGTTACTGACTTTGATGGTAATTACTCTATTAGTACGAGCATAGGAAACACATTGGTGTTCAGCTATGTTGGTATGCAGTCGCAATCTATAAAGATTACAGGAAATACTGTAAATGTTGTTCTTGATGAAGATATAGATGAACTTGATGAAGTAGTAGTTATTGGGTATGGATCGGTAAAGAAACAGGAAGTTACTGGTGCGGTTACTCAAGTAAAGGCAGAAGATATTACTTCGGTAGTAACGGCCGATTTGGCTTCAGCTCTTCAAGGGCAAGCTTCAGGGGTTAACGTTGTAGCATCTTCAGAACCTGGTGGTGAAGCTCAGATATTAATTAGGGGAATTACATCACTTTCAGGAGATAATACACCGTTATATGTAGTTGACGGTGTGGTTCAAAATGGAGATCCGCAAATTCCACCAACAGAAATTGAAACTATTAATATTTTAAAAGATGCTGCTTCTACTGCTGTTTATGGGGTTAGAGGCGCTACAGGGGTTATATTAATTACCACCAAACAAGGTAAACCAGGATCGCTACAGGTAAGATTGAACGCAAGTTATGCCATTCAGCACAGAAATGCAGCTGTTCCTTTAATGAACTCTTTAGAACAAACGTATGCTGATATTGTTCAAAACAGAAATGTAAATAACGGGTTTGATGATCAAGCAAGTTTGCAAATAAAACAACAGCCACTTCAATTTCAAAATGAAACTAATATAAATGACCTGATTTTCAATCAGAATGTCCCTGTTCAAAACTATGATCTAAATGTTTCTGGAGGAACAGAAGATATTACCTATAGTGTTAATTTAGGTTATTTCAATCAAGAAGGTTTGCAAATTAATTCTGGATATAAACGTTTCAATACAAGAGCAAATACCGTTTATCATAAAAACAAGTTAAGAATTCAGGCGAGTGTTGGTTTAAATACAGATAAAAGAGATATTCCTCAAGGCTTTCTCTTGTCTCAATCCATCGTATATCGTCCGACTCAAAATGGTATAAATATTGATAATTTTGATGATTTAAATCAAGGAGGTGATGATGTTAACCGTTTAGGTTGGGTTATTGAGAGCCTACGTACCACAAATGTACTTAAAACAACCAGAGCAAATGCTACCTTGAATTTGAACTATGAGATTATTGATGGATTGAGCCTTTCAGGAAACTTTGGTTTAACTTCGGTTAATAATATTGGGAAGATTGTTAGACCTTATCAAGAAATATATAATAATCAAAACCCACCACGTTTACAAAGTCAGCCAGAAGATAGTTATGTGGATATGCGAACCAGATTCACTACTAATGTTCTTACTGAAATTGGAGCAACTTATGAGAAGGAGATAAATGATGATCACAAATTCACGTTTACTGTTTTTGGAACTGCTGAGAGTAATACGAGTGAGGCTTTTTCGGCAAGAAGAAATGGAGCCACTAATCCAAATATAGAAGTGCTTAATGGAGCAACAGGAACGCAAAGTGTTAGTTCAGGTTTTGACTATACAGACACGCGCATAGGGATTCTTGGAAGAGTGCAATACGGTTACAAGGGACGCTATTTATTGAGTTCAAGTGTGCGTCGTGATGGATCCTCAAAATTCCCAAGCTTTAATCATTGGGGAACCTTCCCATCAGTGGCATTGGCATGGAATATCTCAGAAGAAGAGTGGTGGAATAAGAAAACCGTGAATAATTTTAGATTAAGGTTAAGTCAAGGTACTGTAGGGGTTGATAGATTTCAGTCATATGCCTTTCAAGCAGGGATTACTCAAGATTTAAATTACCATACTTCTGGTGGTGGACTGAGTTTAGGAGCGGCTCAAACAAACTATGTGAATAGTGTAGTAAGTTGGGAATCAACCACTCAAAGTAATATAGGTATTGATTTAGGGTTCTTAAAGAATAAAATAACGTTCTCAGCAGAATATTACCATGCCGATAAAGAAGACATGCTTTTTCCTGTGTTTATTCCACCATCAACTGGAGGCGGAAATAATGCGCAAGTTGTTTTAAATGTTGGTAATATGACTAATAGTGGTCTTGAACTAACCGCTGGCTACAGAGGTAAAATAGGTAAGGTCAATTTTAGAATGAATGGTACATTTTCTACCAATGAAAATAAAATCACAAAAATAAATAACAATACAGAATTTTTGTTAACTAATGATTTTGGTTTGGTAGGTAGAGCACCACAACAATCTAGAGTTACAGCCTTAGCCGTTGGTCATGAGGCTGCTTCATTTTTCTTATGGAGAACGGATGGTATAATTGATACTGAGGAAAAATTAGCAGAGTATCAACAAATTGTAGGAAGTGCTAAAATGGGTGATACACGATTCATTGATCAAAATGGCGATGGCTCTTTAGATATTGAAGATAGAGTTTACAGTGGAAGTGGTTTACCAGACTATGAAATAGGTTATACTTTTAATGCTAACTGGAAAAGTTTTGATTTTTCAATGAACTGGTATGCTTCAATAGGTGCTGAAATTATGAATGGTTTTAACGCTTGGGCCTACGGGTTTGGAAGGCATAAAGATTTACTGTATCAATGGCAGAAAACGAATCCCACCTCTACAATACCATCTTATCAAAATGATGTAAGAAGACATGATAACTACTTGGGATATAGTGATTTGTGGTTGGAAGATGGGTCGTACTTAAGATTAAGACAGGTTTCTTTAGGGTACAGTATTCCTAAAAAGACCGTAGAAAGATGGGGATTCAACAGGTTACGTTTTTATGTAAGAGCACAGAACCCATTAACTTTTACCAAGTATTCCGGATATAATCCAGAAGTAGGTGGGGGTATTGCTGCAAGAGGGCTTGATAAAAATACAGGTCCGATTTCCTCTCAATGGATGTTAGGATTAAACTTTGATTTTTAATTAAAAATGATGTATTGTGTTATGAAACAATTAATTTTAAAATATACGGTTCTTGCAATTGTGCTTAGTTTTATGGCCGCTTGTCAAGACAATGATTTTTTGTCGGAAGATAATCCTAACTTGATATCAACTGGGATTTATTGGACAAATTTGGCTGAAACGGGAGGAACACTAAATACGGTGTATCAAGTATTACATAAAAATAGTTTACTTAATAAATTTGAAGAAATGTTGAGGTCTGATATGGGATATCCAGGATATGGACGCCCGTTTCCTCAAAATACCGAAGAGGCCTATTTACACTTATATACGGGTAGTTCAGACCAGGTGTTGAATAAATGGCAAACCTGTTATTTAGGTGTTTTTAGAGCGAATCAAGTTATTGAAGCTTTAAATAATTTACAGGTGTCAGAGGATCTACAACCTGAATGGATTTCTCAAATGGCACAAGCTCGTTTCTTTAGAGGACTTTTTCATTACTATGTTTATACCTCCTATAATAACGGAGAGATTATTATTAGAGACAAAAACCCAGTTAAAAATGAGGATTTTGCAAAAGCAGTATCTCCAAAGGAAGAAGTTTTGGCCTTCATAAGAAAAGATTTGGAATATGCGTATGGTAACTTATATATGAAAGGAGCATATCCTGATGGAGATGAAAGTAGGGTAACCTCTGGTGCCGCCGCTACTATTTTGGGAACAACCTATTTAAATGAGTTAGATTATAATAAGGCTATGGTGTATTTTGATGACGTTATCAATAACCATGGATATGAATTAGAGAAAGATTTAACTAAGATGTTTACTACTGCTGGGGAGTTTAACAGCGAGTCTATCTTTGAAATCAATTTTGCACCTGAACAAGCGCGTTTAGATTTACAACCATGGGATGGAGATTCAGGAACCAACTGGGTTAATGTAAGAACAGCGCAAACAAGATCTGCCGTGGGGCCGGCTTGGGCTGTACATGCTTATAAAACAGAGCCTATGGATCCGCTAGACCCTAGAAATTATTATATAGATGAAAACGGTGATTTGTCACTTCGTGCGGTACCTTTGAGATGTTCGGCGATGATAGCTGTGGTTGATGATAATCAAACTACTTATTACCTAGAAGGGACCACAAGTCAATACAATCGTTTTGGTGGAGAGAATTGGGGGTTTGCATGGTGGAAGAAATATCAAAATCATGATATTGTTAGAAATGAAAATGAATTACCAGGTGGTCAAGCGTATTCGTCAAAAAACATTACACTTAATAGACTTTCAGAAGTATATTTAATGCAAGCCGAGTGTAAAATTAAAACGGGTGATGTTGACGGCGCTTTAGAGTTAATAAATGATATTAGAAAACGATGGGGGCTTATACTGTTAGGAACAGGATCTGAGCCAGGACGTACTTATGATGATGTAGTATACACCGCTGAATCCCTTATGGAACATTTAATGCGCGTTGAAAAACCTCTAGAACTCTCAACGGAAGGTCATAATATTAGGTTTTTAGATTTTCAAAGATGGAAAAAATCCGATAATTATAGCTTCAAAGATAGATTGGAAGAACTTGCAAATGAAGTTTATTACGGAGTTCATTTTTCCTATTACAATTGGGATACAGGGCAAACCATTAATAGAAATAACTATTCAAGTTTAATAGGAAGCGATACACCACCTTCAGAAGCCCATATTGTAGTTGATTATGAGTATGATTTGTCAAATCAGAATTATAATGAAGATAAAAATGGAACATATCCAATACCATTTGCAGAAACAACGTCCAACCCAAATATTAATTAAAAAATAAGCACAATGAAAAATATAAAATTTTTAACGCTTTTCTTTTGTCTTTTAGCTGTTTTGGGCTGTGAAGAAGAGTATGCAGAGTATAATCCACCGCAAGATAACTTTGAAGATATTTCTTGGTTGGTAGGATTGAATCCAAACGTTGGTGCAGATACTCAATTTTCCATCAACGCAGAAACTCAAATTTCATTTTTTAATCTTGCACAAGGTGCGAACAGTTCAAAATGGATTATTGAGGAAGGTAATAAATTTTTAAAGGAAGGATTTAAAACAAATGATTCATTACCATTGTTTATTGATCCTAATTTAGGAACAACATCAACCAATGGTAAGGCCTATGTGTTATTTAGAAATGCGGGAGATAACAAGGTAACGCTCATAAATACCTTTGACACCCCTGTTACCTCTAATATGAGTGATACCTATAAAGATCATGTTATTGAAAGTATTACAGAAGAAAATGGAGTGTATACCTATCAAGTAGATTTCTTATTTGATGTATATGCGCTTTTAAACCCAGCATTTTCAGTATTAAAGGATGATGTTGAGATTTTAAATGTAACAGAAGATGACATGCCAAGTTTAGAAGATGAGGCTAATTGGCCAGTTGTTGAAATAGAAGCGGCTACTTCATTGACGTTTGTTGATAATTCTGTGGTAGGACGCCCTAATGGAGGCACTTGGTTTATTCCAGATGGCGTTCCAAGCCGGGTAGGAGCTGCACAACCAGCCAATATTAATTTTTACAAATTAGGAACTTTTAATGCAGGTACATTTAGATCTTTGAGAGCGGCTCCTTTGCCTACATCAAACACTGAAAAATTGATTCCTTTAAAAGTAAAAGTAATTCAATCATCACAACCATTTCAATTTGATGGTGTTTTGAAAGAGGATGAAAATGAGATTATTTCTTTTAGAGTAAATGGTGAGGTAAATGATTTTTCGGGAGCAGAGAGCCATTTCACGGTTAATGTTCAAAATGGTGCGTTTAATCAAGATATTCCTGTAGCCTTAGCCAAAGTAAGAGAAGACAATGCTATTTTTATCGAGCTTAGCTTAGCGCAACCTATATACAATAGTGATATTATTACAGTTTCTTATGATGGTAATGGTGGATTACAATCGGCAGATAATAGAACGCTTCAGGCTTTTGGCCCTGAAAATGTTGCTATGTTCTTTGGTGGAAACGTTATTCCAGAAAAAGCACACGCCAGTTTTGAGGAGCCTAGTGGTGCGGCAAACAGAGCGTTTGCACTAAATTATTTTACTGGTAATGGTAATATTATTGATGGTCCTAATGGTCTTTATGTTTACGAACGTGTAGAAGGACCTAATGTACCAGTGTCTGATGGTAATGCGAGTATGAAATACAGTACTTTGGCTTCAAATCCTATTCCTAATGTGAACTTATGGAGTTTTGGTCTTGCAAGAATACAAGACATCCCTGCTGGTACTTATAAAATGACGTATGATATTTTTATCGAACCAGGTACAACCTTAAAAACATTCAGAACGGAGTTTAATAAGCCTGAATTTAGTAGACAAATTTGGGATATTGAAAATGTAGAAAGGGGGAAATGGGTAACAGTTGAAAATCAGGTGGTATTAAATGCAGATATTACAGCAGCTGATAATTTAAGGTTTACATTTAGACCTCATGCACTTGAAAATGTTGGTGTAACGGGGCCACAACTTTTATACATAGATAATTTGCAATTCATTGAAATAGAAGTTAGACCATAACTAAAATATTATTAAAATCTTATGAAAACTATAAATAAAATACTAGGGCTAATCCTGTTAGTGGTTGTGTCGATGTCCTGTGAGGAAGATGAAAGATTTGCAGCTTCAGATATCAAACTAAAGCCAATTTATGCCATTACTGATATTAATAAAGGTGGTCCAGAGCGCATTAATGTGTACAAGGAAAAACAATTGGTGGTAACTCATTTAAATTCGCAGAGTTTAATTGGAGAAACACCTACTGATTATACCGATACATCATCAGAAACAGATTATAACTTTGAATGGACAGTAGAAAGAGAACGACCAGTTTTTGATGAAGATGGCCAAGAAGTTGTTGATGAAAACGGTAATGTTATAATGGAAACCTATACTGTACAGTATACAGCAAACGCTTCAAAAGAAGATGGTATTGGTACCATGGAGGTCATTTCTACATATAAAGAAGATCCAGAAGAAACCGTTTTACATGATGTTACTATTAGTGAAGAGGAAGTTTACAATTAATTATTGATAAGTTGTTTTAAATGGGCTAAATTAAATTTTAGTCCTTTTTTTTGTTATATAAGTCTTGGTTAAAAACGTAGTAGAATGAATCACAAAAGTGAAAAACTAAAAATTATTGATTAGCTTTAAACTTTTCAAGGAAAGAAAAAGAACATGGAAAATTAATCTTTAAAAAAAGAGCTTTTGTTAATACATATAAATGGTGTAAAATAAAATTTTATTTAACTAATGATTTTTTTTAAACCTATAAACAGTTTACAACAAAAGAGTTAATTAGTGTTTTAGCAAAAAACAACCTGAGTTTTAAAGGTAATTTTTGATTTGTTTGAGATAAAAATGGAGTTTCATTAAAGGCACATTATAGCTAATTTTATTCCTTGAAAGTTAACCTGTGGTTAGATTGTTAATTAATACCAACTATTAATAAATATACTTATGAAAATAGAAAAAATAGAGACCTTCATATTAAAAGATAAGTTGTCTAAAAGTTTCTTCTTTTCACAATGGGAATACTCAGAGCGATGCATCTGTGTGGTTAAGGTAACGGCATCAAATGGCGAATATGGATGGGGAGAAGGTTATGGTCCGGCAACAGTGCTTGAGGCAGGTATTAAGTTGTTAGAGCCTTTTGTTGTTGGAGAAAACCCTTTAGAAAATGAGGTGATTTGGAATAAAATGTACCGCAAAACACTCGATTTTGCGAGAAGAGGTATCCTTGTAGCCTCCATGAGTGCTATTGATATTGCTGTTTGGGATTTGAAAGGAAAAATTTTAGGACTTCCTATTTCAACACTTTTAGGAGGTGCCCATAGAGATAAGATAAAACCGTATGCTACTGGGTTATATTTTACAGATTATAATAACCCTTCAAAAGATTTTGAAAAGGAAGCAAAATTATACATATCACAAGGCTTTAAGGCTATGAAAATGAAGGTAGGATTGGGTATTAAAGAAGATGTTGAAAACGTAAGAAAAATGCGTGAAATTATTGGGCCAGATATTCAATTGATGGTAGATTCTAATCATGCATATACATTGCGAGAAGCTGTTGAATTGTCCAGAAAAATTGAAAAGTATGACATTGGTTGGTTTGAAGAGCCTTTATCTCCAGAATTTTATGACCAATACAGAGAATTGAGACAAAAAACGACCATTCCAATCTCAGGAGGTGAATGTGAGTATTTAAGGTTTGGTTTTAAACAGTTAATTGAAAACAAATCGGTAGACATTATTCAACCCGATATTTGTGCCAGTGGAGGGCTTACAGAAGCAAAGCGCATCGCAACATTGGCAAGTACTCATGGAATCGATTTAATTCCACATACTTGGGGTACCGCCATAGGGTTACATGTGGCACTTCACTTTATATCAAACATAGAGTCTGTTCCAGGTAGAATGTATCAACCTGATTTCTTTATGGAATATGATCAAACAGAAAATGGTTTACGAGACAAATTATCATTCCCATCCATTAAAATGGAAGATGGTATGATTGCCGTACCTGATCGTCCTGGACTTGGAATTGATATAGACCAAGACGTGTTAGAAAAGTATGCCTTTTGCGACAAAACAAAACGAGAAGAAAAAATAGTTTAAGAAGTTAAAATTTATCAGTAACGCTTCTGAATTTGAAAAGTAAAATAAAAATGAAAACACAAAATTTCGGTTATAAAAAATTATACATTGATGGTGAATTAGTAGACTCTGTAAGTGGCGAAAAGGATGATGTGATTTGTCCTGCAACCGGTGAAGTCATTGCTCAGGTAGCACGTGCAGGACAAGAAGATGCCTTAAAAGCATTAGAGTCTTCTCAAAAAGGATTCAAGTATTGGTCAAAACTTTCTTTGGGAGAAAGAACCCAATGGATGTTGAAGCTTAGAGATGCCATCAAGGAGAAGGAGTATGAGTTAAGAACTGCTATGGTTCATGAAATGGGAAAAACCTATGCAGGATCAGAAGAAGATATTGACAGATTAACCGAAGCTTTAGAATGGTATCCAAGTGCCATGCAAAATTTAAGGGAAGAGATTATTCCTGATGTAGAGAATACACATACGCATAAAATGATTTCAAAACCAGCAGGTGTAGCGGTAGCATATTTAGCTTGGAATTTCCCATTGCTAAATGTAGGGTATAAAATAGGACCAGCTTTGGCTTCAGGTTGTTCTTTAATAATTAAGCCTTCAGGAATATCACCATTATCAACGTATATGGTTGGTGAAATTATGCATAGTATTAATTTCCCTGCAGGTGTTGTAAATATATTAGCAGGTCCAAGTAGCGAGGTGGCCACGCCGATGACTACTAGTAAGATTCCAGCTGTATTAACTATGATTGGTTCTACACAAACAGGTCAGCGTGTTATTGCAGATAGTACCACATCTATCAAGAAATTAGGCATGGAACTTGGCGGAAATGCACCATTTATTGTATTTGAAGATGCAGATTTAGATATTGCTTTAAATTTGGCTATTGGATTAAAGTTTGGAAATTCAGGGCAAATATGTGTAGCTGCAAATAGAATTTTTGTTCACAAAAATATTTATGACAAATTCATAACAGAGTACGTTAAAAGAGCTTCAAATATTAAAGTTGGTTTCGGAATTAAAGAGAATGAAGATGTTTTTATGGGGCCTTTGGCGTCTAGAGGAGCCAGAGATAGAATGTTTGAGTTGATAGAGGATGCTGTTGGTAAAGGTGGTAAACTAGAATATGGTGGTAAAATTCCAACAGACTTACCAGAAGGCGGTAATTGGATGGAACCAACCATTGTATCTGGGGTAACTACAGACATGAAGCTTTTTAGAGAAGAAACATTTGGTCCTGTTGCAGGTGTTATGCCTTTTGAAACTGATGATGAAGTATTAGAATTAGCAAACGACACCGAATTTGGTTTAGCATCTTACATTTTTACAAATAATCATAAGCGTATTGAGCGTTTTACAGAAGAATTAGAGTTTGGTGAAATTCAGATTAATGGTGTGAAATATTCTATTTATTTACCACACGGCGGATTTAAAAATAGTGGTATTGGGCATGACTGTTCACACTTGGCTCTTGAAGATTATTTAGTTAAAAAACGCGTGTCTACAGCATTGTAAATTATGACAAAGAATTTATTACAACAAAGTTTAAAAGAAGGAAAAACAGTATATGGTCCTTTTTGTAAAATGCAGGATCCTGCCATTGTTGAAATTGCGGCGTATAGTGGTTTTGATTTTGTAATTATTGACATGGAACATGGCCCATATAGTATTGAGTCTGTTCAAAATATGATTAGAGCAGCAGAGGCAAGAGGTATTACGCCAGTGGTTAGAGTAACTGAAAATTCTGAGACTTTAATTTTAAGAACTTTAGACATTGGTGCTAAATGTATTCAAGTTCCACAAATATGTACAAAAGCTGATGCCGACAAGTTAGTAAAATCTACCAAGTTTTATCCAAAAGGAGAAAGAGGGATGTGTCGGTATGTTAGAGCCGCTGAATATACTAATATAGGACCAGCTGATCATTTTGGAAAAGCTAATGATTCTGTAATCACTATTATTCATATAGAAGGCATGGAAGGTATTAACAACCTTGAAGAGATTGTTAAGGTTGACGGTATCGATGTGATATTTTTAGGACCATATGATTTATCACAATCTTGTGGCGTACCAGGAGAGGTTGATAACCCAAAAGTTGTTGATGCCATGAAATTGGCCGTTGAAACCGCAAAAAAATATGATAAAGCAGTAGGAACCTTCACTGAGTCTGTAGAAAAAGCTAAAATGTGGCGTGAAATAGGGGTTCAATATATTTCTTATGCGGTTGATGTTGGATTAATAATGAATACTTTTAAAAGTATAACAAAAGAGCTGCATAGTTAAAAGGGTATAGTTTTTTTGAGTTAACAAATAGTAAACCTATTAACGTGAAGTTTTAATCTTCTGTGTTAATAGGTTTTTTTAAATAATTCTACCTATATTAAACTGTAAACTATCCCATTGTAGCCTATTCCTTTTTTAGGACACCTCAAAATTTTGATCTCCTCCCAAATTAAGAACCAGTTAAAAGTAGAGGATCCGAGCTATTTTAATTCATTTCGATGTATTCATTGGGAGGGATATCTCCCAAGGAACTGTGAGGTCTAAAGTTGTTATATTCTTCTCTCCACATATCTAGTTTTTCTTGCGCATCTTCCATTGACAGAAACCAATTTACGTTTAAACATTCATCCCTAAAAGAACCATTGAAACTCTCTATAAAGGGATTATCTGTAGGTTTTCCTGGTCTTGAGAAGTCTAGTTCTATCTGGTTTTCATAGGCCCATTTATCCAAAACTTTACTAATAAATTCACTTCCATTATCTACTTTGATACGCTTTGGAAGAGTGCAATTCTCCGAACTAACCTTTTCCATAACATTTACAACATCACTTCCTTTTAATGACTGTCCTGCTTCAATAGCAAGGCATTTTCTACTATAATTATCCACTACAGTTAAAGCCCTAAAGCGACTCCCATTATATAGCTGATCACTGACAAAATCCATACTCCAGCATTCATGTAAACTAGAAGAATTACCATCTGATGGTTGTCTGTGTAAGGCTGAACGATTCCTTTTAGGACGTTTGCTTCTCAAATTAAGCCCCTCTTCACAGTAAATTCTATAAACACGCTTGTGATTATCCATAAAGCCTTCTCTTCTTAGTAGGATATAAACCCTCCAAAAGCCATAACGAACGCGGGTTGATGCAATTTCTTTGATCCGCATACGCAATAAAGTATCATCTCTTTTATTTGGCTTATAATAAAACACTTTTGTGCAAAAGAACCAGCTTCACGCAACGGTTAACAGAGATATTATATTCCATTCGTATTCCACGGACCATCTCCCGCTTTCGAGATGGCCTTAAAACTTTTTTTTAAGAACGTCCTGGAGAATTTGCTTATCAAGACTAAGATCTGCTACCAGTTTCTTTAATTGAAAATTCTCCTCTTCTAAGTTCTTGAGTCTGCGCAATTCGGAAACACCTAATCCTCCATATTTCTTCTTCCAATTGTAAAAGGTAGCTTCACTTATTCCCATCTTTCGACAAACCTCAGATACACGCGTACCTGTTTCGGCCTGCTTGATAGCAAATACGATTTGACTCTCCGTGAATTTTGATCGTTTCATATGCAAATAATTGTTTAAAGTTACACATTTATTTGCTCGGTTTTCTCTAGTTTTAAATTGTCCGGTTTAACGGGAGGAGGTCAATTTTAGGGTCAGGTTAATAGATTAAATTCTCTCTTCAGTTAAGACAGGGAAACAAATAGAAAGATTGCGATGTTATAATCAATTCAAAAATTTTATATTGTAGTCGCCTAATTTTAAAAATATAATGAACTGGAATAAAGTAAAGATTAATAAAGACAGTAGCGAAGTTAAATATCAGCTTGTTGTTAATGCCATTAATGATTCCATAGCAAATAATATTTTAAAGGTTGGCGAGAGGATACCATCTGTTAATGATTTTAGTAAAGAATACAAATTTTCAAGAGATACTGTATTTAAGGCATTTACCATTTTAAAAAATAATGGCGTAATTGAATCTATACCAAATAAAGGATATTTTGTTTCAAGTAACATAAAACGGGTACTCCTAGTTTTAAATACCTTTAAAGAGTATAAGCAAGTGATTTACAATGCATTAATTGAAAATTTACCAAAAAACTTTATTGTAGATTTACAGTTTCACCATTATAGTTTAGAAAATTTTAAAACCATCATTAATAATAGCAAGGGTAAATACTATAAATACCTTGTTATGAATATGGATCATGTAGAGGTGCCCGAAATTTTATCGTCTATAAATAATGATCAATTATTGTTAATTGATTTAAATGTTCAATTTTCAGAGCATCAAAATTATATATTTCAAGATTTCGGACAATCTTTTTATGATTGTTTGGCAAAAGGTGTTCCGCTATTTAAAAAGTATAAGCAACTGGTTTATGTTTACCCAAGCTATACATATCATCCGAGAGAATCGGTTGTTTTTTTTGAAAAGTTTTGTGCAGATTTTAGTTTTAGCTATAAAATTATTACTGATCCGAAACAGTTTAATGTACAAAAAGGCAATGCCTATATAAGTGTTAGTGAACGCATATTGAGTACTTTTTTAAAGCAATGTAGAGAAAAACAATATGAGCTAGGTGAAGAGGTTGGGTACTTATCCTATAACGAAACGCCTATGAAAGAATTTATAAATAAAGGTATTTCTGTTATCTCGACAGATTTTGAAGAGTTAGGTAAAAAAGCTGCTGAATTTATTGTTAACGATAACCCTGTACAATTAATTATACCTACCAGCCTGATAATAAGAACGTCTTTATAAGTTTGTTTTTGTTCATGTAATTAATCAATGCTGGTGTATCAATCGAAATGTCGATCAATATATGGAAATTAATACTGCCTTGATGAAATTTAGAGTTCATAAAGCACGATTTAAAATGGTTTTTACAACTTACTTGCTAAAGACTTTTTTGTTTTTAAATCTTTGATATTTTTGTGGCATGAATGACAACTTCGTAAATGAGTTTTTTGGAATAGGTATTCAAAATGGAAAAACGCCTGAAAATTTAGGTGTGTTATGGCGATCTGCTCAAAATTTAGGCGCAAGCTTTATTTTTACCATTGGAAACCGCTATGCTAACCAGGCTTGTGATACACATAATGCTGTAAAATCGATGCCTTATTATCATTATGACACTTTTGAAGCGTTTTTTAGTAACTTACCAAAAGGAACTCGATTAGTAGGCGTAGAACTTACAGACAAGGCAGAATCTTTAGAAACCTTTCATCATCCCAGACGTTGCGTATATTTGCTAGGGGCAGAGGATCATGGATTGTCAAAACTAGCCATAGAGAAATCTCATTTTTTAGTAAAATTTAAATCTGAATTAAGCTTAAATGTATCGGTAGCAGGCAGTATTGTGATGTATGATCGCGGTATTGACAAACCAAGATCTTAGCTTATTTAAGTGTTTACTTTTTTTGTTAAAAGTACAGTTTTTTCACCATCTATGAGGGTTGTGAAAAACAGGTAGTTGTCTCCACCGTCTTTTATATTTAGTTTTTTCCTTATGTGTTGAACATTTTCTGGGAAATTTCTAGTTGTTACATTTGCTCTGCTTATGTTCAACTTTTTTAATGCCTTTTTATTATATGGAACAATCTTTTCTATTTTAAATTGTCTGCCTGGAAAATCAACCAAGCTATTGCTAGTATATAAGTGCGAATGTTTTTCAAGTTTTGAAACAGGTAATTTCTCGGCTATAGACTTGAAAGCACCTGCTTTTAAAATAGCTGCATTGGGCTCATATAAATAGTTAAGTGGTTTATTATAGTCTACTATTGCAGCTTGTTCTGTTTTAAAGGTAGTTGTAAATTGTTCTGTTTTGACTTTTGAAATATTGATAGTTTCAAGAGTGATATCACCTTTATAGTCCTTTTCTAAAATCCACAACAACTCTTTAACCTCATTATTTACCGCAACTACATGTATGGTTTTTACCTGCTTTAATTCATTGGTGCCAGCCATTATATCTAGTAGGGGCGATGTTTTTACCATAATGTTTTGCGTATATTCAAAAAGCATGTTTAAATGCTTAGGAACATTGGGTAAACAATCATTTAAAAAGAATACCTTTCCTTTTCTATCATGACGCCTTGAAGGGTCTATATAAATCCAATCGAATTTTTTTTTATTTGATTTTAAATATTCAATACCATCAATGTTGACCGTTCCAATATTGTTTACTAAAAGCTGTTGGTAATTGTATGCTACAATTTTTGATAGACTTTCATTGATGTCGCAATGTGTTACTTCTTCAAACTTCTTTGAAAAATAAAAGCAGTCTACCCCAAAACCACCTGTTAAATCTATGATTGTTCTACCAGATATTAAATTTGATTTATATTCAGCGGTAATTTCAGAAGACGTTTGCTCAATATTTAGTTTATTAGGGTAATAAATGTTTGGTGTGTTAAACCATGTAGGCAGTTTTGTTCGGCATCGGTTTTTAGCTTCAATTTGTTCAACGATAACCTTGGTATTAATATTAAAAGGAGTACCCTTTAAAACTAATTTAGACATGCTGGCATCTAAATGTTTCGATATAAAATCTTGAATGTCGGAAGTTAAAAGATCAGAATTCAAAATTTAAACTATAAGTTTTTGGTCAATTTTTTAACTATCTTATTATCAGATAAAAATGTATTTAGAATTACTTTTAAAGATGTATAAGCTGGAATAGCTATAATTAATCCAATAACGCCAAAAAGAATACCAGTTATTAAAATCACCAAAAATATTTCTAAAGGATGTGATTTTACACTTTTTGAAAAAATAATAGGTTGACTAAAAAAATTATCTACCAATTGCCCAATAATAAAAACAAGCAATACCCATAAGGTTTTAGGTACTATAATTTGACTAAATGATTCTCCCAAATGACTTGTCATGGTTAAAGTAAGCATTA
Organism: Allotamlana fucoidanivorans; assembly: GCF_045788535.1. Lineage (GTDB taxonomy): Bacteria > Bacteroidota > Bacteroidia > Flavobacteriales > Flavobacteriaceae > Allotamlana > Allotamlana fucoidanivorans. The sequence continues at coordinate 3,442,236 of NZ_CP074074.1, read as the reverse complement.
AAAACGCACCAATAACAGGGCCTACATACGGAATTAAATTTAAAAGAGCGCATAAAAAGGCAATGACAATAGGATTATCTACATCAATAATAAGAAGCCCTATAGTGTATATAACAAAAAGGATTAGTATTTGAAAGATGAGTCCAACAAAGTAGCGAGAAAGTAAGTTTTTAATTTTTTCACTAGATATTTTCCATTTGGCTTCGTTTTTTTCAGGAACTAACGTTAGTAAAATGCCTTCAAGTAATTTACTGTCTTTTAAAAAGAAAAAAGAGATAAAAAGTACTGAAAACAGGGCAATACTAAAGTTTCCGAAACTACTAATAATAGTGTTTAAAAAGTCGGGGATTAAAGAGAAATCAATTTTTGAAAACCAATTTGACGTATTTATAGAATCTTGTACGTTAATATGATGCAAGTCAAAATAAGTAATAATTTCTGAATAAAGGTTCTCTATGTTTACTTGAAGCTGATTAATATTAAGTAATGATAAATTCTGTCCTTGTTTCAAGATTAGAGGAATAAATAAGCTAACTAAACCAATTATGATACCCAATAGCAGTACCATAGTTAAAACAACAGCTATAGTATTTTTAAACTTAAGTTTGCGTTGAAGGAAAAATACAATTGGTCTACCTATTAATGATACAACGGCTGCAATAGCAATATAGCCAATAACAGATTGAATTTTATACAAAAAGAAAAGTAATAAAGCTACTCCAAGAATAATGGTAATAGCTCTTAAAATACCGTTTGCAATGATTTTTGAATTCACATGAAGCGTTTTATGTAGTAAATCTAATCAATTAGAACGAAAAGAAATAAGCTTTTTAACAAAATATCCTCAAGCTATTTCTGCTCTGTTCTGAGTTGTTTTGTTATTTCATAGAGTGCTATGTTAGTTGCTTGCACCACATTCATACTACTGTTTTGTCCAAACATATCAATGTGTAAAACATGGTCGGCGCTATTTAAAATGGATTCTGAAATACCATAGTTTTCATCACCAATAACAAGAGCAATAGGGGTTTCTTTTGAAAATGAAAAAGTATGAATAGCAGTACTTCGGTTTGTGATTTCAAGAGCTATAATTTGGTAATTCTGCTCTTTTAGTGTTTGTAAAACATTGTAAGCTGAATTATTGATATCATGCATAACCGCTTTTTCTGTTGCTCTTGCGGTTTTTTTTATTTTTCTGCCTAGTGTAATATCTTGACCGCAAAGAATCATTTTTTCTACACCAAAAGCATCGGCTGTTCTAAACAGACTTCCAATGTTAGGAGCATGGGTTACGTTATCACAAATTAATACAATGGGAAATTTTTTTTTGAGAAACGTGGTGTTGTAATGAGTGCGTTGCATTGAAATTAGGAACTGTGTAAATTGCTCAGAAAGAATAGGTAGGTAAGGCTTTAAGTTGTACTAAAATAAAATTTATCATATTAAAAAAACTAATGTTCAAACACATACTTGATTATATTAGCACCCATTTTTAAAGCTTGTTCTCTAACATCTTCAGGGTCATTATGAATTTCGGGATCTTCCCAGCCATCTCCTAAATCACTTTCAAAAGTAAAAAGTAGAACCAAGCGGTCTTCAAAAAATAAACCAAAAGCTTGCGGACGTTTTCCGTCATGTTCATGAATTTTAGGTAATCCATTTGGGAATGGGTAAGCGTTGTTATAAATATCATGAGTGGAAGGAATTTCAACCAAATCTTGGTTAGGAAACACTTTTTTCAGTTCTTCAACTATGTAGGGTTGCATGCCGTAATTGTCATCAATATGTAAAAAACCTCCTGAAATAAGGTGGTTTCTTAGGTTTTCAGCATCATCGTCACTAAAAAAAACGTTGCCATGACCAGTCATGTGAATAAATGGATATTGAAAAATATCTGGACTTCCAGTTTCAACGGTTTGAGGTTTTGGTTGCAATCTTGTATTTATATTGGTATTACAAAATCTTATGAGGTTTGGCAGAGCGGTTGGATTGCCATACCAATCGCCACCACCTTTATATTTTAAAACAGCCAATTCCTGACTGTTCATTTGAAAAACACACAGTATAATTGCAAAGCATGTGATTAATGTTCTCATATTATTCATTTGAAAGTGCTACGGTATGGCATGCCACTATAGCAGCAGTTTCTGTTCTTAGTCTTGTATGCCCCAATGAAACAGGTATGAAATTATTTTGAATGGCTAAATCAATTTCTTCAGATGAAAAATCGCCTTCCGGCCCTATTAAAATGGTAACGTTGGTATTAGGTTTTAGAGCTTCTTTTAATGATGTTTTATTGGTGTCTTCGCAATGAGCTATGAATTGGTACTCTGAAGTATGCTTACTTATAAAACTCTTAACTGTGATAGCTTCATTAAGCTTTGGTAAATAGCAGTTTAAAGATTGTTTCATAGCCGATTGTATGATACGATGAAATCTGTCTAATTTTACCACTTTTCTTTCACTATGATCACAAATAATAGGGGTAATGCTATCAACACCTATTTCTGTTGCTTTCTCTAAAAACCATTCATACCTATCGTTCAGTTTGGTTGGTGCTACAGCCAAATGTAAATGATAATGATGGTTAGGTTGAAGGGTACATTCAATAATCTTTGCGGTACATTTATTAATGTTGGGAACAACAATTTCAGCCGTAAATAACCAGCCATCACCATTTGTGATGTTTACGGTATCACCTGTTTTTTTTCTTAAAACTTTAATTATATGTTTACTTTCTTCTTTTGGAAAAGTAAATTGACTGGTGTCTTGAGTTATTTCTGGATTATAAAAAAGCTGCATTAATATTTTTGTTCAACTATTTTTAAAACTTCTATTTCTGAAATTTCTTTCGGTTCATGTGTTTTTAAAACGACATAATAATCGTTTGAATGTTCAATGTTTAGGGCGAAAATATCACCTAAATCATGCTCAATAATACTAGTTTCTAGCTGTACGTGTTTGTCACCAGATAAAAACCATCCTAAATCTCCACCTTTGTTAGCATGGTTATCTATAGAATATTGTTTGGCCAAAAAATCAAAAGAAGCCCCATTTTTGTATTTATCCATTATTGTTTTTTGTAAAGCTTCAATAGCAGCATACTCTAAATTTTCCCCATTCAGATGAATTATGGCACCACGGTAATACGTTTTTCTTGATTTGGTCATCACTTTGTAAAATATTGTTTCAAACTCATGGTCAAAAATTTTAGTAATACCAATACTGGTTTTAAATAATTCTTTGGCTAAAATGGTTTTATGTTTTTCCTCATTAAAAGTAATTAATTTATTCTGTTTAGAAGGCTTTTGGGTTAAATAGCTTTTAGCTTGTTCTTCTGAATGAATTAAATTTAATGCGTCTTCGGTTGAGGTTTGGGTAAAGCATGACGTTGCTATGCCTAAAAATAATAGGGTAGGTAGTTGTTTTAACATAGTGTAGGTTTTAAATTCGTTTTCAAATTTAAACGTATCGGGTTACTATGTTATCTAAGCATGAATAAGTTTTCAAAAGTGTACTGTTTATAACTTTAAAACTCGCTTATTTTTAGATTTTTAAGCGGGCCGAAGCCGCAATATTTGATTGTGCAAAATCACCTTCAAGGAACTTTAAATAGCCTGTGATGGCTATCATGGCAGCATTATCTGTGGTAAATTCAAATTTTGGTATATAGGTAGTCCAGCCAAACTTGCTTTCGCCATCTTTTAAGGCTTGTCTGATTCCTGAATTAGCCGAAACACCACCACCTATTGCAATATGCGTAATACCTGTTTCTTTTGAAGCACGCTTTAATTTGTCAATTAAAATACCAATAATAGTATGTTGAATAGAAGCACAAATATCATTGAGGTTTTCTTCTACAAAATTGGGGTTTGCTTTTACTTCTTTTTGAATAAAATATAAAACAGCTGTTTTTAACCCTGAGAAACTAAAATTTAAACCCTCTACTTTAGGTTTTGTAAATTTAAACGCTTTGGGGTTGCCAAGTTTGGCACGTTTATCTATTTCGGGGCCAGCAGGATACCCTAACCCTAGAATTTTACCACTTTTGTCAAAGGCTTCCCCAACGGCATCATCAATGGTTTCTCCAATCACGGTCATGTGAAAATAATCATTCACTTGCACAATCTGCGTATGGCCTCCAGAAATGGTCATAGCAAGAAACGGGAAAGGCGGTTTGTTAAAACCTTCTTCTTCAATAAAATGGGCTAAAATATGGCCTTGCATGTGGTTTACATCAATTAAAGGAATGTTTAGTCCTAAAGCTAAAGACTTAGCAAAAGAGGTACCCACTAATAAACTACCCATTAAACCTGGGCCTCGTGTAAATGCAATAGCATGCAGTTGGTCTTTGATAACATTTGCTTTTTTTAATGCCTCGTGCACTACAGGTACAATATTTTGTTGGTGTGCTCTAGAGGCTAGCTCGGGCACCACACCGCCATATGCTTCATGTATGGTTTGATTGGCTACTACGTTGCTTAAAATTTTACCATTATGTATTACTGCTGCAGCAGTATCATCACATGATGACTCAATTCCTAGTATATAAATATTTTCTGAAGTCATTGTTAAAAATTAGGCACAATAATTGTTAATTTTGAAAACATAAAAACATCTTTAATTGATGATTTATTCGTAATTGCAAATGTAGTTTATTCTTAATAAACTTATAACTTTAACAGCTATCAAGAAACTTCTAAAAATAGTATCAAAAATTGTAGGCATTTTATTAATGCTCTTCATTATTTTGGTGCTTATATTGTCCATTCCGTTTGTACAAACGGGGCTTGGAAGTTATGTTACCAAAAGGCTTAATGAAGATTTTAAAACCAATATTAAAATTGAACGCGTGAGCATGCAGTTTAATGGTGATGTAGAGCTAAAAGAGATTTTGATAAAAGATTACCAAAAAGATACCCTCATTGCAGTCAATGAACTTAACACCTCTGTTTTAAGTTTTGCAAATTTAGCCAAAGGCGATTTAGTTTTTGGTGATATTGATGTTGAAGGGTTGTTATTTCATATAAAAACGTATAAAGCAGCCACAGAAACTAATCTTGATGTTTTTGTGAGTCGATTTGATGATGACACTCCTCGCACTAGAAAAAGCGAATTCTTACTATCGTCTAGTGATGTGTCTATTTATGATGGTATTTTTATCATGTCAAATGAAAATAAGCAAACAGAACAGTTAGTACGGTTTGACGACTTAAATATTAATGCTACTAACTTTTTAATATATGGTAGTGACGTTAGTGCCAGAATAAACACCCTGGGCTTTAAGGAAAGTAGGGGCTTGGTTATGAAAAATTTGATGACAGATTTTGCATATACCCTAAACGATATGACGTTTGCTAACCTTCAACTAAAAACGCCGTATTCTGTTTTACAAGGCGATTTAAAATTTTTATACGAAAGGGAAGATCTTCAATTTTTTACAGATAAAGTAGTAATAGAGGCCAGTTTTAAAGATTCAAATCTGTTATTAGATGAATTAAATATTTTTTATAATGAATTTGGCACCAATCAGCGAGCCAAGTTCAGTGTTGATTTATCGGGGACTCTAAATAATTTAGAAGCCCAAAATTTAAAGTTAAGTTCAGGAAGTCGTACTTACGCAAATGGCAATCTAAATTTTAAAAATTTATTTAACCCTAAACCGCACAATTTTTACATGAATGGCGATTTCAGGGCGCTTCGTTCAACCTACCGTGATTTAAAAGCCATGCTGCCAAATGTATTGGGTGATGCTATACCGTCATCTTTTGAAACACTTGGAGAATTTTCAATTGTGGGTAATACACAAATAACATCTCAAAAAGTGATTGCCGATATCAAAATAAATACAGAATTAGGTTTTGTAGATTCTACCCTAGAAGTTAATAAAATTGACGATATAGATAATGGCGTTTATAAAGGGAATGTCATTTTTGAAGCGTTTGATTTTGGAACATTTTTAGGGGATTCAAAAATAGGAATAGGGTCGTTGAATTTTGATGTTAACGGAAAAGGTTTTACTGCTGAAAAACTGGATACTCGAGTTAAAGGTCAAATTTTTCAATTGGTTTATAACGGGTATGATTACAAAAACGTAAGGGTTTCTGGTAATATAATGAATAAAATATTTGATGGAAACCTTAATGTCAATGACCGTAATTTAAAAATGAATTTTACGGGATTGGTTGATTTTTCTGATAATGTTAAAAAATATGATTTTGAAGCCGTAGTAGATTATGCCGATTTGAATACTTTAAATTTTGTAAAAAAAGACAGTATATCCATATTCAAAAGTAAAGTGAATATGAATATGAATGCAGGAAGCTATGATGATTTTTATGGAAGATTACTGTTTAAAAACACGGTTTATAAGAATGAAAATGACACTTATTCATTTGACGCCTTTGAAATAAGATCAAAATTTCAGGATAGTCTTAGGTATGTAACGTTTAATTCGCCAGATATTGTTGAAGGCGAGTTAAGCGGGCATTTTTTCTTGAGAGATATAAAAAAGCTGTTTGAAAATTCTATTGGTTATGCCTATTCAAATTACAAACCTCATGAGGTACGTACAGATCAGCATATAAATTTTAACTTTAAAATTTATAATAAAATTATAGAAGTTTTTTACCCAGAAGTTGAACTGGGAAAAAATACTTTTATAAAAGGGCGAGTTGAAAGTGATTCAAAAAAGTTTAAGCTAACCTTTAGGTCGCCAAGAATTAAGGTTTTTGATTATTTAGCAGATGATATAGAGTTACAGGTAGATAATAGTAATCCCGTTTTTGATAGTTATCTTGAAATAGCCGATTTAAATTCTAATTTTTATGAAGTTTCAGATTTTAACCTAATCAACATTACCGTAAATGATACTCTTTTTATGCGTACAGAATTTCATGGTGGTAAGACCAAGGAAGATCAGTATAATTTGAATTTCTATCACACTATAAATGAAGAAAACAAATCGGTTTTAGGTTTTAAAAAATCAGATTTCACAATAAAAAATTACAAATGGTTTATCAATGAAAATAATGATGATAAGCATAAAATTTCATTCGATAAAGCATTGTCTAAATTTGATATAGAAACCTTTAAAGTAAATCATAACAAGGAAGAAATCGCACTTTCAGGAGTGGTTATAGATTCAACGCAAAAAGATCTTGAATTAGACTTTACTAATGTAGATTTAGCAAAAATAACACCAACTATTGATAGTTTAAAGCTAGGAGGAAATGTAAATGGTAAACTTGATATTGTTCAGCAAAATGGTAGTTATTTGCCAAATTCAACCATTGTAATAGATGATTTGGAAGTCAATGAATTTTTGTTGGGCTCGTTTGACGCCACCATAACAGGAAATGAAACCCTTACCAATTATAAAGTAGATGCCGAAATTAAGAATGATAACTCAAAATCGTTCAAGGCACATGGCGATATTAATGTTTATAATAACTATTCTAATATTGATGTTGATTTAGAGTTTAATAAATTTAATTTATTCCCATTAAACCCTTTGCTTGCAGGGATATTAAGTAACATTAGAGGTGAAGCAACAGGTGTTGTAAAAGTTGAGGGTGACTTAAAGCGTCCTGATATTAATGGTGATTTGCAACTAAAAAAGGCAGGGCTGGGAATACCTTATTTAAATGTTGATTTTGATTTTAATGAAGATACTTCTATAACCTTAAAGGAGCAAAGCTTTATTTTTAATAAAATTCAGTTAACAGATACTAAATACAATTCAAAAGGAGAGCTTGATGGCTTTATAAGTCATAATAACTTTTCAAAATGGGGCTTAGGATTACATATTAATACAGACCGGTTGTTAATTTTAGATACTAAGGAAGAAGAAGAGTCTCTATACTACGGCACAGCATTTATAGGTGGTCGTGCCAGCATTATGGGACCCACAGAGCAATTAGTCATTAGCGTATCTGGAACAACACGAAGTGGTACCGTTTTTAAAATACCTCTAAGTGATTCGGCTTCTTTTGGTGATAGTAGTTTTATCCATTTTATAACTCCAGAAGAGAAAAAAGCGCAGCGCGCAGGTATAGAACTCACATTTAATGAAATTGAAGGTTTAGAATTAGATTTTGATTTAGATGTTACCGAACAGGCTGAAGTAGAACTTATTATTGATAAAACTACAGGGCATTCTCTAAAAGGAAGAGGTAGAGGCGGTTTGCTTATTGAAATAAATACCAATGGTAAGTTTGATATGTGGGGCGATTTTTCTGTTTTTGAAGGGGTTTATAATTTTGCATATGGCGGTTTAGTACAAAAAGAGTTTATTGTACAACCAGGAGGAAACATAAATTGGGAAGGTGATCCTTTAAAAGCTAGAATAGATATGTTGGCTATTTATAAAACCCAGGCTAACCCATCTCCACTTTTAGATTCTCCAATCAACAGAAGTATTCCAGTAGAACTTCAAATTGCTTTAGTAGGTGAGTTAGAACAGCCAGAGCCTGAATTTGATTTTGAATTTCCTAATGTTAATTCAACAGTTAAGTCTGAGCTTAATTATAGATTACAGTCTAAAGAAGATAAACAGAATCAAGCGTTATTTTTGTTATCCACTGGGGCATTTTCAAGTGGTCTCAATGATATTAATTTTTCAGGGACCATTGCGGAAAGACTTAATGGTATTGTGAATGGTATTTTCTCTGGAGGTGATAGTAAATTTAATATAGGTTTAAATTATGAAGCGGGATCAAACAGGCCTGATTATCAAACAGATGATCGATTTGGGGTAACACTGCAAACACAACTAAGTGACAAAGTTTCCATTAATGGAAAAGTAGGCGTGCCCGTAGGCGGCAGAAGTGCTACACAAACTGTAGTGGCTGGTGATGTGGAAATTTCTTTTATGCTTAATGATGAAGGAAATTTAAGAGCAAATGTGTTCAACAGGGAGAACAGTATTAGGTATTTTGGAGAAGATATAGGGTACACACAGGGTGTAGGAGTTTCTTATAATGTGGATTTTGATACCTTTAAAGAACTTATTAAAAAGTTGTTTGTTAAAAATGATGACAACGATTTACAGGAGCAATCTAATGAAGAGTCTGAAAAAGAAAATGTGCTTCCAGAATATATTTCAGTAAAATCTTCTGCCGAGAAATAAGGCGTCTTTCCTCATCATTACTAGTTTGTTACATTTTTTTGTAAAACTAAAACGTTATAGTTTAAAGTATTATTAAAAAGTGATTAATGTCATAAAAGTTTGGTTTTTGTTTAGTAATTTTACGCGTCTAAAAGAAAAAATTAATGCCAAAAAAAATAAATAAATTAGCCGTTTTAACTTCGGGAGGAGACTCTCCAGGAATGAATGCAGCCATTCGTTCTGTTGTTAGAACCTGTGCTTATCATAATATAAAATGTATCGGCGTTTATCAAGGATACGAAGGCCTTATAACAGGCGACTTTAAAGAGTTAGATGCCAGAAGTGTAAGAGGAATTATCAATAAAGGGGGCACCATGCTAAAGTCTGCCCGATCAAAAGAATTCAGAACTAAGGAGGGAAGACAAAAAGCTTACCAAAGTTTAATGGATGCGGAAGTTGATGGATTAGTGGTTATTGGTGGAGACGGATCGTTTACAGGAGCACTTATATTCAACCAAGAGTTTGGTTTTCCTGTGATGGGTATTCCTGGAACCATTGATAATGATATTTTCGGAACCTCTCACACTTTAGGGTTTGATACAGCTCTAAACACAGTGGTTGATGCTATTGACAAAATTAGAGATACAGCAAGTTCACATAACAGATTATTTTTTATAGAAGTAATGGGGCGTGACGTAGGGCATATAGCCTTAAATGTTGGAATTGCTGGTGGTGCTGAAGAAATTTTAATTCCTGAAGAAGATTTAGGATTAGATAGATTGGTAGATTCTTTAAATAAAAGTAGAAAATCAGGTAAAACATCTAGTATTGTGGTTGTTGCCGAAGGGGATAAAATAGGTAAAAATATTTTTGAACTAAAAGATTATGTTGATGAAAACATGGAAGGCTATGATGTTAGAGTTTCAGTACTTGGTCATATGCAACGCGGTGGAGCACCTTCTTGTTTTGATCGCGTTTTAGCCAGTAGAATGGGCGTAAAAGCTGTGGAAGCCATCCTTGAAGGACAAAGCAATTATATGGTGGGCTTACAAAACGGAAAAATGGAATTAACGCCTTTAGATAATGCTATTAAAGGAAAAACAAAAATAAATTTAGAATTATTGCGTGTCTCAGATATCATGAGCACTTAACATTTATAAACACGATTATGTCAAAATTAAAAATTGGAATTAACGGATTTGGTAGAATTGGTAGAATTGCTTTTAGAGTAGCAGCTTCAAGAGAAGATATCCAAATAGTAGGAATCAACGATTTATTAGACGTTGAGCATTTAGCATACTTGTTAAAATATGATTCTGTACACGGCAGATTTAACGGTACTGTTGATATTAAAGATGGAAACTTAGTAGTAAATGGAAACGAAATTAGAATTACTGCTGAGCGTAACCCAGAAGATTTAAAATGGGATGCTGTAGGGGCTGAGGTTGTTTTAGATTGTACTGGTATTTTTACAACTTTAGAAGGAGCACAAAAGCACATTACTGCAGGGGCTAAGAAAGTTGCTATTTCTGCACCATCTGCAGATGCACCAATGTTTGTAATGGGAGTTAACCATGATAAAATTACAGCTGAAAATACTATCGTATCAAATGCATCTTGTACTACAAACTGTTTAGCACCTTTAGCTAAAGTAATTAACGATAACTTTGGTATCGTTGAAGGTTTAATGACTACAGTTCATGCAACTACAGCTACTCAAATGACTGTTGATGGTCCTTCAAGAAAAGACTGGAGAGGTGGTAGATCTGCATTAGCTAATATCATTCCTTCTTCTACAGGAGCAGCTAAAGCAGTAGGTAAAGTAATTCCTGAATTGAATGGAAAATTAACAGGTATGGCATTTAGAGTACCAACTCCAGATGTATCAGTGGTTGATTTAACTGTAAGAATTGAAAAATCAGCATCTTGGGATGAAGTAAAAGCTGCTTTAAAAGCTGCGTCAGAAGGCCCATTAAACGGAGTTTTAGGATATACTGAAGAAGCTGTTGTATCTCAAGACTATGTGTCTGAATCACTAACAAGTGTATTTGATGCAGGAGCAAGTATTGCGTTAAATGATAACTTCTTAAAATTAGTTTCTTGGTATGATAATGAGTTTGGTTATTCAACGAAATTGGTTGACTTAGCACAACACATTGCATCTGTGAAATAAAAATAAAAATAAATAATGATTAACTCCGCAGATATATTGTGTTTAAAGCACAATAAACTGTGGAGTTTTTTTATCTTAGAGTATGGTTTTAATAGTTGATAGCGGTTCTACAAAATCAGATTGGTTAGCTGTAGATTATAACGGAAATAAACTTATGGAAAAGATTAGGACTAAAGGTCTTAATCCAGCAATTTTAAGTGATAAAAAACTCCATAAGATTATAACAAAGAGTAAAGAATTAAAAGAAAATAGAAAAAAGGTAACCCACGTGTTTTTTTACGGCGCAGGTTGTGGTACAGATAACGCACGCGAATTACTAGAAACCGTATTACAACAAATTTTTGTTAATGCCCATATCGAGGTTAATGAGGATACTTTAGCCGCGGTTTATGCTACAATAAATCATCCTAAAGAAGCTGCCGTTGTATGCATTCTAGGAACAGGGTCAAACTGTAGTTATTATGATGGTGAAGTATTACACCAACGTGTTAAGTCACTTGGGTATACCCTTATGGATGATGCTTCAGGAAATTATTATGGCAAGCAACTTATAAGAGATTATTATTTTAATCACATGCCAGAAAATGTAAAAGTGGCTTTTGGGTCTAAGTTTAATATGGATGCTGATTTTATTAAATATAATCTTTATAAACAACCCAGCCCTAATGCGTATTTAGCCAATTTTGCTGAATTTATGTTTCTTCATAAAGATTCAGAATACACCATTAAGTTGATTAAAGATGGTATAAGGTTGTTTGCGAAAAATATGATTATGCAATATAAAGAAGAACTAAAAATAGTGCCAGTTCACTTTGCCGGATCAATTGCGTATTTTGCTCAAAAAGAAATTAAAGAAGTGGCAGAAGAAATGGGATTCAAAGTAGGTAATTTTGAACGAAGACCTATTGATGGATTAGTTCCTTTTCATACCAAAGATTTATAGAATTTTAGTTTACACTTGTTATACCTATGAACCATGTTGCTTTTTATTTGAGTAATAAAGACAACAAGGTTGAATTTGTAAAGCGTTTAGTTTCTGGAGCTGTTCTACCGCGTCTTAAGCATTTAAAGCCTGCCATTTTTTCGGAAGAGACAATTAATAAGTTGATTTCAGAAGAAATAAGGCATGATATCTATTTAGTTCAAACTCAGGTTAAGAATTCGTTGTTGCATTCCTCTCAAGGGGAAAGAAAACAAGCGCTTTTAGATTATATTATTTCTAAAAACCCAGAGTATCTTATTGTTGATAATATTTATGATAGTTTAGATACAGAAGCTCAGGTACAGCTAAAACATAATCTAACAGAAATAGCAAACCATATACCATTGGTTCAGTTGGCGGTTAGAAGGTCTGATATTTTACCTTTTATAGAAACGGTTTATCGGATAGAGGGTAAAAATCGTTTGGTTGAACTACAAAACGAAAGCAAGCCTACAGATACGTCCAGGTTTAGGTTTCAAATACCATACTCGAAGCCTGAAAATGTAAAAAAAGAGGAGTCTTTGGTGCGGTTTAAAAATGTCAGCATAAAATATAAGGAGCGTTGTGTTCTAAACAATATTTCATGGGAGATTAAATCAGGAGAGTTTTGGCAACTTATTGGAAAAAACGGATCGGGTAAAACCACAATATTATCTTTAATAACGGGTGAAAATCCTAAAGCTTATCAGCAGGATATTACATTGTTTGGATTTAAAAAGGGAAGTGGGGAAAGTATCTGGGATATTAAAAAGCATATTGGGAGTTTTTCTTCGGAATATTTACGTGGATTTAGGCGTTTAGACTCAGTTGAAAATATGATGCTTTCAGGATTTTATGATTCTATTGGCTTGTATAAATATCCTAATGAGCGCGAAATTTTAGTTGCGAAGCAGTGGTTAAATATTTTGGGGTTTTATGAATTGAGGAAGCAACCATTTCTGTCATTATCCAAAGGGTATCAACGATTAATATTAATAGCAAGAGCCATGGTGAAACAGCCTAAACTACTTGTGTTGGATGAGCCTACAAATGATTTAGATGACCATGATGCAACTCTATTTTGCGAATTGGTTAATAAAATTGCCAGCGAAACTCAAACTGCTATCTTATATGTATCTCATAGAAAAGAGCCCAATTTAAAACCGCAATTTATATATCAACTTACAACAAATACTAGCGGTTCTATAGGTTCTATTGTAAATGTTTAAAAACTATGGTTAGTCATTATAAACTCTATTTTCCTGTTCATTCACTCTTATAAAAGTGGTACGTTTGGTCAGTTCTTTAAGTCGTGACGCTCCAACATAGGTACAGGTGCTTCTTAAACCGCCTAAAATATCCTGTAATGTTTGTTCTACGGCACCTCGGTAGGGTACTTCAACGGTTTTTCCTTCGCTCGCTCTATATTCGGCAACACCTCCTACGTGCTTTTCCATAGCGGTTGCAGAACTCATACCATAAAATTTCCGATAGGGTTTACCGTTTTTTTTAATCATTTCTCCACCACTTTCATCATGCCCAGCAAGCATGCCTCCAAGCATCACAAAATCTGCTCCAGCACCAAAGGCTTTGGCTATATCACCAGGAAAGGAACAACCGCCATCACTTATAATTTGTCCTCCTAATCCGTGAGCAGCATCAGCACATTCAATAATTGCCGAAAGTTGCGGGTAACCCACCCCTGTTTTTACACGCGTGGTGCAAACAGAACCTGGGCCAATACCCACTTTTACAATATCTGCTCCAGATAACAATAACTCTTCAACCATTTCTCCTGTAACCACATTTCCTGCAATAATGGCTTTATCAGGGTAGTTGTCTCTGGTTTTTTTTACAAAATCTGCAAAATGTTCTGAGTATCCGTTGGCGACATCAATACAAATAAATTTAAAATTAGGATTGATATTAAAAATGTCTGATAGTTTTTTAGAGTCATTCCCGCCAATACCTGTACTAATGGCAATATAATTTTCCATACCAGGAGATAAACTTGCAGAGAATTCAGTCCATGATTTTAGTGAGTAGTGTTTATGAATAGCAGTGAATAACTTTCTCGCTGCAAAGGTATGCGCCATATCAAAAGTACCAACAGTATCCATATTGGCTGCCATAATGGGGATGCCAGACCAAATTAATGGACTATGGAGAAAGTTAAATGTGCGTTCTAAATCTACCTCAGATCTGCTTCTTAAAGTGGATCGCTTAGGGCGAATCATAACATCTTTAAACCCTAATTTTATATCATGTTCTATTCTCATATACTGTAAAAAATCGAAGTCTAAAATTACCAAAATTTAAAAGAAGTAGGAAGTTTATAAGCTAAGAAATAGTTTTGTAAATTAGATGCGTTATTATTTAACCTAAAATATAAACGAAATCGGTGAATTTGGTTCCTAATTTTATAAAATCTATAAAAATTAAAAGGAAATTGTCCTTTTTTATATTCCTTTCTATAGCATGTATTTTACTAATAGGTTATACCTTTTTAGAAAAAGAGATATATACAGAGAGTGCCGCCTTGTTTTTATTTATTTTGGCTATAATTCAGGTTTTTGGATTACAATATTTCTTAAAAAACCAATTAAAAAATGAAGTTAAAATTAAAAACTTAGAGTTAAGAATTAGGGAATTGAAAGCAGGATTTGAGTCTACGGAAAAAATGTTAGATTATAATTCTGTATACATGACCAATTTGAGTTATGAAATTAGAACACCACTTAGTACCGTGTTAGGAATGCTTAATATGCTAAAGTTAACAGATTTAGATGCGAATCAACAAGCTCAAATTGAGATTGCCGAGTATTCGTCTAAGCATTTGTTACAATTGGTAAATATGGTGACATCAAATGCAGAGGTTGAAAAGGATGAAATTAAATTAAATTTAAAAGCGATGGATTTAAAGGCTGATTTAACTAAGCTTTTTAAGGTTTTTGAATATCAGGCTTTTGATAAAGGATTAGCTTTTGAATATAGGTTCTTATCTGAAGAGAAGGATAAGTTTTTTACGCTAGGTGATACGGTGAGAATACAACAGGTTTTAATTAATTTGATAAATAATGCGATTAAATTTACGCATTCAGGGAAGGTGTCTGTCATTGTTGATCAGTCTGTTGGTATTGATGATTATCAAATTGTTACGTTTTATGTAAAGGATACTGGAATTGGCATGCGAGACCATGAAGTAACCCAAATTTTTAAAGCCCCCAAAGATGAAAGCTCACATTATAATACCCATTTAATAAAGGATTATAGAGGAGGAGGTATGGGGCTTTCCATTTCTCAAAAATTGGTAAGCTTATTAGGTGGTACATTAAAATTAGAGACAAAAGAGAACGAAGGGTCTGCATTTTATTTTAGTTTGCAGTTAAAGAAGACCTTAAATATTAAAACAGCTGATGTAGAGAGTAAACCTGTAGAGCTTAATAAGTTTAGGGTTTTAGTGGCCGAAGACAATAGAACAAATCAAAAAGTAATTAAGTTTTTATTAGAGCGTCAAGGTGCAGATTGTACCTTCGCTAAAAATGGGCGTGAAGCACTTGAACTCTATAAGATTTTAGATTTTGATATGGTGTTTATGGATATCTATATGCCAGATATGGATGGGCTAATGGCTACTAAATTAATCCGGGAAACTGAGAAATATAAAATAGAAGGTACGCCCATTGTTGCTGTTTCCGCTAGTGCTTTTGAGCAGGATATAGAAAATGCTAAACTGGCGGGTATTGATGATTTTTTGGCGAAACCTATTGAAACAGATAAATTAAAAGCCTTAATACGAAAACATGCTAAGGCTAAAAATTCAGCTTAACTTGGTATTATTTTACAGCAATAACACTAATTTCTACATTAACATTTTTAGGTAATCGAGCTACTTGAACTGTTTCACGAGCTGGCGCAATTTCATCATTAAAAAAGCTACCATAAACATTGTTGATTTCAGCAAAATCATCCATGTTACTAATAAATATAGAAGATTTAACAACATGGTTAAAGGTCATGCCTGCAGCTTCAAGAATAGCCAATATATTGTGCATCACTTGAGTGGTTTCGGAGGTGATGTCATCTAAAACTAATGCCCCAGATTCTGGATTTATAGCTATTTGGCCAGAAGTGTATAATGTGTTTCCGCTCAATACGGCTTGATTGTAAGGACCTATAGGCGCGGGGGCTTTTGCTGTGGTTATAATTGTTTTCATTTAGAAATAATTTACGTGATTAAACAATTTATATTAAAGACGAAGGTCTTGTTGTCTGCGCTTTTCGTATTTTAAATCTTGAAGTAGGCTAGATTTGATACCTATAAAGAAATTCCATTGTTTCCACGGTCCAAAGGGGGTCCAGCTAAAATTCATACGCCAACTCATTAAATCGCGTTCAAAACGAAGTTGTGTAGGTGTAAAACCAAAATTCTTAAAATCATAACCAGAAGATCCCCCAATAGACCATTTGTCTGTGAGTTCAATATCACCAGAAAACATTAGTGAATGCGACGATATTTCATTTTGCCTTCTGTTATTTGAGTAGTTTACAGCATAAGCCAGCCTTAAACTCCAAGGAATTTTATGTTTGTAAAGCTCAGAGGGTGGTTTGTCTTTATCGTCTTTCTTTTTACCCATTTGTTGGTTGGAATAATCATCAGACACACCAAACAAATCATCGGCTCTACCTCCACCACGAAGATTTTCTTCTAACCTGTCATCATCTTCATCACCCTTTTTCTTGTTTTTATTTGAAAGAGACCAACTTGCGGTTAAGTTACCACTGGTCAACCTAAAGAGGCTCCCCCCATTCTCAATATTAAATTTATCAATTCTGTTGTTATTATTGTCTAACGCATAAGGATCTAAAGTGGCTCCAAAATTGATACTCAGTTTATTATCAAAAAACTGTGTGCCACCACTCATTCTTACAGGGCTCCATTGGAGTGAATCTCCGGCAATATTATAAGCTGTTGAAAAATTTAAGTTGTTGAGTAGTATGATTTTTTTGGCTTCAGTAGCCGTACTATCTTTATCTCTTACTTTGGCTTCAAAATTATTAGAAAGCGAAAGCCCTACACTACTAGAAAAGGTTTTGTTAGGTGTTCCAAAAATACCGCCTTCAAATCGGGTGTACTCTACTTCACTTCTCGTAGTGCCATCGGCGTCTATAACCTCATAAGAATCATAGTATTTGCTGAATGACGGATTGATGTTATAGCTTACAGAGGGGCGCATAACATGCCTTATGGCCTTAATTTTTGAATCTTTTCCTTCTTTTTCAAAATTGAACATTCCATAAACGGTGGTACCTAAACTTGTGCTAAAATTATAGGTTCTAAAGGCATCAAAGCCATTAATGTCGGTAACTACTTCAGTTTCGGCAATAGGATTGTATGCTTTTTCAATCGTTTTAAAGGTCCAAACCTCATTATAACTAGTTCCAGCACTGATACTAAAATGTTTAAATACTTTGAAGTTGGTTGTTAACGGAATGGTATGCTGAAAGCCAGCCTTGGCATCATCAAACATTTCCTTTTTAAAAAATAAAGAATCTGTGGTTTGAATTCTGTTTTCCCCACGCACATTATATTGGAAATTTATATTCTGAAAAATTCCTTTTTTTGAACCATCTTTTGCTGCAAACGGATACATTCTGCCAACACTACCTTGAAATGTAGGCAGCGTCATATTGATAACCTGAGTTTGTGTGTTTTGTGAATGGGTGGCAGTAAGGCTATAATTAACTTGCGGTTCTCCTGAAAATGTTTTAGAGTAAGATATAGAAGAAGATAAGTTGTTGTTTAAACGGTTACCAACATTACTATTGTTTTGTGATAATTGATAATATTTGCTACTACCTAAGTTTACTGATGCAGAGAACCTAGAGCTAGGGTTAGCCTTTGAGTCTTGACTATGCGACCATCGAAGATTATAAATGGTACTGTTAGCATAGTCTGGAAAACCACGTTCACTTACAATTAAGTTTTCATACCTAAACCCAAAATTACCTCGAAACCTATAGCGCTTAGCATAAGTACTTTCCATTCTTAACGCATAGCTACCGTTGGTGTAATAATCACCCAAAGCAGTTAAATCTACATAATCACTAATAGCAAAATAATATCCTCCATTTTGAAGAAAGTAACCCCGATCATTTTGTTCTCCAAAAGTAGGTAAAATGATACCCGAGGTTTGAGTCTCACTTTGTGGAAAAAAACCAAAAGGCAATCCAACAGGGGTAGGTACATCATATATAAAAATGTTGGCTAAACCTGTTACAATTTTTTTTCCTGGTACCACCTTTGCTTTTCTAAGCTTTATATAATAATCAGGATCTTCAAGGTCTTCGGCAGTTGTATATTTAGCATTTTTAATAAAGTAAACAGAGTCATTCTCTTTTTTTGTAATTGATGCAATTACAGTACCATCTCCTTGTTCTGTTTGAGAATTATAAATAAGCGCTTTTTTAGTCTCAGTATTGAAAAGAATAGAATCGGGCTCAACCACATTACTACCTTGAGAAAAAACAGGTTTTTGTTCATAAGCACCTGTAGAATCAACAATGCCTTTAGCATATACCGTATTCTTATTATAATCAATAGTAATATCTCCTGCTTCAATTTTCATGTCTCCATACTCAATTCTGGCCAGATTATATAAGTAGAGTTTATGTTCTTTCTGATTGAATTTGGTATAATCGTCAGCATGATAATCTACAACATTCTCTAAAAGCTCTTTTTTAGGGATGATAGTATCAATTATGGTAGTGTCTTGGCTTTTTTCTGAAATTTCAGTTAATGCAAGACTATCAGAAGTAACACTAAGCGAATCTTTTTCTTGGGTCTCTATGACCAGTCGGTCTATTTTTTTTTCCTTTTTAGGGATGTCTTGACCGAAGCTTAACATGTTAATAAACACTGTAAAACTTAGCGCAAAAAGTATTTTAAAGTTGTTTGTGTGCAACGCTTTTAAATGTATTTTTGTAAAAGTATGGCTCGGTTTTTGAAAAGCCAAAATTACATATATTTTTCTGTGATTGATTTAATATTCAATTAAAAAATTAAAATAAAAACAGCTCTCAAAGAGTTTGATAGATAGACCGAGTTTTTTTATTCGCTAAGTTCATAGATTACAACTTGTTAATGTTTCTAAAAAAATAAAATAGTATTGATTTAGGAGAGTTAGTGTTTAAAACTAAAAAGAATTTACCTCATGAAAACGTATAAATTAGCCATTTTCGTATCTCTAATAAGTGTTTTACTTTGCTCTTCATTTGTTACCGTTGATAATGAAGTGCCTAGCAATAAAAAGTTTGTAGTTGTTTTAGATGCTGGTCATGGTGGAAATGACCCAGGTAATATTGGGAATGGTTTTAAAGAAAAGGATATTGCCTTAAAGGTGGTTTTAGCCGTTGGTAAGATGCTTGAAAGTCATCCTGATATAAAAGTAGTTTATACCCGCAAGACAGATACATTTATAGATTTATTTGTTAGAGGGCAAATAGCCAATAGAGCTAATGCAGATTTGTTTGTGTCGGTACATTGTAATTCACATCATTCTGCAGCCCATGGCACAGAAACCTTTGTTTTAGGAACCCATCGGAATAAAACTAATTTTGAGGTTGCAAAAAAAGAGAATTCTGTAATTTTTATGGAGGATAATTATGAGGAAAATTATGCTGGTTTTGATCCTAATTCACCAGAATCGGTAATGAGTATCCTTTTAAGCCAAGAAGAATATTTAGATCAAAGTATTATGTTGGCCAGTTTAATACAAGATAAGTTTACCAATACTTTAAAAAGGAAGAATAGAGGCGTTAAGCAGGCGGGCTTCATAGTATTGCATCAAACAGTGATGCCAAGTGTTTTGGTAGAAACAGGGTTTTTAACGTATAAAAAAGAAGGAGCTTATTTAAATTCTAAAAAAGGGCAACAGCAAATATCAAAATCTATTGCTGATGCTGTTTTAGAGTATAAGAAAAGTATAGATTCCAATGTGGGTAATTTGGCCTTAATGACTAATAAAGCATCAGAGTCTGCTATAAACACAAACATTACGTTTAAAGTACAAATTGCTGCAAGTTCAAAATCGATAGATACAGCACCTTTTAACTTTAAGGGGTTACAAGGTGTATCTAAAGAGAAGCAAGGTAATTTATATAAGTATTTTTATGGAAACACTTCAAATTATTCCATGATAAAGCAGCTTGAACAAGAGGCAAAACAAAAAGGTTATACGTCCTGTTTTATCGTTGCTTTTAAAGATGGTCATAAAATAGCATTGACCGAGGCGTTAAAATCAGTTGCAAATTAAGCGTGTTCTTTTCAAATTTATATTAAATTTGCTTTTCAAATTAAGCTATTTTGAAAGTAACAAGAGAAGTTAAAACAGGTATTCTAGTTATATTAGGCATCGCACTTTTTATAGTTGGGTTTAATTATTTAAAAGGTCAAAATTTACTAGATTCTTCAAATATATATTATACAGAGTTTGAATATAATGCACTTTCCAAGTCCTCGGCGGTGACGGTTAAAGGTAATGTGGTTGGTAAAATTAAGGATATTGCCTATGACTATGACTCTGGTAAAACAAGGGTGACTTTTGCTGTAAACAGTCAATTAAAATTTTCAAAAAACAGTAGGGTTAAACTTTACGAAACGGGACTTATGGGAGGGAGCGCTTTAGCCATCCTTGTTGAAAATGATGGAGAAATTGCTCAGTCAGGCGATGTTATACAATCTTACGTAGAGCCTGGTTTGGTAACTAGTTTGTCTAAGAATTTTTCGGGTATTAGTAGTGAATTAAATTCTACATTAAGAGCAACAGATACGCTTTTAATAAGTATGAATGAGTTAGTGAAAGACAATTCTGAAAAAGGGTTAAAGGCTACCATCGCAGAGTTAAATGGAGCCTTAAAATCGTTAAAGTATACCTCTAATTCAGTGAATGGTTTGCTCAATAAAAATGATGAGAATATTGCTGCCATTCTTGAGAATTTTAAAAACACAAGTGCTGATTTGGCGGCATTGTCAGAAGAATTAAAAAATGCAGAAATTGGCCAAACGGTTACCTCATTAAATAAGACGCTTCAAACCTTAAATAGTGTTTTGGCTGGTATGGAGAAAGGTGAGGGCTCAATGGGTAAATTACTTAAAGATGAGGCGCTTTATAATAATCTTCAAGGGGCTAGTCAAGAACTTGAGGCCTTATTACGTGATATAAAATTACATCCAAAACGATATTTTAGAATTCTTTCAAAAAAAGAAATTCCATATCAAGAGGGTGAAGAAACTGAATAATCATGTCATATATTTCCAACGTTTTATTTGCCGTTATACTCGTTTTAGGGATAGGCTATTTTGCTAAAAATGTAAAAAAGCTTATTCGAAACATAAAACTAGGTAGAGATATTGACGTGTCAGATAATCAATCTCAGCGCTGGGAAAACATGATTAGGATTGCCTTGGGGCAAAGCAAAATGGTGCGTCGTCCTGTTTCTGGGGTGCTGCACGTCATTGTTTATATTGGTTTTATTATTATAAATATTGAAGTTTTAGAGATCATTCTTGATGGCTTATTTGGTACACATCGTATAGGATTAAAAGTATTGCCCATTTCCGTGTATGGTTTTTTAATAGGAACGTTTGAGGTTTTAGCTTGTCTTGTTTTAGTATCAGTAACCGTATTTTGGGTACGAAGAAATGTTATCAAATTAGCACGTTTCATGAAAAGTGAAATGTCAGGATGGCCTAAACAAGATGGTAATTTAATTCTGTATTTTGAAGTGGTATTAATGACTCTGTTTTTAGTTATGAATGCTACCGATTCACAATTTCAAAGTTTAAACTCAGGAAATGTTATAAGTCAGTTTATAGCACCCTGTTTTGAAGGTATGCCAGAAAATGGACTGCATCTTATAGAAAGAGGTGCCTGGTGGCTGCATATTATTGGTATTCTCATCTTTTTAAACTATTTATATTTTTCAAAGCATCTACATATTTTACTGGCGTTTCCAAATACATTTTACGGAAAATTACAACCTAAAGGACAAATGGATAACCTAGAGGCGGTAGCCAATGAAGTAAAAATGATGATGGATCCTGATGCCGATCCGTTTGCAGCTCCCGCTGAAGGTGGTGAGGATGATATTCCAGAAAAATTTGGCGCTAGTGATGTACAAGATTTAAATTGGGTACAATTACTCAATGCTTACACCTGTACAGAGTGCGGACGTTGTACCAGTGAATGTCCTGCAAATTTAACCGGCAAAAAATTATCACCGCGTAAAATTATGATGGATACCAGAGATCGTCTGGAAGAGGTGGGTAAAAATATAGATGCAAATAATGGCGAGTTTAAGGGGGATGGTAAACAACTTCTTGATGATTATATAACAAGAGAAGAACTCTGGGCTTGTACATCCTGCAACGCCTGTACAGAGGCTTGTCCTGTAAGTATAGATCCATTATCTATCATTTTAGATATGCGCCGGTATTTGGTTATGGAACAATCTGCTGCACCAGCAGAGCTTAATACTATGATGACCAATATAGAAAACAATGGTGCACCGTGGCCTTACAATCAAATGGATAGGCTAAACTGGAAAAACGAATAATTATATAATAAGGGCGTTACCACAAGGGTCGGGCTTTCGCAAGTCGCTCTTTTCAAGGAGCTCCAACAATAGCTCAATCCCTAACGCAAAAAACATAATGTATCACATGAGCAATCTACTCAAAGTACCAACAATGGCCGAATATATGGGGCAAGGCAAACAACCCGAAGTACTGTTTTGGGTGGGATGTGCTGGAAGTTTTGATGACCGAGCAAAAAAAATTACAAAAGCCTTTGTGAAATTATTAAATAAGGCGAATGTAGACTTTGCTGTTTTAGGTGCTGAAGAAAGCTGTACTGGAGATCCAGCCAAGCGCGCAGGAAATGAGTTTTTATTTCAAATGCAGGCTGCTACCAATATTGAGGTTTTAAATGCCTATGATATTAAAAAGATTGTTACTGCTTGTCCGCATTGTTTTAATACCATAAAAAACGAATACCCAGGTTTAGGCGGTCATTATGAGGTGCTACATCATACACAGTTTTTAAAGTCATTATTTGAAGAAGGCAGATTAACGGTTGAGGGTGGTAGATTTAAAGGTAAGCGAATCACTTTCCATGACCCGTGTTATTTAGGGCGTGCTAATAATGTTTATGAGGCACCACGTGAGCTGATTCAAAAGTTGGAAGCTGAATTAGTTGAAATGCGAAAGTGTAAAAGTAACGGATTATGCTGTGGTGCTGGAGGCGCACAAATGTTTAAAGATGCTGAAAAAGGGGATAAGGAAGTAAATATAGAACGTACAGAACAGGCTCTGGAAACCAAACCAGAGATTATTGCTGCCGGATGTCCGTTTTGTAATACCATGATGACAGACGGTGTAAAAGCCAAAGAAAAAGAAAATGCTGTTGCTGTTTTAGACATCGCAGAACTTATTGCTAACGCTCAGGATTTGTAAAACATATACTTGAGACTAAAAAAAGAAAACATGCTAGTAGATTTCAATACATTACCAGAAGAATCACGGGTTTGGATTTATCAAGCCAACCGCTCGTTTACTGAAGAAGAATTAGAGGAAATACAATCAAAGCTTGAAACGTTTATTGAAAACTGGACAGCTCATGGAGGTGATTTACAAGCGGGTTATGTTGTTAAATATAAGCGTTTTATTGTTTTAGGGTTAAATCAAAGCATGAATGTGGCAACGGGTTGTTCTATAGACGCCTCCGTTCATTTTATTCAACAATTAGAACAAGATTACAACGTAGATTTGATGGATAAAATGAATGTATCCTACAAACAAGGCGCATATATAGCGTATAAGTCTTTAACTGATTTTAGAAAAATGGCCAAAGACAAAGCCGTATCTAAAAACACCATTGTCTTCAATAATTTGGTGGCTAATATTAAGGAATTCAATGAAAATTGGGAAGTGCCTGCTAGTGAAAGTTGGCATAGTCGTTTTATAAAGTAACGATATCCTATTTAAATATAAATCTATCTTAAAGACTTTTTATCTTCTTTTAAAAAGTGTTATTTTGGCATGATTATTAGTGTTTCTTAGCTATTAAAACCTTATAATTAATCCATATGCGCCATATCTATATATCAATTTTAAGCCTGCTTTGTACTGTTTTAAGTTTCAGTCAAAAAAACATAAATCCTTTGCTATCAAAAGATGTTGCTGCTCAAGAGAAATGGGTAGATAGTGTTTACAATAGCATGTCTTTAAAGGAGAAAGTAGGGCAGTTATACATGGTTCAGGTCATGTCAAATCTAGATGCTCAATCCAAGATAAAAGTTGTTAAAGGCATAAAGGAGCATCATATAGGTGGGATTATTTATTCCAATGGAGGACCATACCGTCAGGCTAAATTGAATAATGAATTACAAGCCTTATCTAAGTTACCAATGCTTATTGGTATGGATGCTGAATGGGGATTGAGCATGAGACTTGATTCAACCTATGCCTTTCCGTGGAATATGACTTTAGGGGCGATAAAGGATAATAAATTAGTAGAACAAACAGGGAAACAAATAGGTGAGCACTGCAAACGTTTAGGGGTACATTTTAATTTTGCACCCGTAGTAGATATAAATACGAATCCTAAAAACCCAATTATAGGTAATAGATCTTTTGGAGAAAGTCGTGATGACGTTACGCAGAAGGCACTAGCTTTTATGAAAGGCATGCAAGGCAGTGGTGTTTTGGCAAACGCGAAACATTTTCCGGGGCATGGTGATACAGATCAAGATTCGCACAAAACCTTACCAACAATACATTTTGATGAAAAGCGGATTGATTCAGTAGAATTATATCCATACAAACAGCTCATAAAAGCTGGTTTATCCAGTGTTATGGTGGCTCATTTAAATGTACCGAGTTTAGAAGCTAAGGAAAATTCTCCATCGTCATTATCACACCACATAGTGACCGATATTTTAAAGAACCAATTAGGTTTTCAAGGGTTAATTTTTACCGATGCCTTGACCATGAAAGGTGCTGCAGATTTTGATGAAACGAGCGATATAGATTTAGCGGCATTTAAAGCGGGTAATGATGTTATGCTTATGTCTGAAGATGTTGGTATTGGTACCTCAAAAATTATTGAAGCCTATAAAAAAGGGGATATCAGTGAAAGTAGGTTGGCATACTCTGTAAAAAAGATTCTTCAGGCCAAATATAAAGTAGGCTTACATAACTATAAACCAGTTGCTATTGCTGATTTATCAAAAGATCTTAACCGTTTAAAAGATGATGTGCTTAATGAGGAATTATTTGAAAATGCCATTACCATAGTTAAAAATGAAGGGGATCTACTGCCGTTGAGAGACCTAGAGACAAAAACAATAGCCTATATTGAGCTTGGAGATGATTCAGGTATACCATTTTTTAATGCATTGAAAAAATTCGGGAAGGTTCATGCTTTACAAGGCGACTCTCTGGAGGACTTAAAAAATAAATTACAAGTATATAACACGGTAATTATTGGTTTTCACCGTTCAAACGCTAATCCATGGAAAGCTTATGAGTTCTCTGAAGAACAGCTAGAATGGATTGATAGTATTGCAGAAACCCATAAGGTGATACTTAACGTTTTTGTAAAACCCTATGCCTTGTCGGATTTAAAGCGTATTGATAATATTGAAAGCATTGTAGTTAGTTATCAAAATAGTAAAACAGCACAAGAAAAATCTGCTCAAATTCTTTTTGGAGCCTTACCTTCAAAAGGGCATTTGCCAGTTTCAGTGGGCGATTATTTTACAAAGTTTTCAGGAATTTATACCAATGAATTAAAACGTCTTAGTTATACTATTCCTGAGCGCGTTGGAATGAGTTCAGAGAAGTTAAAAAAAGTAGATTCTCTTGTAAATTATGCGATTAAAAATGAAATGACTCCAGGTGTTCAACTATTGATTGCCAGAAAAGGAAAAGTGATTTACAACAAAAATTTTGGAAAACACACGTATGAAGGCAAAGAAAAAATAGGTTTTGATGATATTTATGACGTTGCGTCGTTAACGAAAATATTGGCCACCTTACCCTTACTTATGGAACTTGAAGAGCAAGGTGTTGTGAGTTTAGATACCAAATTATCTGAAATTTTACCAGAATATAAGGGATCAAATAAAGAAAATATTACATTAAAAGCCATGTTGTCTCATTATGCGCGGTTAAGACCTTGGGAACCATTTTATTACAATACTCTTGATTTAGAAACTAAAAAACCAAGTCCTAAATATTACAGAGCAAAGCGCAGTGCAGAGTTTAATATTGAAGTATCAAAAAATCTATTTTTAAGAACAGACTATCAGGATTCTATCCCAAAAATAATTAGAGAGTCTGAGTTGCTAGACCGATTAAAATACCGTTACAGTGATTTTCCTTATTATATTTTAAAAGAGTTTATTGAGTACCACTATGACAGAACGTTAGAGCAATTAACGGAGGCACATTTTTATGAACCCTTAGGGGCAAATTATACCATGTATAATCCGTATCATAAAATAAGCAGTAAAAAAATTGTACCTACAGAGATTGATGACTATTACAGATATCAAAAAGTACATGGGTATGTACATGATATGGGGGCAGCTATGCAAAATGGTATTGGTGGTCATGCAGGTGTTTTTAGTAATGCTAATGATGTGGCAAAAATTATGCAAATGTATTTACAAAAAGGATATTATGGGGGTAAGCGATTTTTAAAACCAGAGACCATTGATAAATTTAATACCTGCTATTTTTGTAGTGAAGACAATAGAAGAGGTGTCGGTTTTGATAAACCACAACTAGAGGATGATGGTCCTACCTGTGGCTGCATCTCAATGACAAGTTTTGGGCATTCAGGATTTACAGGAACTTATGCATGGGCCGATCCAGAAGAAGAAATTGTTTATGTGTTTTTGGCAAATAGAACCTATCCAAGAGCAGGTAAAAACTTATTATTAAGAGAAAATATTAGAACTGAAATTCAACGGTTTATCTATGAAGCCATAGTTGATTAAAAAAATTAATGGATGTTACTGTAAGTTTTTAAGACGAATTATTGACTTATTAAGATATCATACAAAAGCATAATAATGAAAATAGGAATAGTTTGTTATCCAACGTTTGGAGGTAGTGGTGTTGTGGCAACAGAATTAGGTTTAGAACTGTCTAAACGTGGTCATGAGATTCATTTTATTACGTATAGCCAACCTGTTAGGTTAGAGTTAATTAGTCATAATGTACACTATCATGAGGTGAATGTTCCAGAATATCCGTTGTTTCATTATCAACCTTATGAGTTAGCATTATCTAGTAAGTTGGTTGACATGGTAAAACTCCATCAAATAGACATTTTACATGTGCATTATGCTATCCCACATGCCTACGCCGCATACATGGCCAAGAAGATGTTACAAGAAGAAGGTATTTATGTCCCAATAGTAACCACTTTACATGGTACAGATATCACTTTGGTAGGCAGCCACCCTTTTTATAAGCCAGCGGTAACCTTTAGTATTAATAAATCAGATGCTGTAACTGCCGTTTCTCAAAGTTTAAAGGATGATACATTACGTTTGTTTGATATTAAAAATGATATATATGTTGTTCCTAATTTTATAGATTTAGAAAAACATAACGGACAAGGGTTTACAGATTGCCAAAGAGGCATGATGGCGAAAGATGACGAAAAAATTATTACGCATATAAGTAATTTACGGCCAGTAAAACGTGTTCAGGATGTGATTAGTGTTTTTTATAGCATTCAGAAAGAAATGCCCGCTAAACTGATGTTTATAGGCGAAGGCCCCGAGAAAGAAAAAGTAGAACTTCGCTGTCAGGAATTAGGCATTTTAGATAAGGTGGTTTTCTTTGGAAAAAGTAATGAAATTGATAAAATTTTATGTTTTAGTGATTTGTTTTTATTACCCTCACAGACAGAGAGTTTTGGCTTAGCAGCGTTAGAAGCCATGGCCTCTGGTGTACCAGTAATTTCTAGTAATACAGGAGGGATTCCAGAAGTTAACGTTCATGGGATGTCGGGCTTTTTAAGTAATGTAGGTGATGTTGACGATATGACAAAAAATGCATTGTATATTTTAAGTGATGAAAACCGCTTAAAAATGTTTAAAGCTAATGCCATTAAGCAATCTAAAAAATTTGATTTACACACTATAGTGCCACAGTATGAAGCCATTTATGAAGATACATTGGCCAAGTGTTTGGTCATTTAAGAAGATAAACACATAACCGTTTAAAAATAAATAGGCCTGCAATACCATTGCAGGCCTATTATTAAAAAATACATTGAATTTTTTTTAGAACTGGAATCGAATACCTAACGCAATATCAAAATCTAAATCATTGTTATTGTATGTTTCGTCTCCAAAACCAATTTCTGGTCTGAAGTCTAAAGATAACAGAAGAGGGATGTTAAAATTGTACTCAATTCCTATATCACCAGCAAGAAAAACGAAAGTGTCAGAAGATCTATAACCAAATTTGTCTTCAAAACTATAAGATCCTAAACCTCCACCAGCACCAGCATACCAGTTAAAGTTTCCATCTAGAAGCCATACCCATTGGTATAGGCCTGTTAGTTTGAAACCGTCGTAATTTCTACTATCTCTCCATCCTAAATCAACTTCTAACCTATTATTGCCACCCAATGCATGCTGCCATGATACTTCGGCTCCAAAACCATCACTATCTCCTAGTCTGAGTCCTAAAGCATTTTTTGAAATTTCTTGAGCATTCGTTGTAAGGGTAAATCCAAATACGATTAATGATAAAACAAATAATTTTTTCATAAAGTTGTTTTTTTAAGTTTCCTATTAATTTATACGATATAAACAAGAGTTTAGATCGTGGGGTGTATATTTGTAAGGCAACAAATGTAAGGTGAAACCTTAATAAATCTAAATAGAAAATATATTCTTTTTATATGAATTTAGAGGTCCTATAGATGGCTAATAAATAGGTGTGTTTTTTATTCAGCAGTGTCAAGAAGTTGTATATATAAATTGTAGCGTTCAAAAATTTCTTTGACATAATTTACAGGCTCAATACCATGAATATATCCATATTTTATATCCTTTCTTGAGAAATATTTTCGGTAGGTTAATTTTAATAAAGATGCTTCAATATTTTGCCAATGGTTGGGGTCTAATCCTTCCGCTTTTGTTAGGGTTACTGCATCTTTTAAATGGTTTAACCCCGCATTATAACTAGCTAAAGTATACTTTAGTCTGGTGTCAAAATCTTCAACAGTATCCCATTTGTTCCAAAGCTTTAATAGATAAAAAGTGCCTGCTTTTATACTTTCTTCGGGGTGAGAGGTATCTTCAATTCCTAATTCTCTAGCTGTACTAGGCATAATTTGCATTAAACCTTGTGCTTTTGCCCAACTTTGTGCCTTCGGATCAAATCTTGATTCTTGAAATATCTGACTGGCCAGCATAACCCAATCCCAAGGTAAGTTTTCAGAATACTTTTTTATTAAATCATCATACGGACTTAATTGCTTGGTTTTCGTTAAATAATAATCACTGTTTACATGCTTTTTTATAATTCTACTATTTTGAAAATAGCGATTATAAATAACATAATAATCTGTAGTTTTCCTAAGTTTTTGTATCCATGTATTTAAAGCCTTTTGAAGTTGAGGTGCGTTTCGTCGTATAACCCATGATGCTTTTTGAGACAGACTTATGGGGGTAGAAACATCAATATTTTTAAAATAAATGGCATGCATTTCAGCTATGGTGTTATCGGCTATGGTATATTTAAGATCTCCTGCTGCCACCATGCCGATTAACTCATCTGTGGTAAGCGTAGCATCAACTTCATTGATGTGAATATGACCACCTGTTTCTTCCATAAAATTTTCTAAACGCATTTTATAGGAAGAATATTTACGTACGTTTACCGTGTCACCAATCAGATCAATGGCGTCCGTTATTAGCATATTTTCAATTTGATGTAGTTTTAAGTTCCGCCAGTTATCAGGTTTACGTTGCACAAGAACTTGTTTGGTAAGATATAGGTAATTTGTAAACGTGAACTTTTCTTTTCTTGTTTTGGTGGGTGTGAAATT
Source organism: Allotamlana fucoidanivorans (assembly GCF_045788535.1). GTDB lineage: Bacteria > Bacteroidota > Bacteroidia > Flavobacteriales > Flavobacteriaceae > Allotamlana > Allotamlana fucoidanivorans. Next base: position 3,411,850 of record NZ_CP074074.1, on the reverse strand, counting down.
ATGCGCTACAATATCGCCTTTTCCGCTATTTAACCATTCTCCCAAAACATTAAAATTAGGAGCCACTATAATTTCTAAACTTAGGTTCAATTCTTTAGCTAATTGTTGAAGAAGGTCATACTCAAAACCCATGCTTTCGCCTTTGTAAACAAAAAAACTGGTGGGACCACTTAAAACGATGGCTCTTAGGGTGTCTCTTGTTTTTATGGCATCCAAATCAAATGAAATAGGTTTTGAAATTGTGCTTTTTTGAAATAAATCATGGTTTTCTACGCTCTTTTTTTGATTAAATTGACAACTAAAGAACATTATAGTAATCAATACCCAAATAGAAAAAGAACGTATCATATCATTGGTTTTAGTTATAACCTGTAATATAAAAAGAATAGATTATCTCAAACATAAAAAAAGCCCTCTAATTAAGGGGCCTTTATGAAAAATTTACTAGTGAAGTTATTTTAGTTAAATCTATATCTAATATTTAAACCAAAACCTCCCCAATCCATATCTGTATCTTCAACAATCCAAAAAGTAGGACGATAGTCTAGTCCAATAGAAATAGGAGCCTCAAAAACATATTCTAGTCCAATTTCTCCACTTGCGCCTAATAAAAAGTCATCTCCAAAGTAAGCAGAAGGCCCTACACCTACATACCAATTAAATTTATCTTCGCCTAAGGGTTTGTAGATTAGATCCCAAAGGGCATCTAACCCAACACCATCACCAAATGATACATTGGCATGAATTCTACTGCCTCCTGTATGGAATACACCATCAACAGCAACATTATTTTTACCAGACACTTCCCCAAACCGAAGTCCAATTTCCTGAGCGCTCAGAGCAAATGATGATATTAAAAAAATACCTACGATTAATTTTTTCATAAGATTGAATTTTTTAAATGTTAGTTAGGATAAATATAATCTTTTTTAGGAAGTATGGCATGAAATCCATTAAAATAAATAGGATTTTTACGTATCCTTGTATTAAAGTTTAAACGATGTCCTTACTAGCCTTACAGTCAAAACTTTCAGGAGAATTATATATTGATTCCTTAACAAAAGCCATATATGCAACCGATGCTTCTGTATATAGAAAAGTGCCTCAAGCGGTTGCTTATCCAAAAAATGAAGACGATATCCAATTGTTGATTGACTTTGCTAAAACAAACAATACGTCATTAATTCCCAGAACCGCAGGAACATCATTGGCAGGCCAGTGTGTGGGTGAGGGTATAGTAGTTGATGTTTCAAAGTATTTTACTAATATTATTACTTTAAATGCGCAAGAACAAACCGTTACCCTACAGCCAGGTGTGGTTAGAGATGCGCTTAATAATTACCTGAAACCATTTGGTTTGTTTTTTGCTCCTAATACATCTACCTCTAATCGTTGTATGATAGGAGGGATGGTAGGGAATAATTCATCAGGAACAACCTCAATACAGTACGGAGTTACTAGAGATAAAGTTGTTGAAATGCGTACTATTTTAAGTGATGGTAGTACCGTTGTTTTTGGCAAGCTATCTGAAGAAGATTTCTTAGAAAAGACTAAACAAACCAATTTAGAAGGGACAATATATAAGACAATTTATCACGAATTAAAGTCTAAAGCCGTTCAAGAACAAATTTTATCAAATTTTCCAAAGCCTGAAATACATAGAAGAAATACGGGGTATGCTATAGATAAACTTATTAGCTCAAGTATTTTTTCAAATTCAGACACGCCGTTTAATATGTGTGAATTGCTTTCTGGAAGTGAAGGAACGCTTGCATTTACTACCCAAATAACCCTAAAATTAGATAAGCTACCACCCAAAGAGAGTATTATGGTGGCCGCACATTTTGAAAGCATTGAAAAATGTTTGTTGGCCGTGCAACCTGTAATGAAACATAATTTGTACACCTGTGAAATGATGGATAAAACCATTTTAGATTGTACAAAACATAATAAAACCCAGCAAGAAAATAGATTTTTTATTGAGGGAGATCCTGTGGCTATTTTAATGTGTGAAGTTAAAGCAGATACAGAGGAAGTGGTTGAAACGCTTGCAGATAAACTCATTGAAGAGATTAAAGACTCTGGCTTTAGTTATGCTTATCCTGTTTTAAGAGGTAAAGATATCATCAAGGCTTTAGATTTAAGAAAAGCGGGTTTGGGCTTACTGGGGAATATTATTGGTGATAAAAAAGGGGTAGCTTGTATTGAAGATACTGCTGTGGCATTACCCGATTTGGCACAATATATTTCAGAATTTACCGGTCTTATGGAACGGTATGAGCAAAATGCCGTTTATTATGCGCATGCTGGTGCTGGAGAAATCCATTTACGCCCCATTTTAAACCTTAAAAAGAGGGAAGATGTACATCTTTTTAGAAAAATAACAACCGATATTGCACATTTAGTGAAAAAGTATCAGGGGTCAATGAGTGGTGAACATGGCGATGGGATTGTGCGGGCTGAATTTATTCCGCTGATGATTGGTGAAGCTAATTATCAAATAATTAAGAAGATAAAGTATAGCTTTGATCCGCATAATATTTTTAATCCTGGGAAAATTGTGGATGCCCATCCTATGGATGACGCTTTACGCTATAAACCCGATAGAGTAGAACCAGAGATTGAAACGGTGTTGGATTTTTCAGATTCCTTAGGGATTCTTAGAGCTGCTGAGAAATGTAATGGTTCTGGTGATTGCAGAAAACTTTCCGAGTTTGGCGGAACCATGTGCCCTAGTTACAGAGCTACGAGAAATGAAAAGGACACTACGCGAGCAAGAGCTAATGCTTTACGAGAGTTTTTAACACATTCAGAAAAGGAAAATAAATTCAATCATCAAGAACTTAAGCAGGTTTTTGATTTATGTTTGAGCTGTAAGGCCTGCTCTAGTGAATGTCCAAGCAGTGTAGATGTAGCAAGTTTAAAAGCAGAATTTCTCTATCAGTACCAAAAAGCAAATGGGGTTTCAATACGAACTAAATTATTTGCATACAATACCCAATTGAATAAGTTAGCAAGTACTTTTCCACACTTCAGTAACTTCATGTTTGCTAATAATGTTACCTCGCCATTGATAAAAGAAATGTTCGGTATAGCGCCTAGTAGAAGTTTCCCTTTAATAACTTCAAAAAGCTTATCAAAAGTGTATCAAGCGTTTAATACATCACCTAAAGCAAAAACGTATATAAAAACCGTTTATTTATTTAATGATGAGTTTACAAATTATTTAGACACGCCAATAGGTATTGATGCTATTCAGTTATTAGAAGCTCTAAATTATGAAGTGAAAATGGTAAGCCATGAAGCGTCTGGTAGAACATTTTTATCTAAAGGGCTTTTAAAGCAAGCAAAAGCCTGCGCAAATAAAAATGTTGGTATATTTAAAACTATTATTTCAGAAAAAACACCTCTATTGGGTATTGAACCTTCGGCAATTTTAACGTTTACAGACGAATATTTAAGATTGGCAGATGATAAGGTAGCTGTTGAAGCCATTGCTAAAAACACATTTTTAATTGAAGAATTTTTACAGGAAGAAATTGCCTTGGGGCATATAACATCGGAACAATTTACGTCTGAAGATAGAACTATAAAGTTTCATGGACATTGTTACCAAAAAGCCTTGCGTAACCAGGCATCGAGTTTTACCGTGCTCAATTTACCTATAAACTATAAGGTAACCATTATTCCTAGTGGGTGCTGTGGTATGGCTGGAAGTTTTGGTTATGAAAAAGAACATTATAAAGTAAGTATGATTGTGGGAGAGCAAACGTTGTTTCCTGCCGTACGAAAAGCATGTGCCAATACCATCATAGCGGCCAATGGAACCAGTTGCAGGCATCAAATTAAAGATGGAACACAACGTATAGCAAAACATCCTGTTACCATTTTAAAAGAAGCTTTGCTTTAATTAATTGAGGCAAAATAAAGTGTATTACTTGTTTTGAACTATGGTAATAGCGGCTATTAAATCTTTTACTTCCATATCTTCTATTTCATCATGAACTATAAAAGGAGCCAGCTTATCCTTGTTGAAGTTATAAATTTTCCAACGTTTAAATTGGTATTCTAAAGCTGTTAGGTTTTCAACCCAATCTCCAGAATTAAGATAAGTTGTTTTGCCATATTTATTTTCAAAATATTCTTTTTTTGGTTGATGAATATGCCCGCAAACCACGTAATCATAACCATTTTCAATAGCTAGTTCTGAAATTACTTTTTCGTAATCATTTATATACTTTATAGCACCTTTTACGCCATTCTTTACTTTTTTAGATAGAGAATAACGTTCTTTACCGCGGCGTTCTAAATACCAATTAACAACTCTGTTAACCAGAGTAAGTAAATCAT